>NZ_NQKX01000010.1 GCF_002252635.1 Synechococcus sp. MW101C3
CAGCTGCTCGCTATTGCTCGCCGCAAGCACGGGAAAGTCTGTGCTCGCAAGGCTTTCGCCCGCTACTAGTGGGGTGGGACTGCGTTGCAGCCACTGCTCTCAACGAGCCGCAGGAGCCATTGCGAAACGGGCCGAACCGTCCACTGTGAACTTTTGCAACAGTCACGCGGCCCCCCTGGCTCACGGTTGCGCTGGCCGCGCTTGAAGCCACGAGAGAAGACAGCAGGTGCCACACGAAGGCAACGACTCCGCTCAGACCTCTCCAGCGCAGGCCCTCCTGGTGGAGCTGAGAGGAGACGGTTCGCTCCAGAGGCCGAGCACAAGCTCTTCGGACGTAGCCGTTCCAAGCCCCATCGCCTTCCAGCTTCCAATCCCCGCTCCGCTACTCCGCTTCTCACCACCCGGGGGCCGGCTTGCTGAACGCGACGGACGGATACGGCCCAGAAGCCCGCAGCCATAGGGAGGGCCAGTGTGCTCAGGAAGGTGCGTTCAAAGCCGTGAGCAGCCTTAGCCTCAATCGGACCTCTGCCCCTGGGAGGCCTTCGAGCAGCAGAGTGTGGCTGTCACTACAGACGCGCTACCGAGAGGCACACCCATGTCTGCCCAGGCCAGAGCAAAACCGAGGCAACAGAGGCGATAGCAGTTGCTGGCCTGCCTCAAGAGAGAAGAAGGCCCAGGAACTGCCAGCGGACCGTTCTCCCATAAAAAAAGCCGCGGCTGATGCCGCGGCGGGGGAGTATTGGCTGAGCTCGGAAGAGGCTCAGAACAGACCAAGGGTGAGGGACTTGTCAATCGGCATGGCGGCACCGATGCCCAGGTAAATCGTGAAAGCAGTACCAAAAAGGAAGGCACCCATGGCCACAGGGCGGCGGAAGGGGTTCTGGAACTTGTTGAAGCTCTCAATAAAAGGAATGAGCATCAAGCCGAGGGGCACCATCGTTTGAAGAGCGATGCCGAGCAGCTTGTTGGGGACAACCCTCAGAATCTGGAAGACGGGATAGAGGTACCACTCGGGGAGAATTTCCAGAGGAGTGGCAAATGGATCGGCTTTGTCGCCCAGCATGGCTGGATCGAGGACAGCGAGCCCAACAACGCACGCGATGGTGCCAAGGATCACCACTGGGAAGATGTAGAGGAGATCGTTGGGCCAAGCGGGCTCGCCGTAGTAGTTGTGCCCCATGCCCTTGGCGAGCTTGGCGCGGAGCTTGGGATCGCTCAGATCAGGCTTCTTGAGGATGTGCATGGAGGGGACCTAGTGAGGGCGGCGGAAAGCTAGAGAGCAGGGGCAAGAAACAGGCAGAGATCACAAGGGACCGGAAATGCCTTGCTTACGGATCATCAGGAAGTGCATGAGCATGAAGACCGCAAGCAGCCAGGGCATGACGAAGGTGTGAAGGCTGTAGAAGCGGGTAAGAGTGGACTGACCGACGCTTTCACCACCACGGAGCAGCTCGACCATGAAGTCGCCAACCACAGGGACGGCGGCAGGAACACCGGAAACAATCTTGACGGCCCAATAACCCACCTGATCCCAAGGGAGGGAATAGCCGGTGACCCCGAAAGAAACTGTGATGACGGCCATGGTGACGCCGGTGATCCAGGTGAGCTCACGGGGACGCTTGAAGCCGCCAGTGAGATACACGCGGAACACGTGAAGAATGAGCATCAGCACCATCATGCTGGCGCTCCAGCGATGCACTGAGCGGATCAGCCAACCGAAGCTGACATCCGTCATGAGGTACTGAACCGAGGCATACGCCTCAGCGACGGTGGGCTTGTAATAGAAGGTCATCGCGAAGCCGGTGGCAAACTGGATCAGAAAGCACACCAGGGTGATGCCGCCGAGGCAATAGAAAATGTTGACGTGGGGCGGCACGTATTTGGAGGAGATATCGTCTGCGATCGCCTGGATCTCCAGACGCTCCTCAAACCAGTCGTACACAGGGGACGACTTGGCAGCCGGAGACGAGTTCGCCATGCAGCAGGGGACGGTGGGTTGCGAGAGTCTACCGATTGCCGTGGACCGGTCGTGATTGCTGGCAGGCCTCTGAAACAGAGGGCATGGGCCTTGGTGTCGGCGGCCTCTTTGGCCCTGATTCTGCTGGGGTGCCCGCCCCCCGTGCAGGCCCTCAACGACGCGCAGCAACTGGTGGTGGAGGCCTGGCGCCTCGTGAACCAGAGCTATGTGGACCCCGAGCGCTTCGAGGCTGTGCACTGGCGCCAGTTGCGCCAGCAGGCCCTTGAACAGAGGATCGAAAGCAGTGGTGAGGCCTACGACGCCATCGCCGCCATGCTGGCCCCGCTGGGTGACCCCTACACACGGTTCCTCAGCCCATCTGACTACGCCGCTCTTCGTTCAAGCACCAAGGGGAGCGTCAGCGGGGTGGGCCTGCAGCTTGGGACGGTGGGCAACGACCAGACCATCGTGGTGATTGCGCCCCTGGATGGCTCACCGGCTGCCGAGGCGGCCATCGGCACCGGCAGTGCACTGCTTGAAGTGGAGGGGCAAAGCTGCGCCTCACTCGGTCTTGAGGCCACAGCGGCACGGCTGCGGGGACCGGCTGGAAGCCGGGTTCAGCTGCTGGTGCGCTCACCCGAAGGCGTGGAACGGCAGCTGCTGCTGGAACGCAGAACCGTTGACCTGCAACCCGTGCGGCAGCGCGAGTTCAATGCGCAGGGCCACCGGCTTGGGTACCTGCGCATCAGCCAGTTCAGCGAGCAGGTGCCCGAACAGGTGCGCGACACCCTCACTGCCTTCGACAGCCATGGCGTGGAAGGGCTTGTGCTGGACCTGCGCAACAACTCCGGCGGACTGGTGGATGCCGGAGTTGCCGTAGCCGGCGCCTTGCTGGATGGCCAGCGGATCGTGGAAACCCGCACCCGCAGCGGCCTGAGCGAAGAGAGGCAGGCCCCTCCCGGCCAACTGTTCCGCGGGCCGATGCTCACGCTGGTGAATGGCGGCACAGCCAGTGCCAGTGAGATCCTGGCCGGGGCTCTCCAGGACGATGGACGTTCGGAGCTGCTGGGTAGCCGCACCTTCGGGAAAGGGCTGATTCAGACACTGATCGGGCTGGGCGACGGCAGTGGCCTCACGGTGACCGTGGCCCGCTACGTGACCCCCAGCGGCCGCGACATCCAAAGCCTGGGCATCACCCCCGATCAGCCCCTGCCCGAGCCGGAACCGCTCAACCCCGGCGGAGAGGACGACACCTGGCTGGCGGAAGCGGCCGCGACGCTCGCCGGGGAGTTGGCCTGAATGAAACGCACCCGCACGTATCACGATCCCCTGCATGGGGCCATTCGCCTCGACCGTGACAATCCAGCCGAAGCGCTGGCCATGGAACTGGTCGATACCGTGCCGTTTCAACGGCTGCGCCGCATCCGCCAGCTGGGGCCCGCCTTTCTGACCTTCCACGGAGCTGAATCCAGCCGCTTCACCCATTCCCTCGGGGTGCTCCATCTGGTCCGTCGCGCCCTGGCGGAACTCACTCCCCAGGCTCCCGATCTGCTCGAAGCCCAGGGCGTTCTGTATGCCGCGGCCCTGCTGCACGACGTGGGCCATGGCCCGCTCAGCCACTCGGGCGAGGAGATGTATGGGTTAAGGCACGAGCGCTGGTCGGCCCGGCTGGTGCGCGAGCACCCGGATCTGCGCGGCCCGATGGAGCAGTTCGCTCCCGGCACCGCCGAGGCTGTGGCCAGCCTGCTGGAAGAGGGCAGCCACCCGCATCCCTCGATCGCGGCGCTGGTGAGCAGCCAGCTCGACTGTGACCGCCTCGACTACCTGCTGCGGGACAGCCACAGCACCGGAACCTGCTTCGGACAACTGGACCTCGACCGCCTGCTGGCCGCCCTGACCCTGGCCCCCGACCGCAGCCTTGCCATCCATCCCAAAGGCCTGATGGCAGTGGAGCACTACCTGGTGGTGCGCAATCTGATGCACCGCAGCGTCTACAACCACCGCCTCAACGTGGTCTGCAACTGGCTGCTGCGGCAGCTGATCCTGGCCGCCCGCGACGCTCGCCCCGATCAGGTGTTTGCCGATGCGGTGATGGCCCGCTGGCTGTGGGAACCGGCGGCGCTGGATGTCTCCACCTATCTGGCCAACGATGACGTACGCACCGGGTACCACCTGCTCCGCTGGGCCGAGGACGGACCTGAGCCCCTGCGGCAGCTGAGCGCTCGCCTGCTGGAGCGCAGGCTGTTGAAGGCCCTTGACGTGAGCGCCCTGCCAGCGCAGGGCCGGTTGGAGCTGCTGGCACTGGCCCAGCGCCACGCTGCCGCCGCCGGCCTCGACCCACGGGTGTGTTGCGGGCTCGATCAGCGCCAGAGCCGTGGGTATCACCCATACAAAGGTGGGCTGCGGCTATGGGACGGTCACACGCTCGAAGCGCTTGAGGAGCGATCGCCATTGGTGAGCAGCCTGGTCAAACCGGTGGAGCTGTGTTGGCTGATCCATCCGGCTGAGGTCAACGCGCAGCTGAGGCAAGCGCTCCGGCAGCGATCGGCTGAATCGAGACCTCCTGGGTAAGTTGTCCTCCTTCGCCCGCACCGATGGCTGCCGTTCTGATTGCGGCTTCAGCGCCCGGCCTCGCCCATCAGATGCTGCTGCCGGCCTCCCCTGACGGAGCAGCCACTGCCTTTCAGAACGTGCGCCTCGCTCTGGGGCACAGACCACCGCAGGGGCCGGTGGTGCTGCAGAGCGGAACCTGGCAGCTGGATCTGCCGCAGCTGCGCGAGCTCCAGCGGTTGTTCCGCAGCCATGGCCTGAAGCTTTGCAGGGTGGAGGGGCGGTGCGAGGAAACGCTGGTGGCGGCGGCGGCGATCGGACTTGCCGTTGTCTCCAGCCGCAGCACGGAAGAGGGGTCAGGCGCGGCGGGGAACAGCGACAGCCAGGCGAGCGGCACCGTCGCAGGGCTGCCCGGCAGCGACGGACTCAGCCTGCATCGCGGCACACTGCGCGCCGGGGACCACGTGGAGGTGGGGGGATCGCTGCTGGTGCTGGGGGATGTGAACCCGGGCGCCCGTGTACGCGCCGCGGGTCATGTGCTCGTGTGGGGACGGCTGCGGGGCATTGCCCATGCGGGCTGCGAAGGGGATGCAAACGCCAGGATCGTGGCCTTGCACCTGCGGCCTCTGCAGTTGCGGATCGCCGATGCCGTGGCCCGCGGGCCCGAAGATCAACCACCGCTGGGCTTCTGCGAGCAGGCCACGCTGGTGGCAGGAAGCATTCGGATCGATCCGGCGGAACCGTTCTGGCCGGTGACGGAGGCCTGAAGATCGCTTGGCTGGCATGTGTTCGGCGACAGCACTGACGAACAGCAAGCTCATCAGCGGTTGATGATCCCCAGCCCGCCCAAAAGGCCCGCCACCCCCATGAACCACAGCGGCGAAAGCCGCGTGCGCAGCATGAGGAAGCACACCACAATCGAAACGAGATAACCCGGAACCCCGTGGTTGGCCGTGTTGAGGATCTTGAAGCCCACCACGAAGAGAATGCCCAGGGTGATCGGCCCAAGACCGCGCTCAAATGCCACCCGCCAGGGGGAATGCTCCAGGCGTTTCCAGCTGAGGCAGGCGACCACCATCAGCAGCGTGGATGGAACGAGAATGGCCAGTTCAGCGGCGTAGGCACTCACGAGCGCCATCCATGGCCCTTCCTTCCAGGCCGCCCCCATGCCCAGCAACCCCACAATCATTGAGCTGGGGCCCGGGGCCGCCTCCGCCAGCGCGTAGATATCCGAGAACTGGGAATCGGTGAGCCAGCAGAACTGCTCCACACTGATGTGGTGATACTCCGCCAGCAGGGTGTTGCCGCCTCCCAGCGAAAACAACGAAAGAGAAAGGAAGGTCCAGATCAGTTGAAGGAAGTCACCCAGCTGAGTGGTGGGAGGGGTCGCGCAGGAAAGCAAGACCAACGGCGAGCTCATGACGGCTCCTGGGCGCTGCTGCGGGGCCAGTACCAGACCATGGCCAGTGGACCCGCCACCAGCACCATCGGAATCAGCCGCACATGGAACACGGCCATCGCCACAAAGGTGAGCGCAGCCAGTAGCAGGGCAACCCGATCTCGCCAGTAGGTGTGCAGGATCTTGAAGCCCATCGACAGGGCCATGCCGGCCGCCGCTGCAACGACCCCGGCCAGCACCCGATCCACGGCCGGGATCTCATGCACCTGGAAATACACGAGGCCGAGCAGCATCAGCAGCGTGAATGGCACCACCAACATGCCGGCAAGAGCCACCAGCGCTCCGACGAGCCCGTGAAAACTGGCGCCGATGTAAACGGCCATGTTGATCTGGTTGGGCCCGGGGAACAGGCGCGCCACGGTGAGGCCGGTGAGGAAGTCCTGGTCGGACATCCAGCGGCGCTGCTCCACCACGATGCGCTGGCTCCAGGCCGAAAGGCCACCGCCAAAGGAGGAGAGCGCGACCTGCAGCATGCCGATGAACAGCTGACGGAGGCCGGGGGGTGGCGCCAGCCCGGCAGGGCACGGAATCGGGTGCGGTTCGGGAGCAGACGCAGGCATCAATCGTGCACGAAGTGGGGATCAGGGGGGAGTTCACCCAGTTCGTGCAGGCTTGGATTGAGCGGGTCGGGGGCGGCATAGGGGCTGGCCTGCTCCCAGTCGGCTGCGAACGTGGCCTTGAGCCGTTCCACCACGGCCGGGGCATCACACTCGATGCCCAACTCCCGGCGCAGATCGAAGGCGCTGCGGTCGATGTTCATGGATCCGGTCTGGGCGGCAATACCATCCATGAGGATCAGCTTGGCGTGCAGCTTGAGATGTTTCTGCCGCCGCACCTTCACACCGAAGCGTTGCATCACCCGCAGCGATGAGAAGGTGTCATAAATGTCCCAGTCACTGATGCCGTGCTTTCCTCCGCAGAGCACGCGCACCTTCACCCCCCTTTCGCGGGCCGAAATGATCCGATCGAGGATCACCGCATCCACGAACTTGGGATGCTGGATCCACAGCGTGTTGTTGGCAGCATCCACGATCCGCGCCATCTGGCCGCGGCTGTGCAGACTGCTCCACAGCAGGCCGACCGCCAGATCAGGGGAGAAGAAGGTGCGGTTCCAGTCAGCCTCGAAGCCAGCAATCACCTGCTCCACCACAGCTTTGGCACAGCTCACCACGCCATAGTCGCGCGTCTGGGTGAAGTACTTGTCACTCAGGTTGAAGGTGGCGATCAGGGCCTGCTCGCGGTCCACCACCATCGATTTCTCGTGGGTCACAGGGAAGGCTTCGCTCGTCCAGTTCACCTCCATGCCCCAGTCACACAGGCGCTGGTAGGCGGCATCGTTCCAACGATCGCCGCCGGAAGTGTGAGGATTGAGCATCACCCGCACCTGCACACCACGTTGATGGGCCCGCAGCAAGGCCGCTTCCACCGCTTCCGATTCCAGCTTGAACTGCTTCAGCAGCAGTTGCTCCCTGGCCCCTTCAATGAGCGCCACCACCGCTTCAGCGCCGTCGTCGGGCATGACCAGAAGTCTCTGGTGATGGGGGAGCGGATCCGGCATCGGACAGGTGACAGCACGTGCACCGTTTTACTGGGCTCAGGAGCGTCTCGCCCGCAGCAGCAACGGGTACGGAGGGTGCCGACCACAAGTGGACGTAACCTGCAGGCATCCCTGGCAGCGCCGTGACCTCCGCCTCGAGCCGCACGATCCTCATCTGCTCCGGCAAGGGGGGGGTCGGCAAGACCACCCTCACCGCCAACCTCGGCATCGCCCTGGCCAAACAAGGCGCCAGAACCGCCGTGTTGGATGCCGATTTCGGTCTGCGCAATCTGGATCTGCTGCTCGGCCTCGAAAACCGGATCGTCTACACGGCGCAGGAAGTGCTCGCGGAAACCTGCCGCCTGGAGCAGGCTCTGGTGAAGCACAAGCAGGAGCCGAATTTATCGCTGCTGCCCGCAGGCAACCCACGCATGCTCGAGTGGCTCACGCCCGACGACATGAAGAAGATCGTGGCCATGCTGGAGGAGCGCTTTGATTTCGTACTGATCGACTGCCCGGCCGGCATCGAGGACGGCTTCAAGAATGCGGCGGCCGCCTCCCGCGAAGCCCTGATCGTGACCACTCCGGAAGTGTCCGCGGTGCGGGACGCTGACCGGGTGATCGGCCTGCTGCAGACGCGAGAAATCCAGCCGGTGCAGCTGGTGCTGAACCGGGTGCGGCCAAAGATGATGGCCAATCAGGAGATGCTGGCCGTCGACGACGTGACCGACATCCTCGCCCTGCCGCTGGTGGGCCTGGTGCTGGAGGACGAGCAGGTGATCGTGTCGACCAACCGCGGCGAACCGCTCACCCTCAATGGCAGCCGCTCCCCCGCAGGCCAGGCCTACATGAACGTGGCCAGGCGCCTGCGGGGCGAGGACGTTCCACTGGTGGATCCCACCAAGAAAGCACCAGGGCTGAGGGCCAAGATCGGCCGCTTGATGCAAACCAAGATCTTCTGATCACCGATGACGCTCCGCGAACTCATCGACAAGCTGCTTGGACGTCAACCGGCCAGCGCTGCCACCGCCAAGCAGAGGCTGCAGCTGGTGCTGGCTCACGATCGCAGTGATCTGAATCCTGAATTGCTGGAGCAGATGCGCCGGGAAATCCTTGAAGTGGTGTCGCGCTACGTGGAAATCGATCTGGAGGAAGGCGATGTGAGCCTGGAAACCGAAGACCGCGTGACTGCTCTGGTGGCCAACCTGCCGATCAAGCGGGCCCGCCCCACACCGTTACCTCCACCGCCTGGCACGGCTGCCGCCTCCGCCTGAGCAAGCCAGCGGCAGAAGCCGCTGGCCATGGGCTACGCCGGAGTGAAGTGGGAACCAGGGCCAGCAACGAGGGCGAAGCTGCGATTGCGTGGGAACCCTGGCATGAGCCGCACTTCAGCGATGGATCCCTTGCCTGCCACCAGCGAAACCACACTGACTTCACCCGTGCTCACCCCTGCCGAGAGGCGCGTGCTGCACATGTTGAAAGAAGGGAGAAGCAACAAAGGCATTGCCGCCGCCCTTACCTTGAGCCACCGCACCGTGGAAAGCCACGTGTCGCACTTGCTGGCAAAAACCGGCTGCAACAACCGGAGCCAGCTGCTGCTGTGGGCTCTGGGGGAGAGATAAGCTCAACGCGTGCCGGCTTAGCTCAGCGGTAGAGCAGCGCTTTTGTAAAGCGAAGGCCATCGGTTCAAATCCGTTAGCCGGCTTCTCTTTGCCCTCAAGCTCACGGCTGTTGCCTTCTGGCCAGCAGGTTCCGGCGGCGTGCCGGCCTTCCCCGTGCTGTGCAACAGCATTGCTCCTTGCCGCTTGATGCTGTTTTGCTCTATGCCCTGCAGGACGTCAGCGGCTCAGGAGGCAAGACAAGCAACACACGGGGAAGCCCCTCAGCCGACGCCGTCTTTCAGGAGCGCCGGCCCGCCAGCAACCAGCCGCCAGCGATCAGCGGCAGCCAGATCCAGCCGCTCAAGGAGAGGAGCGGCGTGAAGGCGCGCAGCACCGGCTCCAGGAGTGCGTCGAATCCCGTGAGCAGGAACACGATCAGCAGGATCAGCCAGAGCATGGCGGCATCATGGCGCGCCGTTGATGGGCATCACAGCCCCACGCCGCAGCACTTCCCAGCGATCGCCCGGATGCCAGCGAAGCACCGTGCTGGCCTGGCCTTCCATCAACGGCCATGGCAGCGGAGCCAGGATCGGCAACCCGCCGAACACCGCAGCCACCTCGACAGGGGTGCGGCAAGGCGGCTCCCCTGAGCGGTTGGCGCTTGTGGTGGCCAGAGGGCCGGTGCGCCGCAGCAGATCCAAAGCCGGGGCACAGGCTGGAATGCGCAGGCCCAGGGAGATTGCCTGCTTGGGCGCACTGGGCTGCAGGGCCTCAACGATCGGGCCGCTCGCCGGCAGCACGAGGGTGACCGCGCCTGGCCAGCAGCGCGCCGCCATCTCCAGCCAGGACGGCTGCAGAGGTTGGTGCAACGCCGCAAACAACAGCTCCGGATCTGCCCCCATGAGGATGAGCGGCTTGCCTTCAGGGCGCTGCTTGAGACGCCAGATCTGGGCGGCCACAAGTGGTTGGGTGGCCAGGGCGGGAAGGGTGTCGGTGGGAAACACCGCTGCTCCGCCACCGACCAGGTGCTGAGCCAGAGCCGCTGGCTCGAGGGTGAGCGGCAGAGAGGAACCAGGAGCAGGCAACGAATCCATCAGTGGGGAATGGGCGGACGCCGGCCCTGGGCAAAGCGGAAATGCCCTTCCAGATCCTTGTGGGCAACAACCGCTTCCAGACCGGCCGCGCTGAGCAGAGCGCACACGGCGGAGGATTGGTCGTGGTGGTGCTCAAGCAGCAGCCAGCCCCCGGGGGCCAGTGCCTGGAGAGCTCCGGCGGCAATCAAGCGAACTGCGTCAAGGCCATCGGCACCGCCATCGAGGGCGAGATGGGGTTCATGCCAGCGCACCACGGGATCGAGCTGGCTCACCTCGGCCGAGGGGATGTAGGGGGGATTGCTCACCACCAGATCGAGCTGCCCCCAGACGGCCTGCAGGGGGTCCCACCAGGACCCTTCCAGCTGTGCGACCCGGCCTTGGACGCGGGCGCGCTGGAGATTGTTGTGCGTGTGGTGAAGCGCCTCCGGGGAGCAATCCACTGCCCATCCCTGAGCCTCTGGGAAAGCCAGCGCCAGCGCCACTGCCAGGCAACCGGAACCGCAGCCAAGATCGGCCCAGCGGCGCGGCCAGCCGGGAGCGAGGGCGCCGGCATGCTCCAAGGCCAGTTCCACCAGCCATTCGGTTTCCTGGCGGGGAATCAGGGCCCCGGGCCCCACAACAAGCTCCAGATCGCGCCAGGGGCATATGCCCACCAGGTATTGAAGGGGGATGTGCTCGCTCAGATGACGGCGCCAGAGGCGCTCGATCTCGCCGAGGCTGCACCGCAGATCCACGCTGAGCTCAGGCTCAAGCCGCAGGCGATGGCGGCCGCGGCCATCCACTCCGCCGGCGAGATCCAGCAGCCAATCGAAATCTGCGGCAACTCCGCCAAGGCGAAGTTGTTCGCGGCGCCAAGGCCAGAGTTGCTTGCCGCTGAGCCGAATCGGCCCTGGGGAGCCTGTGGATGGGGTTTCCACGGGGGAGAACGCCTGTGGCGAGGCTGGAACTGCGATGGGACTGCGTTTGGCCGATGCGGAAAGGCTAAGCAAAGCTGCCGTGGGCGGGCCGCCAGTACAGCCCAGGCTCGGCGCTGATCAGCCCCGCCAACTCCAGATCCAGAAGCAGGCTGGAGAGATGCGCTGGTGGCTCTCCAAGAGACTGGCAAAGGTGCTCAAGCGAGGCCCCGCTGCCCAGTGCGGCGAGCAGATTCCGCTGCACAAACGTCAGTGCCCCCACCCGGCAAGATGGCAAGCCCGTGGCTCGCTCAGCGGAGCTCTGCGCCTGCAACAGCGGGCCGGGGCCCAGCTGGTGCACAAGATCCCCAGGCTGCAGCAACGGTGTGGCACCTTGCAGCAGCAAGCGGTTGCTGCCCTGGGCAGACACCTTGGCCGCATCGGCCGGCACCACCCAGAGCGGCAGACCCTGCTCCCAGGCCAGCGCCGCGGAATGGAGAGCGCCACTTTTGAAGGGGCACTCGATCACTACCACCGCCTTTGCTAGGGCCACCTGCAGGCGGTTGCGGGCGGCGAAATGGCCACGCTGAACCGAGGCGCCCGGAGGTTGCTCGGTGATCAGCAGCCCCCGGGCGGACACAAACTGCTGAAGGGGCCCGTGATGGCGGGGATAAGCCCGCCTTAGCGGCGTGCCGAGCACCGCCACTGGCTTGCCATCCTGAGCCAGACACCCTCGATGGGCGGCGGCATCGATGCCATCGGCGAGGCCGCTCACCACAGGCCAGCCTGCCGCGGCAAGGGCAGCACCCACCGCCTCCGCCATCGCCAGACCGTGCAGGGAGGGGTTGCGGGTGCCCACCACAGCCACTGCCTCACGGCGGCGCAGCACCGGCCATAAGGCGCCCTGCCCCTGCCAGTAGATCGCCAGGGGTGGCCGTTCCAGGGCAGTGAACGCCCGCGGGTTGGCGGGATCCCCGGGAAGCAGCACCCGGCGCATCGCCGCCGGCGCCGGCTTGCCGGCGGCGACCGGATCGGCGCCGTGCCGCTGCCGATAGGCCTCCACAGCGGCCCGCAACCCTGCACCCAACCCCTGCACAGCGGCAAGATCCGCGGCCGGCGCCTTCCAGGCCTCTTCCAGAGAGCCGAACCGCTGCTCCAGCCCCTCCAGCCGCCGGATTCCCAGACCCGGACAGCCAGCCCAGAGCAACCACCACCGCCGACGCCGCTCTGGCCATGGCAGCCCCATCTCAGACGTGGGATTGCCAGAAACGAAGCCCTTGGGCCATGGGCTCGGCACAGCGCCAGAGCCCCGAGGAAAGCTGACGGCAACAAGCTCTCCCATTCCGCCGACAAAAGATCAGTACGCTTGTACTATGGCATGGCGGTCCGAGGGCCCCGCCGCAGGGCTGCCAGCGCCTCCGCCAGATCGGCGGGCGGTTGGCGTCGCAGCCGCCGCTGTGGAACGCCCCCGGCCGGATGGGGCCTGGATTCCACCAGCACAAGCTCCACCCGCGCGGTGGCAGCCACATGCCCTTCCATGCCCACGAACCTGCTGCACCAGGGCAGTCGCAGCCCCTGCGCATCACCCACCATGCTCTCGATGTCCACGCAGTCGCCGTGCTGGAGCGGGCGGCGGTAGTCGATGGTGAGCGAAACCACCGGCAGCTCAAGGCCCCGGTCGGAGAGCACCCGGTAGGGCAAGCCCACCGCTGCCAGCGCCTCCACCCGCGCCTCCTCCAACCAGCGGAGGTAGGCCCCGTGCCACATCACCCCTGCGTGATCCGTGTGCTGAGGCAACACGCGCCGGGTCAGACGCCAGGGCCAGGTCGGATCACGATCGTCCATTACGACCTCGACAGGGCGGAGCTGCTGGCCCCGGAGGCGGCCATAGGCTGATTTTGAACCGTGACGCCCCCGTGTTTCGCAACCTTCTGATCGCCGATTCCGGCAAAGGTCATGTGGAGGAAATGGTGCGCATGCTGCGCGACCTCCCGGCCTTCCGGCAGGCACGGCTCAACCTGCTCCATGTGGTGCCCGAGCAGTCGGGGGAAACCGTGCAGGAGCACTGGCAGCGTGCCGGCGGGTTGATGGCGGAGGCCGTTCAACGCCTGGGCCTCAATCCCACCGATGTGAACACGATCATCCGTCAGGGGGATGCCAAGCAGACTGTGCTGAAGGTGGCCGATGAGCTGGATGCCGACCTGATCGTGATGGGGTCGCGCGGCCTTGGACGGCTGCAGTCGATCCTGGGCAACAGCTCGAGCCAATACGTCTTCCAGCTGTCCACGCGGCCCATGCTGCTGGTCCGCGACGACCTTTACGTCCGGCATGTCAACAGGGTGATGGTGACCATCGATGGCACCGGCGTGGGCGATGACGCCCTCAAGATCGCCTGTGAGCTGGTGAAGGAGATTCCCGGGGGCACGCTCACCGGTGTGCACGTGAGCCGCCAGCAACTGGCTCCCAGCCGAGGCGGAAAAACCCCGGCAGACGAGGTGCTGGAGAAGGCCAAGCAGCGCGCGCGCAGCTTTGGCGTGGAGCTCAAGGGGGTGCACCGCGATGGCAACGATGTGGGCCGGGAAGTGTGCGCAGCAGCCAAGGAGATCGAGGCCGATCTGCTGGTGATTGCCTCTCAGGATCGTCGCCCGCTGGTGGCCAAGGCACTGGTGGACATCGATCGGCTGCTTGGGACCTCGGTAAGCGACTTCATCCGGGTGCACGCTCCCGCGCCGGTGCTGCTGGTGCGCGAACCCGAACGCCGCGCCTGAATCCGAAAGCTCTGGCCCGTTTCAGCCGGAGCCTGTGGTGCAGTTGTCAGGGAATGGCGTAAAGGCAGTTGCGTGGAGGCAATTGCGTTCGTGCAGTTGCGTGCAGGCACCTGGCTTCACGGCCTGAAGAACGACCACCTGACTGGATCTCTAGCAAGCAGAACCAACGGCCAGCTCTGGGGAAAACCTTTCCTGCGGCAAAAGGCGTGAGCAAACCACTGGGTTGCGATCATGCGTTGCGCTCACCTTGCCCGAAAGCTGTGTGCGGAGTGAGCGATGCAGGCGGACGAAAACACGGGTTTCTCTCTGCCAGAAAATCACCCCAGGGCAAACCTGAGGTTGCTCTGGGGTGAAAAAGCGCCAGCTGCGGGCTCAGCCTTGCTGGCGGCTGTTGGTCTGGATGTAGAGGATGATCAGGAAAATGGCCGGGACCAGCACGAACAACAGGCTGGCCACGAAACCGAGATCGTTGGTTTCCATCAAGGCATGGAGGACTCAGCGGACCGTATCACCATTGCCAGACGCTTCAGGAAGCCCTTCACCCGTCGTTGCGGTCGTGGCGCCCTCGTCCTCGTCGTCCAACGGCGCTTCCACCACGGGCCAGCTGGTGGGGCCCTCCGGCAGCGGCTGCTGATGGGCCTCCGCAAGCAGCCGGTCACCGTCCGGCAAGGCGACCTGGGGCCGAGTCACCACGATCAGCGAGCGCTGCACCAGCGCCTGGCAAGCCAGGCGCCAGTTCCCAGGACGCTTGAGCAGCTTCCGCTCCTCCACAGCGGTGCGTGGGGAGAGGGCGGCCGCAGACGTTGCCGGCTCCTCAACCGCCACAAAACAGGTGATGCACTGGCCGCAGCCGCCGCAATTGCCCAATTTCCCCTTCAGGCCATAGATCTCCACCCCTTCGCGCAGGGCCACCTCCCGCAGGTTTTCGCCGGGATAACAGCTGACATCACGGCCTTCACGAACAAAGCGGATCACGGGCATGGAGGAACGGCTCAAACCACGCCATTGTGCTCCCAAGGTTGCGAAATGTAACTTCACAATCGCGACAGGGCCAGACCCCGTATCACGGCTCGTTTCAGCTCCCTTGGTGGCCTCTCCGCAACGGAAGGAAACCCTTACGATCGCCAGCACGGAACGATCCATCTGATCGTCCGCTGCTCGGGTCACACCCTTGCAGCCGTTTGTTTCCCCGGACCTAACCCCCATGGGATTGCCCTGGTATCGGGTGCACACGGTCGTGATCAACGACCCGGGCCGCCTTCTGGCCGTGCACCTCATGCACACCGCTCTTGTTGCCGGCTGGGCCGGCTCCATGGCGCTTTACGAGCTCGCCATCTTCGATCCCTCCGACCCGGTGCTCAACCCCATGTGGCGCCAGGGCATGTTTGTGATGCCCTTCATGGCCCGCCTCGGGGTCACAGGCAGCTGGGGAGGCTGGAGCATCACCGGTGAAACCGGTGTCGACCCTGGCTTCTGGAGCTTCGAAGGCGTAGCCGCCGCTCACATCATTTTCAGTGGCCTGCTGTTCCTTGCCGCCATCTGGCACTGGACCTACTGGGATCTTGAGATCTGGCAGGACCCTCGCACCGGCGAGCCCGCCCTGGATCTGCCCAAGATCTTCGGCATCCACCTCCTGCTGGCCGGCCTCGGTTGCTTCGGCTTCGGAGCCTTTCACCTCACAGGCGTCTTCGGCCCTGGAATGTGGGTATCCGATGCCTACGGCCTCACCGGGCACCTTGAGCCCGTTCAGCCCTCATGGGGGCCCGAAGGATTCAACCCCTTCAACCCCGGTGGAATCGTGGCTCACCACATCGCCGCCGGCATCGTTGGGATCATCGCCGGCATCTTCCACATCACCACCCGCCCCCCGGAGCGTCTTTACAAGGCTCTGCGGATGGGCAACATCGAAACGGTGCTCGCCAGCGCGATCGCAGCCGTTTTCTTTGCAGCCTTCATCGTGGCTGGCACGATGTGGTACGGCTCTGCGGCCACCCCAGTCGAGTTGTTCGGTCCCACCCGCTACCAGTGGGATCAGGGCTACTTCAAAACCGAGATCAACCGGCGCGTGGCCACGGCCATGGAGGCCGGAGCCAGCAAGAAGGAGGCTTACGCCTCCATCCCAGAGAAGCTTGCCTTCTTTGACTACGTCGGCAACAGTCCTGCCAAGGGAGGTCTGTTCCGCGTCGGCCCGATGGTGAACGGTGACGGCCTGCCCACCAGCTGGCTGGGTCATATCAGCTTCACCGACAAAGAAGGGCGCGATCTCCAGGTTCGCCGTCTGCCCAACTTCTTCGAGAACTTCCCCGTGGTCCTTGAAGACAGCACAGGCATTGTGCGGGCTGACATCCCCTTCCGCCGCGCCGAAGCGAAGTACTCCTTCGAGCAGACCGGCGTCACCGCCACCGTCTACGGCGGTGCTCTCGACGGTCAGACCTTCACCGACCCTGCAGACGTGAAGCGCCTGGCACGCAAGGCCCAGCTGGGTGAAGCCTTCGAATTCGATCGCGACACCTATCACTCCGATGGCACCTTCCGCAGCTCCCCTCGCGGCTGGTTCACCTTCGGGCACGCCACCTTCGCGCTGCTCTTCTTCTTCGGCCACATCTGGCACGGGGCTCGCACCCTCTACCGCGATGTGTTCGCAGGCATCGATCCTGATCTTGGCGAGCAGGTCGAATTCGGCCTCTTCCAGAAACTCGGTGACCGCTCCACCCGTCGGATCCCCGAGGGCTTCGTGCCCCCGGCCGGCAGCACGCTCAGCTGATCGTCCCTTCGCCCGAGAACCTCGATGGAGAGCTTCGCCTACATCCTGATCCTGACCCTGGCGATCGCCACCCTGTTCTTCGCCATCGCCTTCCGCGATCCCCCGAAGATCGGCAAGTGATCCCTGTCCAGCTCTGCCCCCGCCCCGGCGGGGGCTTTTTCATGCCGACGGGCCGGAGAGAGAGGGGGGAAACCTGAGGGCGAGAACCCTTTTCATTGAATGAATGTCTGCTTACAATTGATAAGCGCAACTTGCGGCGAAAAAAGGGATGCAATGTCCCTCCTGCCAACACACCGACAGCCGGGTCCTCGAATCCCGATCCGCAGATGGAGGCAGGAGTGTGCGCCGTCGCAGAGAGTGCCTCAACTGCGAAGCCCGCTTCACCACCTACGAGAGGGTTGAAACGGTTCCGGTCACCGTGGTGAAGCGCAACGGCCAGCGGGAGCTGTTCAGCCGCGAGAAGCTGCTGCACGGCCTGATCCGCGCCTGCGAAAAAACCGGCCTGGAGCCAGCCCGGTTGGAAACCGTGATCGACGAGATCGAGCTGCAACTCCAGCAACGCGGCGGTCGTGAGGTCAGCAGTGCCGAGATCGGCGAGCTCGTGCTCCAGCAGCTCGGCGAGATGAGTGAAGTGGCCTACGTGCGCTTCGCCTCGGTGTATCGCCAGTTCCAGGGGATCAGCGATTTCGTTTCCGCCCTCGAAGGGCTGAGCCGGCGTCCCGCCAAGCGCCGCAACGACGGATCCAGCCCGGCACTGGCCATCTTGAACTGACGGTCGCGCCGATTCGTATAGTCGGAGATTGGGTTTGCGCTGTCGGCGGGCAGCCAGGCCGAACCTTCGCTCTGCCACAGGCAGACCGCCACTCCTTCATGACCGTGACCCCTTCCGACATCAGCAGCGCCGAGGCCGACCTCGAACTCATCGACACCATCGCCGCTGATCTGGACCTCGACATTCCGGAAGAGGTTCCCACCGCTGACGACCCCTCGAGCCGGGCTGCAAGCCGCGACGCCGATGGGGCCGGTTTCACCCTGGAGGAGTTCGCCTCTCTTCTCAGCAAGTACGACTACAACTTCAAACCCGGCGACGTGGTGAACGGCACTGTGTTCGCCATGGAGCCAAAGGGCGCCATGATCGACATCGGCGCCAAGACGGCTGCCTTCATGCCTCTCCAGGAGGTCTCGATCAACCGCGTCGAGAACCTCAGCGACGTGCTGGAGCCCGGTGAGGTTCGCGAATTCTTCATCCTCAGCGAGGAGAACGAAGACGGCCAGCTCACCCTCTCCATCCGCCGCATTGAGTACCAGCGGGCCTGGGAGCGCGTGCGTCAGCTCCAGAAGGAAGACGCCACGATCTACAGCGAAGTGTTTGCCACCAACCGTGGCGGTGCCCTGGTGCGGGTGGAAGGCCTGCGTGGCTTCATCCCCGGCAGCCACATCAGCACCCGCAAGCCGAAGGAAGATCTCGTCGCCGACTTCCTGCCCCTGAAGTTCCTGGAGGTGGACGAAGAGCGGAACCGTCTGGTGCTCAGCCATCGCCGCGCCCTGGTGGAACGCAAGATGAACCGCCTCGAGGTCGGCGAAGTGGTGATCGGCACCGTGCGTGGCATCAAGCCCTACGGCGCCTTCATCGACATCGGCGGCGTCAGCGGCCTGCTGCACATCTCCGAGATCAGCCACGAGCACATCGAAACACCCCACACGGTGCTCAATGTCAACGATCAGATGAAGGTGATGATCATCGACCTCGATGCAGAACGTGGTCGGATCTCCCTCTCCACCAAGGCGCTCGAACCCGAACCCGGTGACATGCTCACCGATCCCCAGAAGGTGTTCGACAAGGCCGAGGAGATGGCCGCCCGCTACAAGCAGATGTTGCTGGAACAGGCGGAAGAGAGTGAGCCGATGGGCGTCACCCTCGACCTCGACTGATCCACGCCTCTCCCCCCGGGTGCATCCATGGCCGTCCTGGCCCTGCGCGGTGAACCGATTGGCCAGTTGGAGGCCGTTCTGTTCGACAAGGACGGAACCCTCAGCCATAGCGAGCCATTGCTGACCAGGCTGGCCCGCACCCGCATCGATCTCTGCGAGGCACGGGTGGCGCCTGAGCGCCGCCTTGAGCTGCGTGAACTGCTGGAGCGGGCTTATGGGCTCACGGGCGATCGCCTCCACCCTGCCGGAACCACTGCGGTGGCCAGCCGCAGCCACAACCTCATCTCCACCGCCACGGTGTTCTGCCTGGTGGGACTGGGCTGGCCGGAAGCCCTCCGCCACAGCGAGGAGGTGTTCTTTTGCACCGATGCTGCGCCGGGGGAGGATCAGGCCGCTGCTGTGGCTTTGCCTACCCAGGGCCTGGAGCGGCTGCTGGCTGAGCTCGACACTGCGGGCGTGGTGATCGGGGTGATCAGCAACGATCAACCCACAGGTATCGAGCGCTTTCTGAGGGCCCATCAACTTCAGCACCACATTCGTGGCATCTGGAGTGCCGATCACAAGCCCGCCAAGCCCGACCCGGGCGCCGTGCATGGGTTCTGCAGGCAGCTCGGTGTGGAACCGGCGGCCTGCGCCCTGATCGGCGACGCCGACAGCGATCTATCCATGGCTGAGGCCGCAGGAGTTGCCGTGGCCTTGGGGTATCTCTCCGGCTGGCTCACACCACCGGCGCTCGACGCCCGCTACCCCCGCATCCACCATTGGTCGGAGCTCACTGTGCTGGAGGCACCGGGCACCAACGGATCCGCTACCTGAGTACGAACCCCTGAGGATTCAGGGAATAGGCTCACCCCTCTAGATCCCTTTTCCACCGGCATGGCGCGATACGTCTTCACGTCCGAATCGGTCACCGAAGGGCATCCCGACAAGATCTGCGACCAGATCAGCGACGCGGTGCTCGATGCCCTGCTCAGCTCCGACCCCACCAGCCGTGTGGCCTGTGAAACGGTTGTCAACACCGGGCTCTGCCTGGTGACGGGGGAGGTCACCACCAACGCGAAGGTGGATTTCACCAGCCTGGTGCGAGGGGTGATCGAACGGATCGGCTACAGCGGAGCGCGGGCCGGCGGCTTCGACGCCCACAGCTGCGCCGTTCTGATCGCTCTCGATCAGCAATCTCCCGACATCGCCCAGGGAGTCAATGAAGCCGATGACCACGATGGCGACCCGCTCGATCTGGTGGGTGCCGGCGACCAGGGAATCATGTTCGGCTTCGCCTGCGATGAAACGCCGGAGCTGATGCCGCTGCCGATCAGCCTGGCGCATCGCCTCTCCAGGCGCCTCGCCATGGTGCGCCACGAGGGGACGCTTCCTTACCTGCTTCCCGATGGCAAGACCCAGGTGAGTGTGGTGTACGAGCATGGCCGCCCCGTGGCCATCGACACCCTGCTGATCTCGACCCAGCACCTGGCGGAGATCACCTTTGCCGATGGCGCGGTGGTGAGCGACGAAACCACCCTGCGCGAGCGGATCGCCGACGACCTGTGGACGCACGTGGTGGAGCCGGCCACTGCCGATCTCTACATCCGCCCGTCCCGCAGCAGCACCCGCTTCCTGGTCAACCCCACCGGGAAATTCGTGGTGGGCGGGCCGCAGGGGGATGCCGGACTCACCGGCCGCAAGATCATCGTGGATACATATGGCGGCTCTGCCCGCCATGGCGGCGGTGCCTTCTCCGGCAAGGACCCCACCAAGGTGGACCGCTCTGCGGCCTATGCCGCCCGCTTCGTGGCCAAAAGCCTCGTGGCGGCAGGGCTTGCCCGCCGCGTGGAAGTGCAGCTGAGCTACGCGATCGGTGTGGCCCGCCCGGTGAGCATCCTGGTGGAGAGCTTCGGCTCAGGCCTGCTCGGCGATGAGGCACTCACCGCCCTGGTGCAGGAGCATTTCGACCTGCGGCCCGGGGCGATCATCGACGTCTTCGGGTTGCGCACCCTTCCCCAGGAGCGCGGTGGTCGCTTCTATCAGGACGTGGCGGCCTACGGCCACTTCGGCCGCAGCGACCTCAACCTCCCCTGGGAGAACGTTGACGCCATGGCGGCCAAGCTGAGGCAGGCCACGGCCGATCGCATTCCAGCCGGAAGCGCCGCCTGACTGGAGGCCTCCGCCATGTCCGGGGCGGGACCGCAAGCCCCGTTCTGCCTGGGGATTGACCTGGGCACCAGCGGCCTGCGCCTTGCCCTCGTCGATGCGGCAGGACTGCCGGTGGCTGCAGGCGAGCGGGCCTTGCCCTACCCACAGCCGTTTGAACAGCCCGGCGGTTGGCGCTCCGGACTGATGGCCCTGGTTCAATCCCTGCCGGCAGCCTGGCGGCAGCAGGTGGCGGCCCTCAGTGTGGATGGCACCTCCGGCACCCTGCTGGCCTGTCGCCCCGATGGTGAACCACTGGGGGAGGCGCTGTCCTATGCACTGGCCTGCCCAGAGCAAGCCGCCAGCCTGGTCGCACTGGTGCAGCCCGGATCACCGGCCCGCAGCAGCTCCGGCAGCCTGGCGAGGGCGCTGCGGCTTCTGGAGGTCCACGACGCGCTGCAGGAACCAGCCCTTCTGCTCCGCCATCAGGCCGACTGGGTGATGGGCTGGCTGCTGGGGAACTGGCGCTGGGGGGAGGAAGGCAACAATCTCAAGCTCGGCTGGCAGCTGGAACCAGGCCTCTGGGCGGGCGCCATCGGCGAGCAGCACTGGTCGGGCGCGCTGCCGGAGATCGTGGCCAGTGGCACCGCTCTGGGCCCGTTGCATGCCCCAGCGGCCGCCGCCCTGGGTCTGCCGCCTGGCTGCCTGGTGATCGCAGGCACCACCGACGCCAACGCGGCCGTGCTGGCGGCGGCACCACGGGATCACGAAGGGGTTGCCGTGCTGGGGAGCACGTTGGTGCTGAAGCAGTTCGTGGCGCACCCGATCCAGGCGGCCGGGGTGAGCTGCCATCGCGTGACTGGGCGCTGGCTGGTGGGAGGGGCCTCGAATGCGGGCGGCGTGGTGCTGAGGCGCTTCTTCACCGATCAGCAATTGCGGCAGCTGAGCCGTCAGATCGACATACGCCGCCCCAGCGGGCTGGATCTGCTGCCGCTGCCGTCGGCGGGTGAGCGTTTCCCGGTTGACGATCCCACCCTGGAGCCGGTGCTGGAGCCCCGGCCGGTCAGCGATGTGCGGTACCTGCAGGCCCTGCTGGAGGGCCTCAGCCGTATCGAGGCACAGGGCTGGGGGAAACTTCAGGAGCTCGGCGCGCCGGCCGTGCAGCAGGTGGTGACGCTGGGGGGTGGGGCCCGCAACCCCCAGTGGTGTCAGCTGCGTGAGCAGCTGTTGGGAGTCCCGGTGCGCTGCCGACCGGGTGTGAGCTGCGCTTTCGGCTCAGCCTTGCTGGCCCAGCGAGGCTGGCGGCAATGGCTGGCTGGCCGAGGATGATGACCATGGAACCGTCTGCCTGCCTGCGATGAACGAACGACTGCGCACCGTCATCTCCATGGGGCTGTTCGTTGTTCTGGCGGGCTATGTGGCCTTCAGCGGCGTGCGGCTGGGGCTGCTCCTCTGGCAACGCTTCGGGGCCGGCTAGAGGCGCAGGGGCGAGCAGGGCAGCCAGAATCGCGCTTCGTCCCACTCCTTTGCGCGTCGATGTCCGCCGATCCCCTCACCTCAGCCGTCAGCGCACGCATCTGCGCCCACATGAACAACGATCACGCCGAGGCCGTACTGGCCTACGCCCGCCACTACGGCGGAGTGGCAGACGCCCAGGCGGCCCACATGCTTCAGGTGCTGCCGGAAGCCATGGAACTCGACGTGGATGGCGCCACCATCTCCGTACCCTTCGATCACCCGCTCACGGACAGTGAGGACGCTCACCGGACCCTCGTCGCCATGCTGCGGGCCATGCCCTCACAGCCGGGCTGAGCGGCGTCTCAGCCGCAGGGATCACAATGGCGCCGGTTGGGAAGGCTGAGGAGACACGGCAGGTGGGAGTCCTGCCACTCCCCGCCCACACGCCATGTTCCGGTCGTTTTTGAGCGGCTGCTGTGAGCTGCTCACCATCTCGGTCTGCCCACGCTGCCGCCAACCGTTGCCCAGCCGAGAGCAGGCGAGGCTTCTGTGCCTGCCGTGTCAGGAGCACCTGGAGTTCACCGGCATCGGGCTGCAAGGAACCGAGCCGCTGCCCTGGTGGAGCCTGGGCGCCTATGACGGCGCCTTCCGCCGCGAGCTGCTGGGACTGCGCAAGCGCCCTGATCCGGCCATGATTTCTGCCCTGGCGCGCAGCCTGGGCGCCACCCTGCCGGACGCACTCTGCCGTGACGGGCTGCTGGTGGCAGTGCCGAGCTGGAAGCGCCGGGCGAATCCCCTGCCGGAACAGATCTGCGCCGGACTCCCCCTGCCGGAGGCCGCGCTGCTGCGCCGCCGCCACGCCACCCTCGGGCAACACCACCTCAATCGCCAGCTGAGGGAGCGGAACCAGGCTGGCTCGTTCTGCCTCAGTGCCGAAGGCGAGCGGTTGGCCGAGCAAGGCCTGCGCGCCTGCGGCGACTTGCCGGCCCCCACCTGGAGGAAGCAGCAGGTGCTGCTGGTGGACGACATCCTCACCACCGGCGCGACGGCGCAAGCCGCCGCTTTGGCCCTGGGACAGGGGGGATTCCAGGTGGCGGGGCTGCTCTGTCTGGCCCGCACGCCAGCAAGAAGGCGCCACGCGCCGTGATCTAAGATCCGGGAGCGCTGCGGCCGCAGCCTGCCGGGATAGCTCAGTTGGTAGAGCAGGCGACTGAAAATCGCCGTGTCCCCAGTTCAAATCTGGGTCCTGGCATCCACCATTTCTGGCCTACAGCCTTTTCGTGCCGCGATTTTCGGGCACCGTGCGCTGTGTAGTTCTGCCTGGCTTCGTGCTCAGCCGCTGAAACTCCGGGTCGATTCCGGCGTCGGCGGCGGTCACCAGGCCGGGGCTTGCCGAAACTTCCATTGCCCTCCCCGACGCAGCTTTCATGATGCGCACCCCCCCCGAGTGGGACTCGAATCAACTGTTCAACAACGCCGACAGCTTTGGCATGTCGTTTGATCAGGCCTGGCAGGCCTCTCTGGCGGCCGACCCCTCCCCGGACCTGAGCGAGGCGGAGAGGCTCGCGGCCATCCTGGACGCCCTGAGTGACCACCCTTTCGCCATCAACCAGCCGGATCTGGTGGCCCAGGTGGCGGCGTTCCGCCTGCGGTTGCTGGGCGGCTAAGGCTGAGGCTGAGGCTGGGGCTGGGGCTGGGGCTGGGGCATGCTGCACCGCAACGTTCTTCGGCTTCCACTACAGGCTTCCAGCAAAGGCTCCGGCCAGAAACTGCCAGCGCAGGCTCCGCTCATAGGATCCGCTCATGACCACGACCCTGCGCCGTCTGGTGGAGATGCTGAGCGCCGGCTTCAGCAACCAGCACCAGGCGTTTGAGAACCCACCGATCTACGCCCACATCCTGGTGGCCTTCCGTCCCGTGCCGCAGCTCGGAGAAGGTGCCTTGCTGCTGGAGCAGTCTTATGCCTTCGCACCGCGGCAGCCCTACCGGATCCGCATCCTGCGGGCTGAGGCGTCACCGGATGGCTCGGTGCGCATCCATAACCACGCGTTGGTGGAGGAGAAGCGGTTCTGGGGGGCTGTGGAGGAGCCGGAGCGGATGGCGACGATCCAGAACGACGACCTGCGCCTGCTCAAGGGCTGCTCGTACGTGGTTCGCCAGCAGGGAGAAGGTTTCGTGGGCGAGGTGGAGCCCGGCTGTGGTTGCCTGGTGGAACGCAAGGGGAGCGTGGCCTACCTGGTGAGCAGCTTTGAGCTCGATCCCCGCGGGATGCGCACGATCGACCGCGGCCACGATCCGGAAACCCACCAGCAGCTGTGGGGATCAGTGGCTGGCCCCTTCGAGTTTCAGCGAACCCACGATTACAGCGCAGAGATCCCAGCCGATTGGTTCGCCGCCTGAGGCATGACCGGGGCGGGCGGCACAGCCTGCCCCACCAACTTCAAG
The DNA here is from genome assembly GCF_002252635.1 of Synechococcus sp. MW101C3. Taxonomy (NCBI): domain Bacteria; kingdom Bacillati; phylum Cyanobacteriota; class Cyanophyceae; order Synechococcales; family Synechococcaceae; genus Synechococcus; species Synechococcus sp. MW101C3. Next base: position 24,586 of record NZ_NQKX01000010.1, read on the forward strand.
ACTTCTTCATGAAGAGAATGTCATGAACTCTTATTTTGTAAAGGAGTATGTGTGGATGCTTTTCATTCACCAAGATCGCGACGAGAGCCTCTAGCTTCTACCACCAGCACAACACTTTCGCATGCCTCTGCCCCTGCTCGAATACAGCCAGATCGCGCAAAATGCCCGCGTCAAAAGCTATTCCGTCGGCAGTGAGGAGGATCCCCGCCGCTCCCCCGAAGGTCTGCGCCGCAGCCCTCAGGACATGGACGCTTTGATCGAGCGCTCCTACCGCCAGATCTTCTTCCACGCCTTCAAAGTCGACCGCGACGCCGCCCTGGAATCGCAGTTTCGCAACGGCCAGATCACAACACGACTCTTCATTCGCGGTCTTCTGCTATCGCCGCGATTCCGTGAAGGCTTCTATCGCTGCAACAGCAATTACGCGATGGTGGATCAGATCGTCGGCCGCGTTCTCGGCCGCAAAGTGAATGGGGATGGGGAACGGCTCGCTCTCTCCATTCTGATTGCGCAGCGCGGGCTTGAAGGCTGTGTCGATGCCCTGCTGGAGTCGAATGAGTATCTCGATCGTTTCGGCGAGATGGACGTTCCCCAGCAATTGGGACGTGTGCTGCCTGGCAACCCCGGCGGTGAGCTGCCGTTCAACCAGCAAGCCCCCCGTTACACCGCTTACTGGAGGGACGCCCAGTCCAAACGAGCGCCTGCAGGGCCCTTCCGCGGCACCCGCTCCTGGGGCAGCACCCCCCACATGGTGATGGGCACCGACGTGATGGCTCCCGGCCCGGTTCCCGTTCAGGTGTCGCCCACCTGGAAGAACGGCCAACCACCACGCCTTGCGATGAATCTCTGGCTGCTGGCCGGAGCCCTCGGCGCTCTCGAACTGGTGAGGGTGCTGCTCACAACGGCTGGCGCCATGCTGAGCACCGGTTCCGGGGGCTGAGTCCCAAGCGTGAGCAAGGGCTTGGGCGCCCATGGCCCAGGCCCATCGTTCATCTTCAGATGGCTTGCCCAGGCAGCCCGCTTCAGGCCGTCAGTTCATCCATGAAGGGTTGTTCCTCGTCCTCGGGGAACACATCGTCGGCTTCGCTGGGACGTTCAGGGCGCTCCAAGGCTGCCGGCATGGAACGCGCCTTCGCCAGCGACGGCTCCTGAACATGGAGGCCGAACACCTTGGCCCCGCTCATGGCGCCAGCAGCCTCAGCAGCGGCCAGATTGTCCCTGTCGCCAGGCTCGGGCGGCGATGCTTCGAGCAACGATTCTTCCAACGGGCGCCCTTCGACCTGCGCGCGGCGCCTGGGCTGGGCATGCAGCACCTGCAAACGCGGCGGCGCGGCATTGGCTTCAGCAACTACCCCCTGTGTCCCCTCCAGCAGCGACTCCAGAGAGGCAAGCCGTTGGCCGGTGGCTTCCAGCACATCCACCAGAGCGGCGGCGCTGCCGGCTTGCACCGAAGCCTGCTCTTCCAGGCACCGCTTCTGCTCATCCCAGCGGCCCATGCGCTCTTCCAGCTCCAGCAGACGGAGGGTGAGCGTTTCGCAGATCACACTGAGCGACTGGAGCTGAAGGCTCATGCGATGGGACCAGGAATCCGCCGCAGGCAGGGACGTCATGGCTTCACACAACAGACCAAGGCATGGCCGGATGGTATCGGCGTTGGCGGATGGCGCCAGATCTCTGCTTTGTAACGATTCTGGAACCAGGCGCTGGAGGTTGTAGTCCCCCCATAGGATCCCGCTAATGCCAGACCCGTCCGCGAGTGCCGCGCCGTGTACGGCACCCTCCCGACAGGCCCTGTCTCCCCACCCCCGGCTCGCACGCCCATGACACTCGTCAACGCTGCCTATCTGGGCATTGACCGTTTTTCGACCTCGCAAAACAAGGAAAACTGGCTGAACGCCACCGAATCCGACAAGGCCACATTGATTCGGGCTGTTTACCAGCAGGTTCTCGGCTTCCAATACGTCCTCAAGAGCGATCGCCTTGAGGGTCCTGAATCCCTGTTCCGTCGCGGCTATCTGAGTGTGCGCGAGCTGGTTCGCCAGATCGCCAAGAGCAGCCTCTACCGCAAGCGCTTCTTCGAAAGCACCAACCCCTACCGGTTCATCGAACTCAACTTCAAGCATCTTCTCGGGCGCGCTCCCCAGAACAAGGCCGAAATGCTTGAGCACTTCACCATCCTGCAGGAGCAGGGCTTCGACGCCGAAATCGATTCCTACATCGACAGCGCCGAGTACCAGGAGCGTTTCGGAGAAGATCAGGTCCCTTATCTCCACGGCTGGAATTACTCCGCCGGGCAGCAGGGCCTTCAGTTCTCCTACCTCCTCCAGCTCACCCGCGGCGTGGCCGCTTCTGTGAAAGGTGATCTGGCCAAGAACCAATCCCGTCTCAACCCCTCCATTCACAAGGAAGCCCCCATTCCGGTGGTGAGCCCGAATGCCTGCGGTTCGGCTTTCCGCAAGGTGGAAGACGATGGCGTCACCCGCATGGGCGTGGGTGCTGGCCAGCAAGGCCGCACCTATCGCGTTGAGATCACTGGTTTCAACAACTACAAACTGCACAAGCGCAGCAACCGTGTGCGCTTCATTCCGTTCGACAAACTGCTGGAGTACCAGCAGCAGATTCACCGCCAGGGTGGCAAGGTTGCCAGCCTCACACCAGTGAACTGATCTTTTTCTCCATCCCCTCGCCATCCCAGCCATGAAGGTCTCCGCAGGCACCCGCGGCAGCAGCTTCAGCAGCAACCGCCAAGTCACCATCAGCGTCACCGGCATCGTCAACAACGACTATGTGCGCAGCTCTGATTGCGTCATGCAGGTTCCCTACACCCGCATGAACGACACGCTTCGGCTCGTGAACCGCCTTGGCGGCAAGGTCACCAACGTCTCTGTCAGCGGCGGCGATATCGCAGCTGATTGATTCCGGCGGATGACCCACCCCGCCTAGCGCCTGAAGCCTGGGGCCCTTCCTGGGCCTCTTCTCATCAAACCTCCTCCATGGGAGGTTTTTTTTATGGCAGCACTGACCTGGATTTGAACGGGGCGGCGTGAACCCCGGAAGCCAGTCCAGGGTGAAGGAGAGTCTTCAGCCAGCCCGACTTGAGCCGGGGACTCGACCATGAAACACACCAGGCCTTCACCCGAACAGATCCTCCGCACGCTCCAGCCCGAAGGGCTTCTCCAAAGGAGTGGAAGCTTCTGGCTGAGGCAGAGCTGGAGAAGGCAATGCGCAAAGACCTTGCCGAGAGCAACTTCTGAGCCCGGAACTCCGGCACAGGGCCGTCGTGGTCCTGCAGGAGCGATACCGGGCATCTGAACGCTTCGTCTGTCGGGTGGCTGGCCAGCACAGCAGCACGCAGCGCCATGGCGGCAAGGTCATCGATCTGGAGGAGAGCAAGCTCCGGCGGCGTCCCCTAAGGATCGCGGCCGAACACATCCGCTGGGACAGCCGCATGGCCTATCGCCTTCTGCGTGAGGGCTGGATGGTGAATCACAAGTGAGTGCAACGGCTGTGGCGGGAGATAGGCCTGCAGCGCCCCACTCCTCGCAAGCAGAAGCGTGCACGACCCGCCGAAGGCTCCGTGCGGCCTCACCAGGGTGAGCATCCCCATCAGGTGTGGGCCATGGACGTCCAGTTCGATGCCACCGCTGATGGAAGGCGGCTCAAGTTCCTGAACGTGATCGACGAGGACAGCCGCCTGTGCCAGGCGATCCGTCTGGGACGGCGTTGCAAGGCCAGAGATGTGGTGGCGGTGCTGGAGAAGCTCATCAGGCTCTACCCAGCTCAGGCCTTCATCCGCAGTGACAACGGGCCGGAGTTCATTGCTCATGCCCTCAGACGCTGGAGCGAGAGCAGCGGTACGGGAACGGCCTAGATCGAGCCAGGATCGCCTTGGCAGAACGGCTTGCCGAGTCGTTGAACGGACGGTTCCGCGATGCGTTCCTGAAGACGGAACTGTTCTCGACACCAACCGAGGCCCAGTTGCCATCAGACCAATGGCAGAGGGACCACAACACCCATGAGCTCCGCTTGACTTCGTCTACAGGACGCACTCAGCGCTCCAGGGTCATGCGCCCCTGGGAGCAGCTCAACTGGGAGCTGCAGCATGGCCACAACCAACAACTCTCCTTCGGACTGGACCGATCAAGGGGGTGACTTCAGGGGTGCGGTCGGGCAGCGCGGAGCTGGGCTGGCCAGTGTCAATCCGAACCGAGCTGAACTGGACGCACTTGACCAGCACGGAATCGGACTGGACGCGTTGATCCCCTCAACGTTGAACTTGCAGCGCTCGAGCAGGATTCCCACAACTCGTGGGCATCAAAGTGATCCCACACATGGGATTTTCACCAGGTTTCTGTTCGCTCAGATACATTCACTGGGGCCTGCCACCTCAGCCTGAGCACAGAATGCCTGGCTTCACCACGCAAAAGCCTTGCCCCGCAATGGATATCAGCAGGCAATGACCATTTGTTAAGCATCGCTCACAAGATTAGGCGTTGGGCCAAAAATACGTAGGCCAAGTCGGGGGTCCGCTGGCACCGGTCAAACAACGGTGTTCAGCGCAAGACACACCTTTCTGGCTCGCGTGAACGCCTTTGGCGCTCTCGCTTTGCACACCCACCCTCCCGACCCCACCCGTCGAGAACAGGAGCTCATTTACATGTTCGACGCCTTCACCAAGGTCGTTGCTCAGGCTGATGCCCGCGGCGAATTCCTCAGCAGCGCCCAGATCGACGCCCTGGCGTCGGTTGTCGCTGACAGCAACAAGCGCATGGATGCTGTCAACCGCATCACCTCCAACGCCTCCAGCCTCGTCACCAACGCTGCTCGCGATCTCTTCGATCAACAGCCTGCTCTGATCGCCCCCGGTGGCAACGCCTACACCCATCGCCGCATGGCTGCCTGCCTGCGCGACATGGAGATCATCCTCCGCTACGTCACCTACGCCGTCTTCACCGGCGACGCTTCCGTCCTGGAAGATCGTTGCCTCAACGGCCTTCGCGAAACCTATCTCGCCCTCGGCGTCCCCGGCGCTTCGGTGGCTGAAGGAGTCCGCAAGATGAAGGACGCCGCCATCGCTCTCGTCAACGATCGCAACGGCATCACCCCCGGTGATTGCTCCGCTCTCGTTTCCGAAATCGGCACCTACTTCGATCGCGCCGCCTCTGCTGTCGGCTGATCGGCTGCACCTGGATCGGCTGGTCTCATCCCGCTGATCCAACCCTTTCTTCGGTTCCCACCTTCTTCTCCTTCACCCAATGTCGAAGACTCCCCTCACCGAGGCCGTTGCTGCCGCCGACTCCCAGGGTCGTTTCCTGAGCAACACCGAGCTCAACGCCGCCTTCGGTCGCTTCGAGCGCGCCAAGAACGCCCTCGAAGCTGCTCGCCAGCTCACCGCCAACGCTGACGCTCTCGTCAACGGCGCTGCTCAGGCCGTCTACAACAAGTACCCCTACACCACCCAGCAGCAGGGTTCCAACTTCGCCTCCACCCCCCGGGGCAAAGAGAAGTGTGCCCGTGACATCGGTTACTACCTCCGTCACATCACCTATTCCCTCGTTGCTGGTGGCACCGGCCCCCTCGATGAGTACCTCATCGCTGGTCTCGATGAAATCAACCGTGCCTTCGAGCTCTCCCCCTCCTGGTACGTTGAAGCCCTGAACTACATCAAGGCCAACCACGGCGTCTCCGGCGACCCCGGTGTCATCGCCAACAACTACATCGACTACGCCATCAACGCCCTCGTCTGATCCCTCGTGGATTCAACGATGCAACCGAGGATTCTCTCCTCGCTTGCCATCGGCGCAACGGAGGCCTCACGGCCTCCTTTTTTTTACCCTCTTCCAGCCCGGCACCCATGACACTCGTCAACGCCGCCTATCTCGGCATTGAGCGCTTCGCCAACGATCGCGGTAACGAAAATTGGAGCAACGGCTCCGATCAGGACAAAGGGAAACTGATCCGCGCCGTTTACCGGCAGGTTTTCGGTTACCAATACCTGATGGAGAGCGAGCGGATTGAAGGGGCAGAGTCCCTCTTCAAGAACGGCTACCTCAGCATCCGCGAGTTGGTGCGGATGATGGCGAAAAGTGGCCTGTACAGGGCAAAGTTCTTCGAGAACTGCAACCCCTACCACTTCATTGAACTGAATCACAAGCATCTGCTCGGCCGCGCCCCTCACAGCAAGGCGGAGATGCTGCATCACTTCACGATCCTCCAGGAGCACGGCTACGACGCCGAAATCGACTCCTACATCGACAGCGATGAGTATCAGGCGCGGTTCGGGGAAGAAACCGTTCCCTACCTGCATGGCTGGGATTACTCCGCAGGCCATGCCGGTCGTCAGTTCTCGTGGCTGATGCAGCTCACCCGCGGAGCGGCTGCTTCGGTGAAGGGTGACACTGCCGGCACCAACTTCCGTCTCGGCAAGGCCCTCCACCAGGACCGTGCACTGCCCGTGGTGAGCCCGAACGCCGCCGGTGCAGGCTTCCAGCCCACCAAGGTCGCCAACGAGTCGATCACCAAGATGGCCAAGGGGATCGGCCAGCAGGCGAAGATGTATCGGGTGGAAGTCACCGGGTTCAACAACTACCGGCTGCACAAGCGCAGCAACACGGTGCGCTTTGTTCCCTTCAACAAAATGCTGGAGTACCAGCAGATGATTCACCGTCAAGGTGGCCGCGTGGCCAGCGTCACACCGGTGAACTGACTCAACGTCCCCAGAATCCATGGGCATCAGGCCCGGCGGTAACCCCGCCGGGCTTTTTTGTGGCTTTGTGACCGTGCAGCGCCATCACCGCCCCTGCCCTGCACTTGGCTGTCAGGACAGAAGCGGCAGGAGAACGGGGCTGTCGTCAGAAGCAGCAAGCACCAGCCAAGGCTGGCGGGTCAGCCTGTCGGCCAGAGCAGGGCGATTGGAGCGGCGCGCCTCAGCCGAGCAGCCGCCGACCTGATCGTGGGCCGCAGGGCACCAATCCAGTGACATCGGGCCAGTGAGGTTTGCCCAGTGGCGTTGGGCGGCCAGGCAGCTCACTCAGAGACGGAGCGTCTTCACCAGCGGCGGAGCGCTTTGACCCACTGAACAGCGATTCGTCCGGCAGCGGGGCGACATGGCCAGCCGTCTATGGATCTGGGTGCTGGCGTGGTGACCGCGCCGCCCGGGCACCAGCGGACATCGACGCGGACCTTGCCGGAGCGGGGCAACCGCCCTGTGGAGGCAAGACACACAGGCTTGACCACTCAAGGCCTTGGGGCCGACTTCAAGAGAAGGCCGGCCGACCAGGAGCAATGGCTGACCGCTGCGGGGAACGGCCACTGGCGGACCCGGGCCAGCGAGGCGGAATCCGGAACGATGCCTGCAGCCTCAGGGCTTGCCAACGGGGAGGGGCGTCGCCATCGTTGTAGCGTGGAGGCACAGACAAGGGGGTCTGACCCCAGTGCGCAAGGGGCTAGGTGACCCTTTGTGAACTTCCCACGGAACGGGTGCATTCGTCCGCAGAATAGCGCAGTCGATCGGAAGAATCCGATCGCTGTCAACCCCATCCCGACCCCGATCGTCGAGAACAGGAGCTCATTTACATGTTCGACGCCTTCACCAAGGTCGTTGCTCAGGCTGATGCCCGCGGCGAATTCCTCAGCAGCGCCCAGATCGACGCCCTGGCGTCGGTTGTCGCTGACAGCAACAAGCGCATGGATGCTGTCAACCGCATCACCTCCAACGCCTCCAGCCTCGTCACCAACGCTGCTCGCGATCTCTTCGATCAACAGCCTGCTCTGATCGCCCCCGGTGGCAACGCCTACACCCATCGCCGCATGGCTGCCTGCCTGCGCGACATGGAGATCATCCTCCGCTACGTCACCTACGCCGTCTTCACCGGCGACGCTTCCGTCCTGGAAGATCGTTGCCTCAACGGCCTTCGCGAAACCTATCTCGCCCTCGGCGTCCCCGGCGCTTCGGTGGCTGAAGGAGTCCGCAAGATGAAGGACGCCGCCATCGCTCTCGTCAACGATCGCAACGGCATCACCCCCGGTGATTGCTCCGCTCTCGTTTCCGAAATCGGCACCTACTTCGATCGCGCCGCCTCTGCTGTCGGCTGATCGGCTGCACCTGGATCGGCTGGTCTCATCCCGCTGATCCAACCCTTTCTTCGGTTCCCACCTTCTTCTCCTTCACCCAATGTCGAAGACTCCCCTCACCGAGGCCGTTGCTGCCGCCGACTCCCAGGGTCGTTTCCTGAGCAACACCGAGCTCAACGCCGCCTTCGGTCGCTTCGAGCGCGCCAAGAACGCCCTCGAAGCTGCTCGCCAGCTCACCGCCAACGCTGACGCTCTCGTCAACGGCGCTGCTCAGGCCGTCTACAACAAGTACCCCTACACCACCCAGCAGCAGGGTTCCAACTTCGCCTCCACCCCCCGGGGCAAAGAGAAGTGTGCCCGTGACATCGGTTACTACCTCCGTCACATCACCTATTCCCTCGTTGCTGGTGGCACCGGCCCCCTCGATGAGTACCTCATCGCTGGTCTCGATGAAATCAACCGTGCCTTCGAGCTCTCCCCCTCCTGGTACGTTGAAGCCCTGAACTACATCAAGGCCAACCACGGCGTCTCCGGCGACCCCGGTGTCATCGCCAACAACTACATCGACTACGCCATCAACGCCCTCGTCTGATCCCTCGTGGATTCAACGATGCAACCGAGGATTCTCTCCTCGCTTGCCATCGGCGCAACGGAGGCCTCACGGCCTCCTTTTTCATGCGCCTGCCTGAATCTGCCTGGCTGACGCCGGCAGGCTCAGGCAGGGCCACCGGACACCGGTCCGGTAGTTCTTCCGGCAAAGGCAGGCCACCCGCCTGCCTTTGCGAACCCGACACACAGCGGCCATGGATGTCGCCGGATCCACCATCGACACACCCCTCTCAGACCCTGCCGCCACGGGCGGTGGCGCACCGATTTCGGAAGCGGAGGCCCTGCGGCGGCTCCGCCAGAGCGAAGACCAGTCGTTGCAGTATTACGCCGCCTGGTGGCTGGGTCGCATGCGCAGCCGCCACCCCGACGCCGTGCCCCTGTTGTGCGTGTCCCTGAGGCAGCGCCAGCCCCGCCAGCTGGACGCCGGGGTGGAGCACAATGCCGTCGCCCGCAACGCCGCCCGCGCCCTGGGCAAGCTCGGCTCTGCCGACGCCGTCGCCGACCTGATCGAAGCGCTCGACGATGAGGACGACGGGCTGCGCGAAGCCGCGGCCCGGGCCCTCGGTGAGCTGGGAGCCACCGCCGCGGTGGAGACGCTCTGCCGACGGCTCGCCAGCGGTCCCGCCGTGGCCGGGGCCGTGCAGCCTGCCAGCAGTCGGCTGCAGGAACCCTGCGAAGCGCTGCTGGAAGCCCTTGGGTCGCTTGGGCAGGCCACGCCCACCGTGCTGGCGGTGATCGAGCCGTTCGTGGCGCATGAGCGGCCGTTGATCCGCAGCGCCGCCTGCCGCGCTCTGCTGCAGCTCACGGGCGACCATCGCTGGGGCGAGCAGCTGGTGGAACTGCTTGATCATCCCCAGCTGCAGGTGCGGCGCGCCGCCTTGATGGATCTGGGAGCTGCCGGCTGGCGGCCTGCGCTGGAGCCGATTCGCCGCACCCTGGCCGAAAACAGCCTCAAGCTGATCGCTTTGCGCGGGCTGGCGGAAAACCTGCAGCCGCCCGCCATGTCCGATCCCGCCACCACCGCTGTGCTGGCAGTGATGGACGACCTGCTCTGACCATGTCATCTGCTGATCCGAGCGTTCTGATTCGCAACCTCAAGGAGGCCGACAGCCCCGTCGGGCTGCTACAGGCCACCCGCGCCCTGGCGACGGCCTGCCATCCAGAGGCTGCTGTCCATCTGGTGGAGGTGCTGGGCTTCAACAATCCCGGGGCAGCGGTGGCGGCGGTGGAGGGATTGGTCGCCCTCGGCACCGCTGCCGTGGAGCCCCTGCTGACCAACATCGACGGCTACAACTACGGCGCCAGGGCCTGGGCCGTGCGCGCCCTCTCCGGCATCGGTGATCCCCGCGGCCTGGCGGTGCTGGAGGAGGCCCTTGCCGAAGACATCGGGCCGAGCGTGCGGCGCGCGGCGGCCCGCGGGCTCGGCCAGCTGCGGTTGGAGAGCCTGCCGCAGGAGGAGCGCAGCGCCATCTGGCAGCGCTGTCTCACGGGGCTGCTGGCTGGAGCGGCCGATCCGGAATGGGTGGTGCGCTATGCCGTCGTGGTGAGCCTGGAGCAACTGCTGCCCCATCCTCTTGCGGCTGAACAGCGCGTGCGCGGGCTGGCGCAGCTGGAGGGACTGGCCGCGCCGGCTTCGGAAGACACCTTGGTGGTGCGTCTGCGCGCCAGGCTGGCGCTCGACAATCTGTCTGGCTGATGGCGATGGCTCCCACCCGTGTCCTGTTTGTCTGCCTCGGCAACATCTGCCGCTCCCCGGCGGCGGAAGGGGTGTTCCTCAGCCAACTGGAGCAGGCCGGGCTCTCGCACGCCTTTGCTGTGGATTCCGCCGGCACGGGCGGTTGGCATGTGGGCCATCCCGCCGATGCGCGCATGCGCGCCGCTGCCGAGCGGCGCGGCATCCTGCTCACCAGCCGGGCCCGCCAGCTCGAACGGGGCGATCTGGACCGGTTCGACCACATCCTCACGATGGATGAGGACAACCTGGCCGCCGTGCGTGCCCTGGCCGGCGACGGGAACCACAGAGCCACGGTCACCCCACTCACCACCTACTGCCGCCGCCACAGCGCCAGCCACGTGCCCGATCCCTATTACGGCGGCAGTCAGGGATTCGAGCAGGTGCTCGACCTTCTGGATGACGCCTGCGCCGGACTGTTGGCACACCTCGAAGCCAGTGGCGGCGAGGGTGGCTCTGCCAGTGGAGGCGCCGCCGCCGGTGGACACGGCCCTGGCGGTGGAGCTGGAAACGGAGCCGGCGCGGCTTAGGCCGGATCCGGCCAGGCCTCTTCCGGCACCCGCTCGCGAAACAGTTCGGTGAGCCGTTCGATCACCGCTTCGATCGCCATACCATCGGTGATCACCTCCACCGCATCCTCGGCCTGGAGCAGGGGCGCAACAGCCCGGGTCGAATCGAGCCGGTCGCGTTCGGCGATCTGCGCCTCCAGCTCCGCGCCTGCTGGTACAGCGAAGCCCCGCTCCGCCAGATCGAGCGCCCGGCGACGCGCCCGCTCCGCCACGGTGGCCGTGAGGAACACCTTCAGCTCGGCGTCCGGGAATACAGCTGTGCCGATGTCGCGGCCTTCGGCCACCAGGCCGCCGCGCTCCCCCATGCCCTGCTGCTGGCGCGTGAGCGCCTCACGCACACAGGCATGGGCCGCCACCACGGACACCTGAGCGGTGACGTCCGGACTGCGGATCGCCGTGGTGATATCGATGCCGTTGATGGTGACGCACGGTTCGCCGCCGGGGCCGTTGTCGAGGCGAAGCTCCAGGGCCTCGAGCAGGGGAGCCACAGCCGCGGCATCGGCAGGATCGGCCCCCTGGCGCTGCACCCACAAGGTGACGGCGCGGTACATGGCGCCGGTGTCGAGATAGATCAGCCCCAGCCGCCGGGCGAAGGCGCGGGTCACTGTGCTCTTGCCGGCGCCAGCAGGGCCGTCGATGGCGACGATCGGGAGACGGGTCATCAGAACGGTGTGATCGATCAGGCGGCTGGGCCCGCAACGGACGGCCACGGCGAGCAGAGCCATGGCGCGGAGCTGGGTCACCGGCGCCAGGGTCTGGGGGACCACCAGCTCGGCGTACTCCACCGCAAGGGCGGCAGCCTCGAGACCTTGGCACACCGCCTGCTGCACCACGGCGGCGCTGCGTTCGCCTGCGGCCACCAGGGCCCGGCCGGCTTCCAGCGCCCGGGGCAGGGCTGCAGCCTGCAGGCGTTGGGAAGAGGAGAGATAACGGTTGCGGGAGCTGCCGGCCACGCCATCGGCTTCACGCCAGGTGGGACAGCCGCGGATCTGCAGCGGCAGCCCGAGATCGGCCACCACCCGACGCAGCACCACCAGCTGTTGCCAGTCTTTTTCGCCGAGCCAGAGCTGCTCAGGGCGGATGAGACCCAGCAAACGGCAGACCACCGTGGCCACCCCTTCGAAGTGGCCCGGGCGGTGCCGGGCGCAGAGGCCGGCAAGCAAGGCCGGCGGCGGGCACACGCGGGTGAGGCCGGCGTCACCACCGGGGAAGAGCTCTTCGGCCGTGGGCACGAACAACGCCATTGCTCCGGCCGCCTCAGCCAGAGCACGATCGGCCTCCAATGTGCGGGGGTACGACTGGAAGTCCTCGCCCGGGCCGAACTGGAGCGGGTTGACGAACAGGCTCACCAGCACGCGTGGCTGGTGGCGGCGGCCATCCGGCGCGGGCACCAGCCGGCCGGCCCGCTCGATCAGGCTGAGATGGCCGGGGTGAAGCGCCCCCATGGTGGGCACGAAGTGGAGGGGCACGTTCCGGGTGGAGGGGGTGCCGCACCAATGCTGCAGCTCCCGGCGAGTTCTCAGCAGGCGCACCGGCTCCACAAGCGAAAGGCCCCAACCGAGGGATTCTCGGATGGGGCCTGTGCACCCCTCAGAAGGGGTGTTGAAGAGGAAGACCTACCGCAGGACTTCCAGGCGGACCGGGGCGAGGCCGCTGGCCACGAGGCCCAGGTGCTGGGCGGCTCCATGGGCGAGGTCAATGACGCGGCCGCCGGTGAAGGGGCCTCGGTCATTGATGCGCACCACGGCCGTGCGGCCGTTGTTGAGGTTGGTGACCCGCACCTTGGTGCCGAAGGGGAGGGTGCGGTGGGCGGCCGTCATGGTGCCGGGGCGGAACACCTCGCCGTTGGCGGTGCGATTGCCGAAGAAGCCGGGGCCGTACCAGCTGGCTTTGCCGCTGCTCACGTTGACGACGCGCGGGGCGCGGGGAGCTGGGGCGACAGGGGCGGGAACAACCGGGCGCACTTCGGGTTCGGGAGCGACTTCGCTCTGCACTTCCCGGATGGCCACGTCAGTGCTGGTTTCGAGCTGGACCGTGGGCTGGCTCACCTGGGCCGAAGCCAGCAGGGGGGACTTGTGGGAAAGGGTCGAATCAGCCAGAGCCGGTACGGCGAGGCTGCTGCCGGAGAGCAGAAAGGCGATGGCGCCAAGGGAAAAGGAAGGTTGCATAACGCTCGGAACGCCCCTGGGTGAAAGAAATCGCCAATGAGAATTGGGAAATTTCTTTGGCTCTCCGCGCCAGGTAACGACCTGGAGCATCGAGCAGACGAGGGGAATTCCTGGGCAGAAGTAACGGCCCGGCAAAGTTAGGCTGTCTTTTCAGTGCAGTTCGGCCAGGAATACGCCGAAGAAAATGATCAGGAACAATCATCAAAGCCGACATCCCTGTCACTGTCTGCACTTCCTGACCACCACCGCCCAGGCAATGATCAGCGAACCCGATCACCCCGATCAGCGCCGCTGATGGTTTCCTGTGCCAATCGACCCAGCGTCTACCGGAAATGGCGCCCGCCGGTCGCGAGCGGCACCGCATTCAGCGCAATCTGTCCCGCTGCATCGGAGGATCGGAGCGGAGATCGCCCGCCCTGAAGGACCTGAGCCATGGACTACCGCAGTGCAGGGGTGGATGTGGTCGCCGGTCGCGCCTTCGTTGAGCGCATCCGCAGCAGCGTGGATTCGACCCGCCGGCCTGAGGTGGTGGGGAACCTCGGCGGCTTTGGAGGGCTGTGCCGGCTGCCGGCCGGGCTGAAGAAGCCGCTGCTCGTCTCCGGCACCGATGGCGTGGGCACCAAGCTGGAACTGGCGCAGGCCCATGGCCGTCACCACGACGTGGGCATCGACCTGGTGGCCATGTGCGTGAACGACGTGGTCACCAGCGGCGCCGAGCCTCTGTTCTTTCTCGACTACATCGCCACCGGCAAGCTGAGTCCTGAGGCCATGGCGACCGTGGTGGAAGGCATCGCCGACGGTTGCCGTCAGAGCGGCTGTGCCCTGCTGGGTGGGGAAACCGCCGAGATGCCCGGCTTCTACCCCAGCGGTCGCTACGACCTGGCGGGGTTCTGCGTGGCGGTCGTGGAAGAGGACGCACTCATCGATGGGCAGCAGGTCAGCGCCGGTGATCGCCTCATCGCCCTGGGCAGCAGTGGCGTCCACAGCAACGGTTTCAGCCTGGTGCGACGGGTATTGGAGGCGGCAGGGGCCAGCAGTGAAACGCGGCTGCCCGGCAGCGGCGCGTCGGTGATCGAGGCCCTGCTGACGCCCACCCAGCTGTATCCCGCCGCAGTGAAGGCCCTGCTGACTGCTGGGGTTCCGCTCCGGGCAATGGCCCACATCACCGGCGGCGGACTGCCGGAAAACCTGCCACGCGCCCTGCCGGCACACCTGCACGCAGTGATCGATCCCGCCAGCTGGGAGCGGCCTGCGCTGTTCTGCTGGCTGCAGGAACAGGGCAGCATCCCGGAAGAAGACCTCTGGAACACCTTCAACCTGGGGGTGGGATTCGTGCTGGTGGTACCGCCAGCGGCCCTGCCTGATGCGCTTGCCGTGTGCGCCGCCATCGGCCAGGCGGCCTGGCCATTGGGAGTAGTGGCAGAGGGCTCTGCAAGCAACCGTCCACTTGGGGGGTTGCCGTACTGACACCGCCTGCCAGAAATGACAAATTGGATTCGGCTTATCCGCGATCGGTCGTCGAGCAGGTGACACGATTCGCTTCACATGCTCCCCAGGCCTTCTGGAGCCAGCAGGAGCCACGTCTTCGTCGATAACTCCCTTTGTCCATGATTCCCAACCCCGGTCGCATCACCCGTCGCCGCAGCTCCGCTCCTCCTCTGGCTCCCGTGCCGCCTCGTCGCCACGGCGAAAGCTTCTCCCGACCCCCGATCCGCCCCACCTTTCTCACCCTGAGGGACTACGGCAAGGTGTATGTGGCGGATCTACCGCGCCTCTCGGATGGCCAGCTGGGCCACGTGCTCAAGGAAGCCCGCGACATCCTCGAGAGTCTCAACAACCGCCTCAAGGAACTTGAACTGCAGGCCTCGCTCAGCCCGCTGGAGCAGGAAACCGTGATCCGGGCCGGCACCAAACGGGATGTGACCGAGCGCTTCATTCAGGCCCTTACCGAAGAGCTCGAGCAGCGCCGCAACAACCCCGCCCTGCGCGCCGCCGTGGGCGAATCCCTGGCCCGTACCTTCCTGGAGATGGCTCGCCATCGGCTGCCAGGTTCAACCTTCGATTCCCTCCTGCAGGAGGCGATGGCCGCCTGCGGCGGCGACGACGGCTCCGCTCTGGCTGAAGCGGACGACATCGCCGACGAGGACGAATCGGAGGAACGCTCCGCCCCGGTGCTGGTGCGCGTCACCCGGCCTGCCGCCATGCCGGTGGTGCTCACACCCGATGCCTCCCCGGCGTAAGCCCCCAGGGCGCCTGTTCATCCATCGCCCGCCGTTCTGGAGCGCTTGGGTTCAGGCGCTCTGAAAGGGATTGGCCGGCATGCGCACCGGCAGGGCCAGTGCCAGCCCATCAAGCTCGTGGCGTTCAGCAGCGCTGAGCTGCCAGGCCAGCGCTGACGCTGCTCCATCCACCTGTGCCGGCGTGCGCAGGCCGGGGATCGGCATGGCTCCGTGGGCGCGGCACCAGTTCAGCGCCACTTCTGCCACCTGGGCCCCACGGGCATGGGCCACCGCCCGCATCGCCTCGAGCAACGGGGTGATCCGTGGCCATAAGCGGCGGTACAACACACCCCTAGGGCCGGCCGGCCAGCTCTCGCCAGCCCGGTGGCGATCGCTGAGCAGCCCCAGGGCGAGCGGGCTGTAGGCGATCAGCTCGACGCCGAGCTCGCGGCAACAGTCCGCCACGCCCCCCGGCGCCAGGGCCTCAGGTGCCAGCAGCGAGATCTGCACCTGCAGGCTCGCCAGCCGCACCCCCCGCTCGGCCAGGTGCCGGTGCACGCGGCGCAGGCGCTGCGGGCCCATGTTCGACACCCCCAGGCTGGTGGCAGCGCCGGCCAACACCCGATCCGCCAGTCCGTCGAGCAGGGGCCCCTCCTGCCAGGGCGCGTAGCGGGCGGTGCTCCAGTGCAGTTGCACCCGGTCGAGCTTGCCTCGCAGGCGCTCGCTTGATGCATCGAAGGCACGCCCGAAACCGCCGCGGCCCAGCCGCCAGGGGAAGGGGGCCAGTTTGGTGGCCAGGCACAACGCCTCCCGCTCGCCGGGTGGCAGGGCCGCAGCGAAGCGGCCAAGCAGGGTTTCGCTGCGGCCCGTGAACCGGCCGGTGCCGTAGGAGTCGGCGGTGTCGAAGAACCGGAAGCCCTGGGCCACCGCCCGCTGAAACGTGGCCTCCAGCTCGGCGTCGTGCCGCTCGGGCTGGTAGCCCCACAGAAACTGGTTGCCCCAGGCCCAGGTGCCCACGCCGATGGCTGGGACCGCCGCTGCCGGTGCAGCAGGCTCGAGGGAGGAACTCCGCTCCTGCATGGCTCCACGTTCTCCACGGCCTGGTGGCCATGATCGTGGTTCGTTGCTGTAGTGCGTCATGCAGCCAGGCGGCCGGTTGCCCGAGCCCAGCCCCGAGCCTCCCGTGGCCGTGGCTGATTCCACCCCTGCCGAACCGGTGCTGTGCCAGCACTGCGGGCGCACCGCCAGCAACGGGATCGCCTGCCAGGGGTCCTGCGTGGCCGATTCCGGCTACTGATCCACGCGTTGGCCGGCACTTCTGCTCCGGCCGCTCCCCCGGAGATCAGCACAGACAATGGGGTTCATCCCGCCCCTGAGCCGTGCAAACTCCTTTGAACGTGGCGGGCCGCTGGGCGGCCCGTCTCTCCTTGGCGTTACTCGCCGCCGCCCCGCTGGGCGGTTCCTTCCCTTCGGTCGTCCGAGCCGCTGAGCCGGGCGACGATTTCGGCCGGCTGCGCAAAGCACCCGACACCTGCCGCGCCAACCTGGCGGAGGCGCCGGCAGTGGCCTGCACGTCGATCCAGCTGGAACAACGCGCCCGTGGGTCGCTCAGCATCCGCTTCTTCCTGCCGGAAGCGGAGGCAGTGAGCCACCAGCTCACGTTTGCGGGGGTGTTGACGCCGGGCAGCCAGCCGCTGCAATGCCGTCAGGGCCGTTGCCGCCTGCAGGGGCCGATCGAAACGGAGATCGGCAGCATCAGCGAAAGCGGCTTCGACGGCCGTGGGCTGGCGACCAGCTTGCCGAAGGCCTGGCCGGTGCGGGGCCGCTGCAAGGTCGAGCAACTGCAACTGAGCTGCGAAGGCACATCCTTCAGCGGAGAGCGCTGGCAAGCGCAGGCCAGCTTCTGACGACGCTGCTACCGCGCCAGTGACGTGCACTCTGCCGAAGCCCCGGGCCCCCACGCCTCATGGCGGGGCGAGGAGCTAACGGTTGACTGAATAAAGAGGCGGCACCCAGATTCGAACTGGGGGTAAAGGATTTGCAATCCTCTGCCTTACCACTTGGCCATGCCGCCGCATGGGGGAGCAAACTCCCTGGACCGGATCGTATCAGCCACGGCATGCCCTCCCGTCTGCTGGTCCTGAGCAACGGGCATGGGGAGGATCTGATCGCGCTCAAGGTGATCGAGGCCCTGCAGCAGCGGCAGCCGGGCCTGGACGTGTGCGTTCTGCCCCTGGTGGGAGAAGGGCAGTGCTTTGCCGCGGCCGAAGCCGCCGGCGCCCTGCAGCGCATCGGCCCCCGCCAACGGCTGCCCAGCGGCGGCTTCAGCAACCAGAGTCTGTCGGGGTTGGTTCAGGACCTCGTCGCCGGCCTGCCCCAGCTCAGCTGGGGCCACCTGCAGACGGTGCGCCGCTGGGGGCGCACCCACCAGCCCCTGCTCGCGGTGGGAGACCTGCTCCCCCTAGCCCTGGCCTGGAGCAGCGGGGCACCGTTCGCCTTCATCGGCACCCCCAAGAGCGACTACACCTGGCGCAGCGGCCCGGGCCACAACGGCCTGGCCGATGGCTATCACCGCTGCAAAGGCAGCGAGTGGGATCCCTGGGAGTGGGCGCTGATGGGCTCGCGGCGCTGCCGGCTGGTGGCGGTCCGTGATGGGCTCACCGCCCGGGGGCTGCGCCGCCATGGGGTGCCGGCCCTGGCTCCGGGCAACCCGATGATGGATGGGCTGGCACCCACGGCCCTGCCGGCGGCTCTGGCCTCCAGCCGGCGGCTGGTGCTGCTGTGCGGCAGTCGTCTGCCGGAAGCGATCCGCAACTTCGAGCGGCTTCTTTCTGCCCTTCAGGGGCTGGCTGCAGAGCACGACACGCTGGTGTTCTGCCCGATCGGTGCCACCCCGGCGCCGGAGCAGCTCGGGCCAGCGCTGCGGGCGCATGGCTTCCAGCCTGTAGCCGTGCCCGGCGGCAGCGGCGCCGATCAGGCCTGGCGGCGGGGCGCGATGGTGCTGTTGCTGGGCCGGGGTTGCTTTCCGCGCTGGGCGGGGTGGGGAGAGCTTGGCCTGGCCACGGCGGGCACGGCCACCGAGCAACTCGTGGGGCTCGGCCTGCCAGCCCTGTCTTTGCCGGGTCCTGGCCCGCAGTTCAAGCGGGCCTTCGCGCGCCGGCAGAGCCGGCTGCTGGGGGGAGCGGTGCAGGTGTGCGCCAGCCCTGGCGCATTGACCCGTCGCCTGAGGGAGCTGCTGCAGGATCCAGTCGGCATCCGCCGGCTGGGCCAGATCGGCCGGCGCCGCATGGGCAGCGCCGGCGGCAGCGAGCGACTGGCGGCCCTGCTCGAACGCCAGCTGCTGGCAGGGGGCCGGGGCTGAGGCGAGGATGGGGTCAACTCCCTACGCACCCCCCTGATGCCAGTTCCGCCCAATCGGGCCTATGCGGTGGCCACCGGCAACCTGGCCACCCTGCTGGGCATCAGCATCTCCTCCGCCCGGCGGCGGGTGGATCTGCAGGCGGCACGGGAGGAGGTGCGTGATGCCGCCGGAAGAGTGGTGATCGCCGAGCGACTGATCGAGGCGGCGCGCGCCGATGCCATCAGCCAGGGCCGGCTGCTGGATGAGCTGCTGGTGGCCAAGCCTTCGGAATCTAATTTCCTCGACGAGGACTGAACGTCACCGGCGCTGGGCGGATAGGGCTTCAGCGACCTTGGTCGTGGGGCGCCTCAACGGCTTTGTGCGGGCAGCCCTTCATCGGCCCTGGGCGTGCGAACCCTCAGCGACCCTGGGCCGAATGCTCGAACACGGAGCCGAAGCGGCTGCGGTCGAGGTCGGCGAACACCGGGATGCAGGCAAAGCAACGCTGCGCCAGCTCGAGGCGCTCTTCGCGTTCCAGGATCGCGCTCAGGCGGCGGTAGGCGGGCAGCAGGTAGCGGGCATCGTTGGCCGCATAGGCCAGCTGGGCCTCATCGAGCTCCTCCACCCGTCCCCAGTCGCTGCTCTGGGCCTGCTTGTCGAGCTCCACACCCACGAGCTCCTGCACCACCTCCTTGAGGCCATGGCGGGAGCTGTAGGTGCGGGCCAGGCGGCTGGCCACCTTGGTGCAGAACAGCGGCGCCACAGCGATGCCGAGCCCTTCCCCCAGGGCCGCCACATCGAAGCGGGCGAAATGGAACACCTTCTCGATCGTGGGGCTTTCCATCAGCTGCTGCAGACGCGGCGCCGCCTTCTGGCCGCGGGCGATGCGGATGCAGCAGACGTTGTCCTCGTCGTCGGCGATCTGTACCAGACAGAGGCGGTCACGACCGTGCACCAGCCCCATGGCTTCGGTATCCACCGCCAGGGCGGGCGCGGCGGCATACAGCCCCAGCCATTCCTCGTCGAGGTCGCCATCGAAGACGGCGAAGCGGGCGGGTGCGGAGGCGGAGGAACCCATCGAAGGCGAAGCGACGGTCGTCATCGTCGCCCGCCGGGGGACTGGGAGAGAATGGCCGCCACACACGGCCCGCTCCCCATGCCCCCTGCCCTGGGCTCCACCCTGCTGCTCACCGTTCTGCTGGCGATCGGGCTGGTGTTCTTCCTGCGGGCCGCCAGCAAGGACCGCACCACGGTGGTGGAGGTGCACTCGCCCCGCCCGCCGGTGGAGGTGCTGGAGGGCCTGAGCCAATGGTTGCTGCAGCGCGGCTGGCGCACCGACAGCGGCGATGCCGAGCGGCGGGTGCTTCGCTTCCAGGGCACCGTGGCCGCCAGCACCAATCTGGCGCTGCTGCTGTCCCTGCTGGCGGCGGTGGGGGGGGCCTGCCTCGGCCTGGTGCTGCGTCAGCTGTTGCCGGTGCTGGGCGGCTGGCCGCTGCTGCTGGTGGCGGCAGGCCCACTGGCGGGGGTGGTCTACCGGCGGCGGGCCAACCGGCAGGAGCAGGTCGAGTTGCGTCTGATC
Source organism: Synechococcus sp. MW101C3 (assembly GCF_002252635.1). Lineage (NCBI taxonomy): Bacteria > Bacillati > Cyanobacteriota > Cyanophyceae > Synechococcales > Synechococcaceae > Synechococcus > Synechococcus sp. MW101C3. The sequence continues at coordinate 44,875 of NZ_NQKX01000010.1, forward strand.
AGCGGCGATGAGGCCTCTGGCAGCAGCCTGCAGCTGCGGGCCCACCGCGATGAACTGATCGCCCTGGAACTGGAGATGGGCCCCCGCCTGCAGCTGGCCAGCGACGGTGCCCTGCTCAGCTCCCCGATCTGATCCCCATGCACTGCCTCGCCCCGACGCGCTGGCCCGGATCGCTGCTGCCCCGGTTCGGCCTGCTGGCGCTGGTGATCACCACCACGCTGCCGGTGCCGGCGGCCCTGGCCGGCCATGATCCTCTCACCGGTCCCCGCACCCGGCTCAGCAAAGACTGGGTGGGCACCCGCACGCTCCCCCCCGGCACGCCGGTCCTGGTGCTGGCGGGCCACGCCGACTCCCAGGGCATCGCCGGCGCCGGCACACCGGGTGAGGCCGTGGCCCTGTTCGGGGCGGCCCCGATGCAGGCGGAGATCCGCGACGAGCTCTTCTGGAACCTGGCGGTGGCCCAGGAGGTGGCACGGCTCGGCCAGCAGCGTGGTCTGGCGATCGGCTTCTACGACCCCCCGCTCCGCACGATCGTCAACGGCGACGATCCCCGCACCAACTGGAGTGTGGGCCGCGAGCACGTGCGCCGCGGCGGCTATGCGGTCGAGATCCACTTCGATGCCTACGGCCCCGATGGATTCGGCTCCGGCCTGATCCCCCCGTTGCAGCAGCCGCTCAGCCGCCTCGACGAAGCACTGGCCGGTGCCTTCGGCGGGTTTCCGGCCCGCTTCCGCCAGGGGCTGGGGGCGCCCCGGCGCGGCATCGCCATCCTTGAGATCGGCAAGCTGGAAGGGCCCCTGGAAGCCGCGCTGCGCGACCCCTACCGGCGCCAGGCCACTCTGGAGGCCATCGCCGCCCGGGTGGTGCAGGCCATCGAGACGGGTCTCACGCCCAGTCCTGGCGGGCCCGGGACGGCTCCGCTCAGTCCACAGCCTGTCGGGGTCGGCAGCGTTCCTCCAGCGATGGATCGCTGAGCCACTCCTGCGGGCGGGTGAACAGCTCGGTGAGCAGCGCTTCGCGGCTGCCGGGCTCCGGCACATACCCGTATTCCCAGCGCACCAGCGGCGGCAGCGACATCAGGATCGACTCGGTGCGGCCGTTGGTTTGCAGGCCGAAGATCGTGCCGCGGTCGAACACCAGGTTGAACTCCACGTAGCGCCCGCGCCGGTAGAGCTGGAACTGCCGCTCTCGCTCGCCGTAGGGAAGGCCATTGCGCTTCTCCACGATCGGGATGAAGCTGGGCAGGAAGGCATTGCCGCAGGCTCCGGCCAGGCGGAACAGCTGCTCCCAGCCGTGGCTGCAGGGCCCTAGGGCCTTGCTGACGGCAGCGGCAGGGCCGGCTGGATCCTGCCCCTTGTAGAGGATGCCGCCCGGATCCTGGTAGTCGTAGAAGATGCCGCCGATGCCGCGGGTCTCGCCTCGGTGCTTCAGGTGGAAGTATTCGTCGCACCACGGTTTGAACACCCTGTAATAGGCCGGGTCGACGCTGTCGCAGGCGGCCTTGAGCGTGCCGTGGAAATGGCGCGCGTCCTCCAGGAACGGGTAGTAGGGGGTGAGGTCGGCGCCGCCGCCGAACCACCACACAGGGCCGGCCTCGAAATAGCGGTAGTTGAGGTGGACGGTGGGAACGTAGGGGTTGCGGGGGTGGAGCACCATTGAGGTGCCGGTGGCGAACCAGTGCTGCCCCTTGGCCTCGGGCCGCTGGTTGAGGATTGACGGGGGAAGGTTGTCACCCTCCACCTCGGAGAAGTTCACACCGCCCTGCTCGAACACACGGCCCTCGCGCATCACCCGCGAGCGACCGCCCCCGCCTTCGGGGCGCTCCCAGCTTTCCTCCTTGAAAGTTCCCTCGCCGTCCAGGGCTTGCAGTCCCGCGCAGATGCTGTCCTGCAGGCCCATCAGCAACTGTCTGGCGCGCTGGCGTGAATCCGCGGGGGGTGGCGTCGCCGTGCCCTCTGGCCCGGGGGCCGTCGCTGTGCCCGCGGGGCCGGGGGACTGGGTTCCCACCGGCTCCGGCCCGCCCTGCCTGGCCACTCCCTGCTCCGCCACCAATCTCTTCGCCGCAAACGGCGCCCGATACCTGAACACCATTCCAGCCTGTCGCCCCGCCAGACAAGCCTTCGAGAGGGTCTGTCATGGGAGCGGCGCCTAAGATCACCCTCTTTGCCCAGTCAGCCGGATGGCCACCGCCGATCAGGCACGCGAAGCCCTTCAGGCCCTCTGCGACGCGGGCACCGGCCGCAGCCTGCTGGAACTGGCCTGGATCAGCCAGGTGCGCACCCAGGACAACCGCGCCCTGTTCCGACTCGCCCTTCCCGGCTACGCCACCAGCCAGCGCGAGCAGATCGCCAGCGCCGCGAGGGCAGCCCTGCTGGCGCTTGATGGCATCGACGACGTCCAGATCGAGCTGGCCCAGCCCGCCTCCAGCGCGGGGCACGGCCATGGCCATGGCGCCTCGGCGGCCCCGGGGCAGCTGCCCGAGCGCCAGGGCATCCCCGGGGTGAAGCGGGTGATCGCCGTCAGCAGCGGCAAGGGCGGTGTCGGCAAGAGCACGGTGGCCGTCAACCTGGCCTGCGCCCTGGCCGCCAGCGGCCTGAAGGTGGGCCTGCTGGACGCCGACATCTACGGCCCCAATGCCCCCACCATGCTGGGCGTGGCCGACCGCACCCCTGAGGTGAGCGGCAGCGGCGACCAGCAGGTGCTCACACCGATCGACACCTGCGGCATCGGCCTGGTGTCGATGGGCTTGCTGATCCAGGAAAACCAGCCGGTGGTGTGGCGTGGACCGATGCTCAACGGCATCATCCGCCAGTTTCTGTATCAGGTGAACTGGGGCGAACGCGACATGCTGGTGGTCGACCTGCCACCCGGCACCGGCGACGCCCAGCTCACCCTCGCCCAGGCCGTGCCCATGGCCGGCGTGGTGATCGTCACCACACCCCAGAAGGTGTCGCTGCAGGATGCGCGCCGCGGCCTGGCGATGTTCCTGCAGATGGGGGTGAAGGTGCTGGGCGTGGTGGAGAACATGAGTGTGTTCATTCCTCCCGACAGGCCGGAGACCCGCTACGCGATCTTCGGCAGCGGTGGCGGCGCCGCCCTGGCCGCCGAAGCCGAGGTGCCCCTGCTGGCGGAACTTCCCCTGGAGATGAGTGTGATGGAGGCCGGTGATCAGGGGTTGCCGGTGGTGGTGGCCCGGCCGGATTCCGCCATGGGCCAGGCCTTCCGCGCCCTGGCGCACAGCCTCTCCAGCCCGAGCCTGACCCCGGCCTGAGCGTGATGGGCTTGCCCAAAGGGCGGCAGAGCATGTTCTCGGCGCGGCGGCCCCAACGGCGATCGCCGTTTCAGGAGATCGATCTGGTGCTGTGGGGCATCCCCCTGGCCATGACCTTCCTGGCCGGCATCCTGATCGCCAGCACCCAGCGCCAGGCCGAATTCGCCGACTGGTATCAGCACTGGATCACCGGAGGGGTGGGCCTGGTGCTTGCGGCCCTGCTGTCTCGGGTGCCGCTGGAGCGGCTCAGGGCGCTGCTGCTGCCCATCTACGGCCTCACCGTGGTGAGCCTCATCAGCGTGCGATTGATCGGCACCTACGCCCTCGGGGCGCAGCGCTGGATCAACATCGGCGGCTTTCACGTGCAGCCTTCGGAGTTCGCCAAGCTCGGCGCGATCCTGCTGCTCGCCGGTGTGCTGTCGCGCTACCCGATCGAGCGACCGGTGGATCTGATCAGGCCCACCGGGGTGTTCCTGATTCCCTGGACCCTGGTGTTCCTGGAACCCAACCTGGGCACCTCTTTGGTGTTCGCCGCCGTTCTGCTGGTGATGATGTTCTGGGCCGGCATGCCGCTGGGCTGGGTGGTGCTGCTGCTGTCACCGCTGGTGGCAGCGATCCTGGCCGGCACACTCCCACCGGCGCTCGGGATCTGGGTGCCGCTCATGGGCCTGATCGCCTACCGCTCTTTGCCGTGGCGCTGGATCGGCGTGGCGATCACCCTGGCGGTGCAGGGGCTGTTTGCGGCCATCACCCCTTACCTCTGGATGCATGGGCTGAAGGCCTACCAACGCGACCGGCTGGTGCTGTTTCTCGATCCATCCAAGGATCCCCTCGGTGGGGGGTACCACCTGCTTCAGAGCAAGATCGGCATCGGCTCCGGCGGGCTCTGGGGCACCGGCCTGATGCACGGTCAGCTGACCAAACTGCGTTTCATCCCCGAGCAGCACACGGATTTCATCTTCAGCGCCCTCGGCGAGGAGCTCGGTTTCGTGGGCGCGATGCTGCTGCTGCTCGGCTTCGGTGTGCTGATGTGGCGCCTGTTGCAGATCGCCGGCAAGGCCCGCACCGATTTCGAGTCGTTGGTGGTGATCGGCGTGGGCGCCATGGTTCTGTTCCAGGTGGTGGTGAACATCAACATGACCATCGGGCTGGGGCCGGTCACCGGCATCCCGCTTCCTTGGATGAGCTACGGGCGTTCCTCCCTGCTGGTGAACTTCCTGGCGCTGGGGCTTTGCGCCTCGGTGAACCGCCACAGCCGCCACCAGCAGAGCCACTGGTGACCTCCCCGAGCCTGGCGCAGATCAGGCAGAGGCTGGCCGAAGGGGTGCCGCCCGGGCGCGCCGACGAGGACGGCGTGCGCCGGCAATGGTGGGCGGCCCTGGCCACCTTGCAGAACGACTTCCTGCCCGCGCTCCAGCCGCTTCGCGGCGTTTGGCTGGCCTCGCCCCTGCCGGCTCTCTACGAGCCAGCGTTGCTGCAACAGCTGCAGGGATGGGTCTGGACCCCGGCGGCGGTGGGGTCGTTGCTGCAGCCGCCGGTTGCACTGCTTCCGGATCCGCGCGGCGCCGTCCCGGCGGCGGCGGAAGGGAAGGCCGCCGCCTTTGAACGCCTGATCTTGCGGGACGACGACGGCACCGATCCGCTGTTGTTGCTGATCACCCCCGACCTGCAGGTGGCCATGGCCCTGGAGGGTGAGCCCCCGCGCCGCCGCTTTGTGCTGCGCTTCGATCCCGCCACCCTCTCGGCCGCCCTGCAACTGGTGGACCAGCGGCTTCAGGACACGGCTCCGCAGGCGGGTCTGCAATTGCGCAGCGCTCTGCAGCGGCTGGGCCAGCTGCGCAGCGACGAGGGCATGGCCTTGCGCTTCTGGCCGCGGCTGGGGGAACAGCTGGCCGCCATGGCGCCGAGTGTCACGCTTCAGCCGCTGGTGGCTACGGGAGCCGGCAACGATCACCAGGCCGAACGCTCCAGCGAGCTGGCCCTGCTGGAAGCCCTCACCCATGAGGTGCGCACGCCCCTGGCCACGATCCGCACCCTCATCCGCTCCCTGCTGCGGCGCCGCGACCTGCCCGCCGTGGTGGAGCAGCGGCTGCAGCAGATCGACAGCGAATGCAGCGAACAGATCGATCGCTTCGGTCTGATCTTCCATGCCGCCGAGCTGCAGCGTCAGCCGCGGCAACAGCAACAGCTCGCCCGCACCGATCTGGCGGCCCTGCTGCACCAGCTGGCAGGGCTCTGGCAGCGGCAGCTGGAACGGCGGGGCCTGACGCTGCAGCTTGAGGTGGCCGAGGCGATGCCACCGGTGCTCAGCGATCCGAGCCGCCTGGAAACGATGCTGGGCGGCCTGATCGACCGTTTCAGCCGCAGCCTGCCGGGGGGCACCACCGTGCGGATCCGCCTGCAACCGGCGGGATCACGGCTGAAATTGCAGCTGAGCTGCGATGAAGCCGGCGGCGGCCGTGAGCCTGACGGAGACAAGTCCGGGGGGCGGGGATCCACCGCCACCGTCGGACCGGTGCTGCGCTGGGATCCGCTTACCGGCAGCCTGCAGCTCAGCCGGCAGGCCACTCAGGACCTCTTCCGCAGCCTGGGGGGCCGGTTGACCGAACGCTCCGGCAGCGGCCTGACCGTGTTCTTTCCCCTCGCCAACCAGGGGGCGACCGCGCCTCCGCCACGCGAACCCGCCTGACTTTGTTGACGGGTGTGAAGACCAGGCGCCGAGAGACGGTCTGGCTGAAATGACAGTGCTAGCTTCCAGCCGAAATGGTCGGCGGACGGCTTCTGAGCAACCCTCAGACCCCTGCAGACTCCCCTCCCCCCACAGCCATGACAGCAACGGCGCTGAGCGGTCAACTTCCCAAGTACATCGGCAGCACCGGCGGTCTGCTCAACTCGGCTGAAACTGAGGAGAAGTACGCGATCACCTGGACCAGCTCCAAATCCCAGCCCTTCGAGCTGCCCACCGGTGGTGCCGCCGAGATGAACGAAGGGGAGAACATCATGTATTTCGCCCGCAAGGAACAGTGCCTCGCCCTCGGCACTCAGCTGCGCACCAAGTTCAAACCCAGAATTGAGGATTACAAGGTTTACCGTATCTTCCCCGGCGGTGACACCGAGTATCTGCACCCGAAAGATGGTGTGTTCCCCGAGAAGGTCAACGAAGGCCGCCCAATGGTGAACCACAACGCCCGCCGCATCGGCCAGAACCCCGACCCTTCCTCGATCAAGTTCTCGGGCCGCAACACCTTCGACAGCTGAAGCTCTGACCTGCGCTGATCCCTCGCGCAAACAACACTTAGAAAGGCGGGGCCGGTGGCCCCGTTTTTTTTGCCCGGCCGTAGGCCCGATGCCCTTTCCCGATCGCGACGCCTTTCTCGCTCAGGCCAGCTCAGGCCGCACCTTCATCCCCCTGTGGGACCGCTGGCCAGCCGACCTCGAAACGCCTCTCACCACCTGGTTGAAGGTGGGCACCACAAGCAGCCATGGGGTGCTGCTGGAGTCGGTTGAGGGCGGCGAGCGGGTGGGGCGGTGGAGCTTCGTTGCCACCGATCCCCTCTGGACGCTCACGGTGCGTGGTGCCAGCGCCGAGCGCCTCTGGCGTGATGGGCGCTGCGAGCCGCTGGAAGGCAACCCCTTCGAGCTGTTGCGCGACGGCCTGGCCGGCCTCCATACCAGCCCGATCCCCGGCCTGCCGCCGGTGGGGCAGCTGTTCGGCTTCTGGGGCTACGAGCTGATTCGCTGGATCGAGCCCAGCGTGCCGGTGCATCCCTGCGATCCGCATGGCCCGCCCGATGGCTGCTGGATGCTGGCCGACAGCCTGCTGGTGTTCGACCAGGTGAAGCGGCAGATCACGGCTGTGGCCTACGCCGACCTGAGCCAGGGGGGCGATCCCGAGCAGGCCTACGCGGCGGCAGTGGAGCGCATCTCGGCGCTGGAAGCCCGCATGCATGCTCCGCTGCCCAGCAGCGTCCTACCGCTGCGCTGGGAATCGGAGCCCACCAGGACGCTCCCCACCTCCAGCAACCGCAGCCGGGAGGATTTCGAGTCCGCCGTGCGGGCCTCCCGCGAGCACATCGCCGCCGGCGATGTGTTCCAGCTGGTGCTCAGCCAGCGGCTGGAAACCCGCATGCACCGCGATCCGTTCGACATCTACAGAAGCCTGCGGATGGTGAACCCCTCCCCTTACATGGCCTTCTTCAACTTCGGCGGCTGGCACCTGATCGGCTCGAGCCCCGAGGTGATGGTGAAGGCCGAGCCGATGGCGGCAGGGGTGAAGGCCTCGCTGCGGCCGATCGCCGGCACGCGCCCCCGCGGCGCCGATGAAAGCGAAGACCAGCAGCTCGAGCGCGACCTGCTGGCCGATCCCAAGGAACGGGCCGAGCATGTGATGCTCGTGGATCTCGGTCGCAACGACCTGGGCCGGGTCTGCGCACCTGGCAGCGTCAAGGTCACGGAGCTGATGGTGATTGAGCGCTATTCCCACGTGATGCACATCGTCAGCCAGGTGGAGGGCGTGCTCGCCGCTGGCAAGGACATCTGGGACCTGCTCAAGGCCTCCTTCCCCGCCGGCACCGTGAGTGGCGCCCCGAAGATCAGGGCGATGCAGCTGATTCATGCCCTTGAACCCGATGCCCGAGGCCCGTACTCCGGCGTCTACGGCGCCATGGACCTGAGCGGTGCGCTCAACACCGCGATCACGATCCGCACGATGGTGGTGCTGCCCCACCCGGACGGCGGCTGGCGGGTGCAGGTGCAGGCGGGAGCCGGCCTGGTGGCGGATTCCCAGCCCGCCAGTGAGTACGAGGAAACCTTGAACAAGGCGCGCGGCCTGCTCAAGGCGCTGGCCTGCCTCGGCGAGGAACGGCCATGAGCGCCTCCCTGCTGACCAAGGGGTTCGAGGTGGAACTGTTCACCGGCCGCTCCGACGGCCGTGTGGTGGGGGTGGCGGCTGAGGCCGCCGCGGCCCTCAGCGGCTTCGTGACCGAACCGGATCACCGCAATCTCGAATACATCACCGAACCGGACGCCGATTACGCCCGCCAGCTGGCGCTGCTGCTGGAGCCCCGCCGACGGTTGCGGCACTGGCTGCAGGACCGCGGCCTCACCCTGCTGCCGGGCAGCACCTTGAGCCTGGGGGACAGCCGGCGCTTCGAGCGCTCCGACCCCAGCAACCCGTACCACGGCTTCATCGCCTCGGCCTACGGCACCCGGGTGGTGACCGCGAGCGTGCACATCAACCTGGGCCTCACGTCGATGGATCCCCTGTTCGCCGCCTGCCGGCTGCTGCGCTGCGAGGCGGCGCTGCTGCTGGCCCTGAGTGCGAGCAGCCCCTTCCTCGATGGCGTCGCCACCGGCGCCCATTCGCAGCGATGGCTGCAGTTTCCGCTCACCCCCGAGCAGGTACCCCTGTTTCTCGATCACGGGCACTACATCCGTTGGATGGAAGAGCAGCTGGCGGCGGGAACGATGCGCAACATCCGCCACCTCTGGACCTCCGTGCGGCCCAACGGCGACGACCGTCCCCACCGGCTTAACCGGGTGGAGATCCGGATCTGTGATCTGATCAGCGATCCCCGGCTGCTGCTGGCGATCACCGCCTTCGCCGAGCTGCGCCTGTGGCAGCTGCTCGACGACCCCGACGCCCACGACCCCCTGCTCGCCAGCCGTCTCAGCCCCGACGCCCTGGCGGAGCTGGCCGATGCCAACGATCAGGCCGCCGCGCGCCGGAGCCTCGACAGTGAGTTGTGCGACTGGCGCAGCGGCGAAACGATCACGGCTCGCGCCTGGCTGCGGCGGGAGATCGATGCGCTGTGGCCCCTGGCCGAACGCAGCGGCCTCGCCCCCTGGCTGCTGCCGCTGGAGGCGGTGCTGCGGGACGGCAACCAGGCGATCCGCTGGCTGGCGCTGCACCGGCAGGGCGAATCGATCGAGGCGATCCTCAGCCGCGAGGTGGTCTGGATGGAAGAGCAAGAACGCACGTGGGATCCGGCACCGCTCAACACAGAAGCCCTGCACCCTTTGGGATGATCATGGGAGCGTCCTCTGCTGGCTCCGTCCTCATGCGGCAGTCCCTGTCCGCCCCTGCACCCATGCGCGAAGACGGCGTCATGGAGGCCGGCCTGGCGCAGCCTGCCCCGCGGGTGACCCGGCTGCTCGGTGAGCGGCTGGAGCTGGTGGAAGACCTCTGGAAAACCGTGCTGCGCAGCGAGTGCCCGCCCGAGCAGGCGGAACGGCTGCTGCGCATGAAGGATCTCAGCGATCCCGCCAATGCCCTGACGGCCAGCGCCACCAGCGCAGCGATCGTGCAGCTGATCAGGGACATGGACCTGGCGGAGGCGATCGCCGCGGCCCGCGCCTTCTCTCTCTACTTCCAGCTGGTCAACATCCTCGAGCAACACATCGAGGAAGACAGCTACCTGGCCAGCCTCCAGGAGGGCACCACCAACCCCATCCCCGATCCGTTCGCGCCGCCGCTCGCCAGCCAGACCGATCCGGCCACCTTCCGCGAGCTGTTCACCCGCCTGCGGGGGCTGAACGTGCCCCCTGCCCAGCTGGAAAACCTGCTGCGCGAACTGGACATCCGCCTGGTGTTCACTGCCCACCCCACCGAGATCGTGCGCCACACCGTGCGGCACAAGCAGCGGCGGGTGGCGAGCCTGATCCACCGGCTACAAGTGAACAGCCCCAGCGATCTGCACGACGAGCGCAGCCTCAGGCTGCAGCTGGAGGAGGAGATCCGGCTGTGGTGGCGCACCGATGAGCTGCACCAGTTCAAGCCGTCGGTGCTCGACGAAGTCGACTACGCCCTGCATTACTTCCAGCAGGTGCTGTTCGACGCCATGCCGCTGCTGCGCCAGCGCATCCACAGCGCCCTGGGCTGCAGCTACCCGGATGTGGAGCCCCCCCGCGACGCCTTCTGCACCTTCGGCTCCTGGGTGGGAGCTGATCGCGACGGCAACCCCTCGGTCACGCCGGACATCACCTGGCGCACTGCCTGCTATCAGCGGCAGCTGATGATCGAGCGCTACATCAGCGCCGTCCAGGACCTGCGCGATCAACTCAGCATCTCGATGCAGTGGAGCCAGGTGAGCGCTCCGCTGCTGGAATCCCTGGAGATGGATCGGCTGCGCTTCCCCGAGATCTACGACGAACGGGCTGCCCGCTACCGGCTGGAACCCTACCGGCTGAAGCTGAGCTACACCCTGGAGCGGTTGCGCCTCACCCACCGCCGCAACCAGCAGTTGGCGGAGGCGGGTTGGGAGGCCCCCTGCGATGCCGGCTCCTTCCCGCCGGCTCTCACCATCGGCACCGGGCCGATCGCCAGCGCCCCGCAAGACCTCCACTACGCCTCCGTGGATGAATTGCGCACCGATCTGGAGCTGCTGCGCGACAGCCTCGAAACCACCGGGCTCAGCTGTGAGCCGCTGCGCAAGCTGCTGAGCCAGGTGCACATCTTCGGCTTCAGCCTCGCCACCCTCGACATCCGCCAGGAGAGCACCCGCCACAGTGATGCCCTCGACGAACTGAGCCGTTACCTCCAGCTGCCGGTGCCCTACGGCGAGATGGCCGAGGACGAGCGCGTCGCCTGGTTGCTGCAGGAGCTGCAGACGCGGCGGCCGCTGCTGCCCGCCGCCGCCGTCTGGAGCCCGGCCACGGCCGAAACCTTCGCGGTGTTCCGCATGCTTGAGCGGCTGCAGCGGGAGTTCGGCACGCGCATCTGCCGCAGCTACGTGATCTCGATGTCGCACACGGCCTCCGATCTGCTGGAGGTGCTGCTGCTCGCCAAGGAGGCCGGGCTGGTCGATCCCAAGGCGGTGCGCACCTCGCTGCTGGTGGTGCCCCTGTTCGAAACGGTCGAAGACCTCCAGCACGCCCCGGCCGTGATGGAGCGGCTGTTCAGCGAACCCTTCTACCTGCAGCTGCTCGCCAGCAATGGCGAAGCCGACAGGGCCCTGCAGGAAGTGATGCTCGGCTACTCCGACAGCAACAAGGATTCCGGCTTTCTCTCCAGCAACTGGGAGATCCACAAGGCCCAGATCGGCCTGCAGCGGCTGGCGCTGCAGCACGGGGTGGCGCTGCGCATCTTCCATGGCCGCGGCGGCTCGGTGGGACGCGGCGGCGGCCCCGCCTACCAGGCGATCCTGGCCCAGCCGAGCGGAACGATGAATGGCCGCATCAAGATCACCGAGCAGGGCGAGGTGCTCGCCTCGAAGTATTCCCTGCCCGAGCTGGCGCTCTACAACCTCGAGACGATGACCACCGCCGTGCTGCAGAACAGCCTGGTGAGCAGCAGCCTCGATGACACCCCCGCCTGGAACGAGCTGATGGGCCGCCTCGGTGCCCGCTCCCGTCAGCACTACCGCAAGCTGGTGCATGAAAACCCCGACCTCGTGGAGTTCTTCCAGCAGGTCACCCCGATCGAGGAGATCAGCAAGCTGCAGATCTCCAGCCGGCCGGCCCGCCGCAAGAGCGGCGCCAAGGATCTGTCCAGCCTGCGGGCCATCCCGTGGGTGTTCGGCTGGACCCAGAGCCGCTTCCTGCTGCCGAGCTGGTTCGGTGTGGGGGCGGCGCTGCAGGAGGAGCTGGAGCACGACCCCGACCAGCTGGAGCTGCTGAAGCTGCTCTACCAGCGCTGGCCCTTTTTCCGGATGCTGATCTCCAAGGTGGAGATGACCCTCTCGAAGGTGGATCTCGACCTGGCCCATCACTACGTGCAGGCTCTGGGCCGGCCCAGTCACCGCGACGCCTTCGAGCGCATCTTCGAGGTGATCGCCGCCGAGTTCACGCTCACCCGGGATCTGGTGCTGAAGATCTCCGGCCACACCCGCCTGCTGGATGGTGATCCGGCCCTGCAGCTCTCGGTCGATCTGCGCAACCGCACGATCATTCCGCTGGGCTTCCTGCAGGTGGCCCTGCTGCGCCGCCTGCGCGACCAGCACCGCCAGCCGCCGATGAGTGAAGTGGCCAGCGATGCCGCCACCGATGGGCGCACCTACAGCCGCAGTGAGCTGCTGCGCGGCGCCCTGCTCACGATCAATGGCATCGCCGCCGGCATGCGCAACACGGGTTGAACGCTGCTTGATCCCGTTTCGCAACCAACCGGCCGTGCCGCGTCTCCCTGATGGGTACGTCCTGGAGAGTGAGCCCTCCCCCCACCCCAGTGAGCTGAACCTCCTGCTGATGGCCTGCGGCGAACCGCAGCGCAGTGAGGCCAAGCTGGCGCAGGTGCTCCTGCGCAGCGCCTGGCAGCTGAGCGTGCGCAACCCCGCCGGCGAGCTGGTGGGCTTCGTGCGCGCCACCAGCGATCAGGCGCTGAACGCCAACCTCTGGGACCTGGCAGCCACCCCCGGCGACGAACAGCAGCAAGCGGTGCTGACCGTGCTGGTGCATGCCGCCCTCTCCCGCCTGCGCCGTGAGCTCAGCGGCTGCAGCATCTCGGTGGCGGCCCCACCGGAGGCCTTGCCAGCCTTGCGCCGCTATGGGTTTCTGGTGGATCCCGGTGGCATCCGCGCCATGGGTCTGGGCCTCAAGGCGGAGGTGGAGGCGCCGGCCCCCGCCGGCGACGGGGCATCATCGCGGCCAATGGCCGAGTGACACCCGCCACTGGTGTGAGGGAGGGTCGCCTTAGTGAATGAATGAAGCGAGCATGGAGGGATTCGAACCCCCGACCCTCAGAACCGGAATCTGATGCTCTATCCAGCTGAGCTACATGCCCGTGTACGGCGCTGTGGGCCGGATCACGTGGGTGAACAGGCAAAACCTGCTGACCTTGATGGGAAGACAACGCCCTCACCACTCGGCCTACCTTAGCCGCAAGCCGCCCCAGACCCATTCGGCTGCATCGCCTGGAGCTGCTGCACTTCCGCAATTACGCCCGGCTGGAGCTGGAGATCGAAGCCCCACGGTTGTTGGTGATCGGAGCCAATGGCGAAGGCAAGTCGAATCTGCTGGAAGCGGTGGAACTGCTCGGCAGCCTGCGCTCGCATCGCACCGGCAGCGACCTCGACCTGATCCAGCACGGCGAAACCCACGCCAGCGTGCGCGGCTTCTGCCATGAACCGGCGGCGCCGAACCACCAGGGTGCGGCCAGCGCCAGCGACGCCCTGGAACTGGAGCTGCGCCAGCGGGGCGGACGCACAGCACGGCGCAACGGCAAGACCCTGAGCCGTCAGCACGATCTGATCGGTCCGCTGCGCTGCGTCGGCTTCAGTGCCCTCGATCTGCACCTGGTACGCGGCGAACCGGCCCTGCGGCGCCAATGGCTCGACCGGGTGGTGCTGCAGCTCGAGCCCGTCTACACCGAGCTGCTGAGCCGCTACGCCCGCTTGCTGCGGCAGCGCAGCCGCCTCTGGCGCGGTGGCCTCTCAGGACCGGAGCGGGAGGCCCTGCTCGATGCCTTCGACCTGCAGATGGCGGTGGTGGGCACCCGACTGCACCGGCGCCGGCGCCGGGCGCTGGCACGCCTGCAACCGCTCGCGGCCGCCTGGCAGGCCCGGCTGAGTGGGGGCCGGGAACGGCTGGAGCTGCGCTATCAGCCCGGCAGCGTGCTGGAGGGAGAGGAGGAGGAGGCCCTGTGGCGGGAGGCCCTGATCGAGCAGCTCCAGCGTCAACGCCAGGAGGAACGCCGGCTGGGCCAGTGTCAGGTGGGGCCGCACCGCGACGAAGTGGGGCTGTTGCTCGGCGATCAGGCGGCACGCCGCTACGGCTCGGCCGGCCAGCAGCGCACCCTGGTGCTGGCACTGAAGCTGGCCGAGCTGGAGCTGGTGCAGCAGCTCTGCGGCGATCCGCCCCTGCTGCTGCTCGACGACGTGCTCGCCGAGCTCGACCCCACCCGCCAGCAGGTTTTGCTTGAAGCCGTGGGCGAGGCGCATCAGTGCCTGGTGAGCGCCACCCATCTGGAAGGTTTCAGCGATCGCTGGGCCGCAGGCTCGCAGCGGGTGGGGATCGTGGCGGGGGCGATCCACTCCCCCCCTTGAACCTGGCACTAGGATGCATTGCTGTTTGTACAGATTCGATGACCCAGACCCTGCCCTGCCTCCACCCCAACCCGGGATGGAACGGAGCCCAAAGCCTCAAGAGCCCTAAGCACCCCGCCTCTCCTGCCCCGGCTGAACCCGTGGCCAGCTCACCTGAAACCATGGTGGGCAAACACTGCATCCTCGAGCTCTACGACTGCAACCCGCAGAAGCTCGATGACGAAGCCTTCCTCAGGACCGCCATCACCACAGCAGCGAAACGTGCTGGCGCCACTCTCCTGAACCTCATCACCCATCGGTTCGAACCGCAGGGCGTTACGGGGCTTGCTCTTCTGGCCGAATCCCACATCTCGATTCACACGTGGCCGGAATCCGGTTACGCGGCTGTGGACGTGTTCACCTGCGGTGACCACACCATGCCAGAGCGGGCCTGTGAAGTGCTTGGCCAGGAGCTCGGAGCCACACGCCGGAAGTTGAAGAGCTTCCGGCGGGAAACGCCCGCCTCGATCGCCGACGGAATCCGCGAACCGGTGCCCGCCGCCTGATCCGTTCCGGGGCACACCAAGAGGGCCATGCAAGGTGGGCGGGCATTCAGTGCCCTGCCCACCTTTTTCGCGTCTGGCCATGCTCTGACACAGGCCTGGCCAGTAGATCGGCCTGTGCTCTGGCCATCGTCTTGCCGTGGCTCGGCCTGGGTGTGGGCGCTGCCTGGAAACTGACCGTGCGTTTGCCTGGTCCCGTTCAGCCCCGGCCCATTGCGGCGCCGGGCAGCTGGCGGTTCAGCTTGCCGCTCACCAACCCTTCCAGGTCCAGGCTCACAGCGGTGAAGCCCAGCCCCAGGAACGTGTCCACCAATTCCTGTCGCGGCAGGCGGGTCACGAAGGAATCGAGCTGATCGGCGGGCACTTCGATGCGGGCCGTCTCCCCCTGCACCCGCACCCGCAGCTCACGCACCCCGCGGCGGTGCAACCACTCTTCGGCACGCGCCAGCCGTTCCAGGCGCAGCGCTGTGATCGGCTCTCCGTAGGGAAATCTTGAGGAGAGGCAAGGCTGGGCAGGTTTGTCCCACCAGGGGAAACCGAGCGCTCTCGAGATCTGACGCACGCCCGCCTTGTCGATACCGAGCTCCGCCAGCGGTGAAATCACCCCATGCTCCCGGGCCGCCTCGATCCCGGGGCGATGATCCCCGAGGTCATCGAGGTTGACACCATCCACCACCTGCAGGCCGCGGCCGGCGGCGATCTGCTCCGCCAGCACACCGTGCAGCTCCTTCTTGCACGCGTAGCAGCGGTTGACGGGGTTGCGGAAGTAGGCGGGATCCTGCAGCTCTGCCGTGGCCAGCTCCTGGTGGCGGATGCCCATCCAGGCCGCCTGCTGGCGGGCCTCCTGGAGCAGATGGGGGGCCAAGGCGGGGGAAACACCCGTCACCGCCAGGGCCTCCTCGCCCAGCTGCTCGGCCGCCACCGCTGCCACCAGGGCGCTGTCCACACCGCCGGAATAGGCCACCACCACAGCCCCGAAACCCTGCAATCGGGCGCGCAACCGCTCCAGCTGGGTGCACAGCTCGGCAGGCAGGCACTCCAGCAGGCGGTGCAGGGCCGGGGCAGCAGCGCCTCCGGCAGCCTGAAACGGCAGTGCTGGTGAAGGCATTCCAGTCGCTGCCGATCGTTAGCATCTGATCGTAGAAGCCTGAGCCATGGCAGCGACCACAAGCAACGGCCGGGGCATAGGGATCCGCACGGCCGCAGGCAGCAGTGAGCGCAGCCACGGCCAGTTGCACGTCTACGACGGCGAAGGCAAGGGCAAAAGCCAGGCGGCCCTCGGGGTGGTGCTGCGCACCATCGGTCTGGGAATCTGCGAACAGAAACGCACGCGGGTGTTGCTGCTGCGCTTTCTGAAAGGCCCGGGACGCTCCTACGACGAGGACGCGGCCATTGAAGCCCTGCAACAGGGCTTTCCCCATCTGATCGATCAGGTGCGCACCGGCCGCGGCGATTTCTTCACCGCCGGAGAGGCCACGGCCTTCGACCGGCAGGAAGCGCAGCGCGGCTGGGACATCGCCAGAGGCGCCATCGCCAGCGCGCTCTATTCCGTGGTGGTGCTGGATGAGCTCAACCCGGTGCTCGACCTGGGCCTGCTGGAGGCAGGTGAGGTAGTGCGCACCCTGGCGGCCAAACCGGCAGGGATGGAAGTGATCGTCACCGGCCGGGGGGCGCCGGCCCAGTTGGTGCAACTGGCCGACCTGCACTCGGAGATGCGGGCCCACCACCACGAGGATCAGGGCGGCCGGCTCACCGGAATCGAGATCTACACCGGCGAGGGCAAGGGCAAATCCACCAGTGCCCTGGGCAAGGCGCTGCAGGCGATCGGGCGTGGCATCAGCCAGGACAAGAGCCACCGGGTGCTGATCCTGCAATGGCTCAAAGGCGGCAGTGGCTATACCGAAGATGCGGCCATTGCCGCGCTGCGGGAAAGCTATCCCCATCTGGTGGATCACCTGCGCTCAGGCCGCGATGCGATCGTGTGGCGCGGCCAGCAGCAGCCGATTGATTATGTGGAAGCAGAGCGGGCCTGGGAGATCGCCCGGGCAGCGATCGCCAGTGGTCTCTACAAAACCGTGATCCTCGATGAACTGAATCCCACTGTGGATCTGGAATTGCTGCCGGTGGAGCCGATCGTTCAGACCCTGCTACGCAAGCCGGCCGAAACGGAAGTGATCATTACGGGCCGCTGCAAGAACCCACCGGCCTATTTCGATCTGGCCAGTGTGCATTCAGAGATGGTCTGCCACAAGCACTACGCCGAGCGCGGCGTGGACCTCAAGCGCGGCGTGGATTATTGATTCGAGCGTTTCTTTGCTTCTCTGACTTGGATCTTCCAGGATCCCGCAACTTCAGCACGAACATGCCTGGGCCATGTGTACGCGCATCTCTGGCTTGTGCATGCCTGGCTTGCGCACTCAGACTTCACCCAATTTGCTCCATCCTGTTTTATTGATTTTCGCTCAGACGCCTGAACGCACCGACTCCCGCACAAGCAACAGCAAAAGCAAACGCACGTTCGCTCATTCCTTTCGGCTTCTGTCGACATCGAGCGGCAGCGGCAGGCGCCCCTCCTCGATTTCCTCTTCGATCAGATCCACCTCCCGGTTGGCGATGAAGCGGCCGAGCAACAGGCCCATCAACAGAGACACATACAACGTGCTGCTGAGGCTCAGCAGAATGGCCAGCCGTTCGCCGAGGGGGTTGCTGGGCAACACATCGCCATAGCCCAGGCCGCCGAGGGTCACAAAGCTGAAATAGGTGAGTCGGTCGAGCAGGAAGTCGTTGTGGGCTTCTACGCCCAGGTTGAAGCTGCCCGGGTGAATCACCTGAATGGCCGTGGCCAGGATTCCACCGGTGAGGCCAAGATGCACATAGCCCGCCGCCGCGCCGGCCAGCACCTTCAGGTTCACACGCGGCACCCGGGCCAGCACCAGGACGAACCGCACCGTTGTGGTGAGGAAGAACACCGTGAGCATCAGCAGCGCCACCACCCTCAGCTGCTGGTTTGGCCAGCCCCCAACCAGCAACGGCACCCAGGTGCCGAGCGCCGCCAACAGTCCGAGCAGCCGGTAGAGCTGAACGCGCAGCAGCTCCGACGAGGACGGCCGGATCGCCGGCAGAAGCCGGATCGACTGGAGCACCAGCAGCGACACCATCACCGGCAGCAGGAAGCGGGCGAAGCCCACCCCGCGGATCGTGGCCACCGGCATGAGAAACACCGGCAGCAGGGTCAGCAGGAGGAAGGGAACGAACTGCTGTTCAAGGAGCAGCAGACGCCGTTCCTCCTGTCGCCGGCCGTCACGCTCGTGCTCCGTCAGTGCCGCCCTTGCCACTGGGGGCATGCGGGGGTCAGTAGAGCGGAACGGAAGGATCGACCTCCTCGCTCCAGGCCTTGATGCCTCCCGTCACGTTGACCCCCTCGATGCCATGCCGTTTGAGCGCGATCAGGGCCTTGGCCGAGCGGCCGCCGAGCTTGCAGTGCACATAAAGGCGCTTGCCTGCGGCCAACTCGCGCACCTGCTCGATCGCCTGCCCGCTTTCGATCTGATCGAGGGGAACGAGCACGCCACCAGGCATCACCGCGATCTCCGCCTCCGGCGGGTTGCGCACATCGAGCAGCACCACATCGGTGGGCTGGCTGTCGAGCAGGGCTTTGAGCTCCTGCACGCTCACGGAGGGCACACTGCCCGCTTCCTCCTGGCCGGGTGCCGAGCCACCGACACCACAGAACTCCTGATAATCGATCAGTTTGTCGATCACCGGACGCTCAGGGCTGGGGCGCAGCTTCAGTTCGCGGAAGGTCATCTTCAGGGCATCGAACAGCATCAGGCGACCGCTGAGCGTGGTGCCGATGCCCACGATGATCTTCACCGCTTCGGTGGCCTGGATCATGCCGATGATGCCGGGAAGCACGCCCACCACCCCGCCTTCGGCGCAGGACGGCACCATGCCCGGCGGCGGCGGTTCGGGGAACAGATCTCGGTAGTTGGGCCCGCCCTGATAGTTGAACACCGTGGCCTGGCCCTCGAAGCGGAAGATCGAGCCGTAGACATTGGGCTTGTCGAGCAGCACGCAGGCGTCGTTCACCAGATAACGGGTGGGGAAGTTATCGGTGCCATCGCAGATCACGTCGTAGGGGGCGATGATCTCGAGCGCGTTTTCGCTGGTGAGCGCCGTTTCGTAGAGATCAACCTGGCAGTGGGGATTGATCTCGTGGATGCGATGCCGCGCCGATTCGATCTTCGGCTTGCCCACCCAGCTGGTGCCGTGAATCACCTGGCGCTGCAGGTTGCTGCTATCCACCACGTCGAAATCGACGATGCCGAGGCGACCGACGCCGGCGGCGGCCAGATAGAGCAGAAGGGGAGAACCAAGGCCACCCGTGCCTACGCAGAGCACCGAGGAGGCCTTCAGGCGCTTCTGTCCCTCCATGCCCACCTCGGGCAGGATCAGGTGGCGTGAGAAGCGGGCCACCTCATCAGGTGTGAGCTGGACGCCGCTGGTGTCGGGAGGAAGCATGGGCAGAAGGCCGGTGGCCAGAACAGCCGCTTGGGCGGCACATGCCTCAGTCTCCCAAACCCCCGGGCCTTGCCTCATCCTCCGAAGCCAGCGGCAGCGGCTCGGCCGCCCTGCCATCGCCGGTCTCCGTCAGCCACCAGCCCCGCAACTCCTGGTGCAGGCCTGAGGCGATCAGCAGCACGGTGGGGGGCATCGCCAGCTCCAGATCCAGCGCCGAAGGCACCGCCGCGCTGGTGGGATGGCTGTGCGCGGCGCCGATCACCGAGAGGCCACGGCTGCGCGCCCACTTCTGTGCCTGCAGCTGCTCGCGCGGATCGAGGGCGAAACGCCGATGACGCTCCGGTTCCGGTTCCCACACATTCAGGCACGGCCACGCCGTGGTGATCCGCCAGCGGTGGTCTGCGTGGCCTGTCGGAATCGGGCCGATCAACAGAGCGCAGCCCTCCTGAGGGTGGGCCGCCCGCACGATCGCCTCCAGCACCGTCAGGGCGCGCCGATCGATCACCAGCTGTTCTGGCCAAGAGCCACCCATGCCGATACGTTATGGGCCGTCACCGCACCCCGCTCATTCAATGAACGAAACAATCACCGAGCAGGACGTGCAACCGACCAGCCATGTGCCCGCTTCTGAGAGCTCCGACGCTGGA
Source organism: Synechococcus sp. MW101C3 (assembly GCF_002252635.1). NCBI lineage: Bacteria > Bacillati > Cyanobacteriota > Cyanophyceae > Synechococcales > Synechococcaceae > Synechococcus > Synechococcus sp. MW101C3. The sequence goes on from NZ_NQKX01000010.1 coordinate 64,832, forward strand.
GCGAGCTTCAACGCCCGTTACGGCGAGATCCTCACCAAGGTGAACCAGACCCTCGAGCAGGTGGACTGGAATCAGGCCGGCAAGGCGGGCAAGGCGCTCGGCATCCTGCTGGCCGTGATCGTGGCCCAGATCCTGATCAAGGGAGTCCTCGACACGATCAACCTGCTGCCTGTGGTTCCCGGCCTGCTCGAACTGCTCGGTTTGGTGGTGGTGGGCAGCTGGAGCTGGAAGAACCTCACCACCAGCGAAAAGCGCTCCGCCGTGGTGGAGCGCCTGCGCAGCCTGCGCCAGGAGTATCTGGGCTGAGGCCTAGAGCAACCGGTCAATCAACGCCTGCGCCTGTCGCCAGTAACCGCCACCGAACAGGTTGGCGTGATTGAGCAGGTGGTACAGGTCGTAGACAAGCCGCCGGCGCGCTTCGCCCGGCGGCAACGGCCATTCACGCCCATAGCCCAGGAAGAAGTCCGCCGGAAAGCCTCCGAACAACCGCGCCATGGCCAGGTCCACTTCCCTGTCGCCGCGGTAGACGGCCGGATCAAACAGAGCCGGCAGCGACGAATCTTGCAGCAGCGCCGCATTTCCGCTCCACAGATCCCCGTGCACGAGGCAGGGATCAGGGCCGTGGTCGTCGAGCCAGCCGGGCAGGTCTGCCAGCAGTTGCTGGCTGCCCGGTAGCTGTTTTCCCTTCGCCGCCGCCAGCTCCAGCTGCACGCCCAGACGCCGCTCTGCGAAGAAGCGACCCCAGTGATCCCCCCAACCGTTGCGCTGGGGGTTCGAGCCGATGAAGTTGTCGTGCGGCCAGCCGAAACGCAACGACGGGCCAGCGGCGCTGCGCCGGTGCAGGCAGGCGAGGGCAGCACCGAAATCACTCCAGGCCTGGGAGCTGCCGCCATGGGCCAGCGTCAGCCACGGCAGCAACAGCACCGCTTCCCCCTCCACCACGGCGCAGTGCAGCGGTTGCGGCACCACCAGGTCGGCGCCGGCGGCGGCCGCAAGGGCCTTGAGACCGTCCGCTTCGGCCTGAAGCAGGGGCAACGCTGTCGCGCCGTTGGTTTTGGCGAAGAAGCGGCGGCCATCGGCAAGCTGCAGCTGCCAGGCCCGGTGGATGCAGCCACCGCCCACCGGCTGGCGGGAGAGCAGTGGCGCCTGCAGGTGCTGCCGCACCCAGGCCGCCAGCGAATCGTCCGTCACGGCCGCCCCGTCAGCATTGCCAGCATGCCTGCAATTCTGTGGCGGGGCAGCGAAGGTGGGCGCGCAAGCCGATGCGGCCAAAGGCCAGTGCGACGTGGCCGTGCTCGGCGCCGGAATCGCCGGCCTCACGGCAGCGGCCCTGCTGGCGCGCCAGGGCCTGGACGTGCAGCTGCTGGAAGCCCATCACCAGAGCGGCGGCTGCGCCGGCACCTTCCGCCGCCGGGGCTATGTGTTCGATGTGGGGGCCACCCAGGTGGCCGGCCTGGAGCCGGGCGGCATTCACGCGCGGATCTTCGAGCAGCTGGGCGTGGAGGCGCCGGCAGCCACCCCTTTGGACCCCGGTTGCGTCGTGGATCTGGCCGATGGCCAGCCGGCGGTGCGGCTCTGGCGTGATCCCGAGCGCTGGCGGCAGGAACGGCAGCGGCATTTCCCGGGCTCGGAGCGCTTCTGGAGCCTGTGCGCAGCCATCCACCAGGCCAACTGGGGCTTCGCTGGACGGGAACCGGTACTGCCCCCCCGCAGCCTCTGGGACCTGGGCCAGCTGCTGGGGGCCCTGCGCCCCGCCAACCTGGCCAGCGGTGTGCTGGTGGGAAGCACGATCGCCGATCTGCTGAGGCTCACGGGCTGCGCCAACGACGCGCGGCTGCGGCGCTTTCTCGATCTGCAGCTGCGTCTCTATTCCCAGGAGCCGGCCCACCGCACTGCCGCGCTCTACGGCGCCAGCGTGCTGGCGATGGCACAGGAGCCTCTGGGCCTGTTCCACCTGGCGCCCTCGATGCAGGCCTTGAGCGATGCGCTGGAGCTGGGGCTGGCCCGCGCCGGCGGCAGCCTGCGCTTGCGGCACCGGGCGAGCGAGCTGCGGCAGCACGGCAGCGGCTGGAGGGTGCATGGCACAGGGCCAGGCGGGAGCAGCTGGCAGCTGCTCGCCCGTGAACTGGTCTGCAGCCTTCCCCCCCAGTCGTTGCCGGATCTGTTGCCAGGGGATGCCCTGCCGGCCGGTTACGGAGCGCGGCTGCGGCACCTGGAGGATCCCAGCGGTGCGCTGGTGCTGTACGCGGCCGTGGAGCGCAGCGCCCTGCCCGCCGACTGCCCCGCTCATCTGCAGCTCGACTGGGCCGACCCTGGCTCCCTGTTCGTGTCGGTGAGCCGGGAGGGGGATGGCCGGGCGCCGGCGGGGGAGGCCACCGTGATCGCCAGCGTGTTCACTCCGGCCCGGCCCTGGTTCGAGGGCGACGAAGCCGCCTACCACTCCCGCAAACAGACGGCGATGGCGGGCCTCCAGGCAGGGCTGAATCGGTTGCTCGGTCTCACGCCGGCGCACTACCGCCACGCGGAACTGTCCACACCACGCAGCTTCGCCCGCTGGACCGGGCGGCCCTTCGGCTTCGTGGGCGGCCTGGGCCAGCATCCCTCCCGTTTCGGCCCCTTCGGGCTGGCCAGCCGCACACCCCTGCCTGGCTTCTGGCTCTGCGGCGATGCCATCTACCCCGGCGAAGGCACCGCGGGCGTGAGCCTGTCGGCGCAGATGGTGAGCCGGCAACTGCTGGCTCGGCGGGGGATCGCTGCCTAGAGGAACTCCGGCCGCAGGCGCTGGCCGGCCGCCAGTGCCTCGCGCAGATCGGCCCAGCGCTCCTGCTGCAGCAACCCCTCCAACTGATCGAGTGATCGCCGGTAGGAGGCCAGGGCCGCCAGGAGCTGCTCCCGGTTGCAACGGGCCATCAGGGCACCCAGTTCCGGGTTGCCGCCCCCCACACGTGTGGTGTCGGCAAAGCCACTGGAGGCCAGCGCACGCACCAGCGCCCTGGCCTCAGTGTCCACCTGCTCGTAGCCGGCTTGCCCATCGCCAGGGGCCGGTGCCGCCACGGCGCCCCGATCCGCCGCCTGCAGCAGGGCGGCACCCACCAGCACCGGCAGGTGGGAAATCAGCGCCACGGCGCGGTCGTGGGCCTGGGGGTCGCACAGCAGCCATCGGGCCTCCACGGCTTCCGAGAGGGTGCGCACGAGCTCCAGAGCTGCCGGGTCGGTGTCTGGCGTGGGCGTCACCACCCAGGGGCGACCGCGGAACAGGTGGCGCACCCCCGCTTCCACCCCGGCCTCCGCGGTGCCGGCCATCGGGTGGCTGGCAACGAAACGGGGCACGATCCCCTGCCAGGTGCGCAGCACGGGTGCCTTGACCGAGCCCACATCGGTGATCACCGCGTCCGGCGGCAGGGCAGCCAGCAACGCCGGGTCCGGCGCCAGCAGCTGATCGAGCGGCAGCGCCAGCACCACGAGCCGGCAGCCCGCCAGCACGGAGGGATCGGTGCTGACCCGGCCAGCCAGTCCACGCTGGCGAGCCCGCTCCGCCGTGCTCTCCCGCCGTACAAGCCCGCGCACATCCCAGCCGCGGGCACGCAGATCGAGGCCGAGGGAGCCGCCGATCAGGCCCAGCCCCACCAGCCCCACCACTCCGGCCGTGCCGTCGGGGTGCATCGTCTGGGCTGTCATGGCTGCCACGGTCCACTCGGAGCAGCTTCCTACGATTCGCGGATGTTGGAAGCCCGCGCCCACCAGCAACTCAAGCAACTCCTGCGGCAGGAGGGTGGCGTGGGCTGGCCGCATCACCTCACGCTCAGCCGGGTGGTGGGGCGCAGCCTGCGGCGCGGCGATCACTGCTGCCTGCAGCTTGCGCCTGGCAGCGATCCGGGCTGGCTGGTAGCCCTGCTCGTGCCGATGGCCCTGGCAACGGCACCGCTGGTGCTGGTGGTGAGCGAGCCGATGCGCCGGCGCTTGCTGCAGGTCGAGCTGCCCCGGCTGCGGGCCGCCGGGCTCACGCTGCCGTGCTGGGAAGGGGAGACACCGCCCCGCGACAGCACCCTCTGGCTGATGAACCATCAGCAGTTGGTGAAGGCCTGGCAGAGCGGCACCCTTGGAGATCGCCACCTGGTGATTCCCGAGGAGGAGATCCTCGAAGCACGGCTGCGCACGGCGCTGGATCAGCAGCTCGCTCCTCAGCATTGGGACCAGATCCGCCTCAGCCTGCCGGCGGCGGACGCGAGCCTGCTGGAGCTGCACCAGCGGCTCGGCCGCCGGATCCTCAGCCACCCGGGCACCCCCTCGGCCCAAGTGCCCCTGCCGCCCGAAGACGAAGCGCCCCTGCGGCAGTTGCTGTCGCTGCTGGGGCCGCTGCCGCGTCCATGGCCCGAGTGGATGGCGGCCAGCGGCCCGGGCTGGACGAGCTGGGCCACCGTGGACCGCCAGCTGCTGCAGTGGGACCTCCACCGGGTGCCGCTCGAACCGCTGGAGGTGATGCAGGGACTGCTGGATGGCCGGGCCCTGGTGCTGGTGGGCCAGCGCGGAGCGCCTGTGCAGCTGGCGGGGTTCACCCCCCAGGTGCGGGTGGATCTGGCCGATCCGCTCCTTTCCGACCCTTTGCCGCTCTACGCGCCCCTGCGCCAGCCCCTGCCCAACAGCCCCCAGTACGGCGAGCATCTGCTCGATCACTGCCGCCGTCTGGTGCTGGGCCAGGCTGGTCTGACGATCGTGCTCGTCGATGAGGCTGGCCTGCGCCTGCCGCTGGCGGCGGCGCTGGCGGCCGAGTTCGGCACGCGGGTGTGCCATCAGGACACAGCCCCGGAGAGCAATGGTGTGATCTGCTGCGGCTGGAGCTGGTGGCTGGAGCATCAGGAGCGATTGCCGGTGCCCTGCCAGGTGGTGGTCGGTCCACTGCCGATCGCCAGCCTGGAAGACCCGCTCACCGCCGCCCGGGTGATGCGGCTGCGCCAGCAGGGACGCGACTGGTTCCGCGAACTGCTGCTGCCCGAAGCGCTTGATCGACTGCAGCGCGGCCTGGCCAGCCTCAGGCGCGGAGGGGCGGGGCGACTGGCTGTGCTGGATGGCCGGGTCCGCAGCCGCAGCTGGGGGCGGCAGGTGTTGCGCGCCCTGGAACCCTGGGTGGCCCTGAATCGCCTGCTCCCGGGCTGAGCCGCCAGCTGCAGATACGCCCGGTGGCCACCTCTACGCTGCACCGCAGTGGGAGCAGAACGGTCATGGGTGAAGCAAGGCGGAGGGCGCAACAGGGTCTGCCACCACGCCAGAAGGCCAAGCCATCCGCAGCCAAGGACGCTTCACCACGCCTGGTGGAATGGTTTCCGCTCACGCGCGACCAGGCCGATCGCTTCGTGAAGCTCACCACCCGCGGCGCCTGGGTCGGCATTGGCTCACTGGTCCTCTTCTGGGTGGTCGTGCGCTTCATCGGCCCGGCCGCCGGCTGGTGGCAACTGTCCGACACCCCCTGAGACATCGCCCTGACATCCACCCCCTGGCCGCCGCAGGCGCTCCTGCTGAGCGCCACAGACGTCACCGCCTGCTGACGCGCCACTATGAACGGTCGCAACAATCGGAAGAAAACCTTATGATCGGGCGGACCAACGGTTCCGCGTGATGTTTACCCGTCTGGCTGAGCAATACCGCTCGCTGGCTCAGGATCTCGTCATGAGCCTTCAGGCTCTTGCCAGCAGCCTGCAGCGCAAAGGGCTGGTGGCTACCTGCTACGTCTGCGGAGACGGCCAGGAGCGGCAAGGCGCTTCCTTCGTCGCAGACCTGGGGGATACCCACACCATCCGCTTTCTGGTGTCTGACTGCGGCATCAGCTGGGTGGAATCGCGCAATGGTCACGAGCTGGTACGGCTGGACGGGGCCGATGCGATCCAGGAACTGCAACGGGTGACCGCGTTCCTGCAACAGGTTCCCGCCGACGGCAACGCCATAAAGACTGCGGACCAACGGCAGGCTGTGCTGATCAGCGCAACGTCCCAACCCCTCGAGGAATTGGTGGGGTGACCAGCTCGGCTGAGCGGGTGAGTCCCTGGCGTTCTGGGGACAGTCGACCCACGGGTGTACGCCTCTGCTCAACTTCTGAGCTGCTGAGCTGCTCGTGTACTGACCGGAAGGCTGGTTCTTCGGAAGGCTGAATTGAGCCCAGTGCTGAGGCGCAGGACGCCTCAGCACTGGACCGGTGAGCTGGACAGCTGGCTGGGAATCGGAGGGAGCGTTCCAGCTGCGGCCAGCTTTCAGGCCGATGGCTGGCCGCAGCTGGCTCTCGTTGCCGTCGAGACTTCACCTGGATTTCCGCACCACGCTGGGGCGATCCGGGCTCTCTGTCGATGCCCGAATCACCCTTTCAATCCCCCGCCCCGCTGATACGGCTGGAATGGTGGGGCTGGGCCTGCGGCCTGCCCTCAGCGCGCAGCCAGACCAGCCACCTCCACGGCGTCATCCGCGTCGGAGCCGTCGTCGGCCTCAGCCTCAGCCGCAGCCAGCTTTGCCGCCGCCGCCGCCAGGGGCTTGACGGAATTGGCCGTCACATCGGCGCCTTCGGTGAGCTTGCGGCGCACGATCGCTTCGATCGCCTCCTTCTGGGTGGGGTTCTGCTCCAACCAGGTGATGGTGTTGTCGCGCCCCTGGCCGATGTTGTCGCCCTCGTAGCTGTACCAGGCACCCTTGCGGACCACCACGGCCGTTTCCTCGGCCAGATCCAGCAGACAGCCCAGGGTGCTGATGCCGCGGCCAAAGAGAATGTCGAACTCAGCGATGCGGAAGGGGGGCGCCACTTTGTTCTTCGCCACCTTCACCTTGGCCCGGATGCCGTACTCCTCGGTGCCACGCTTGAGGGTCTGAATGCGGCGGATGTCGAGGCGAACCGAGGCATAGAACTTGAGCGCGTTGCCTCCCGTGGTGGTTTCCGGGTTGCCGTAGGTCACCCCGATCTTTTGCCGCAACTGGTTCAGGAAAATCACCGTGCAGCCGGATTTGCCGATGTTGCCGGTGATCTTGCGCATGGCCTGACTCATCAGACGGGCCTGACTGCCCACCGCCAGGTCGCCCATCTCCCCTTCGATCTCCGCCCGTGGGGTGAGCGCCGCCACCGAGTCGACCACAACGATGTCGACGGCCGCAGAACGCACCAGCTGATCCACGATCTCGAGCGCCATTTCGCCGGTGTCCGGCTGGGAGACCAGCAGGTTCTCCACATCGACCCCGAGGGCCGCCGCATAGACCGGATCCAGGGCATGCTCGGCGTCGACGAAGGCCGCCACGCCACCACGGCGCTGGGCTTCGGCGATCGCATGCAGCGTGAGCGTGGTTTTCCCCGAACTCTCGGGACCGTAGATCTCCACCACCCGGCCCTTGGGATAGCCGCCACCGAGGGCAAGATCAAGAGTGAGCGCGCCGGTGGAAACGGTTTCGACCCGCATGCGGGAAGCATCCCCGAGGCGCATGATCGAACCCTTGCCGAAGTTGCGCTCGATCTGACCGAGTACGAGGTCAAGGGCCTTGTCGCGGGCGGCGGCGGCGGAACCGAGGGCAGCGGCCGACGATCCGGCGGCGGCGGAGCGGGGATGAGCGGCCCTGAGGTCGGTGCTCTTGGGGTCGGCAGGCATGGTCAACGGTGGGTGAGAGAACAGGCCGCTGATCGAGACGTCCGAAGCGGGACATCCTGCGGCCTCAAAGGCACAGGTGCCACCGAATCGGGTGGACGTATCAGGCCGGCGCGCCGGACAGGAATTAGTACAGGCGTACGCTAGCGGATCAGGGCCAGGTCGCCAAGGGGGCCGCGAACCGCTCCGGGCGGAGCAGGGCGATGCCCGGCGGCAGGCCGGTCAGATCAGCCGCGCGCACGTACCCCCACGACACCAGAAAGCAGCGCACGGAGGTCAATCCTGGCGTGGCCCGCACCTGCTCCAGGGTGGGGCGCCTGTCTTCGATGAACCAGATCGGCCTGTTCAGCGACCGCAACTGGAGCAGAACCTCCGGCTTCGGCCCCTGCTCATGACCGAACAGCTGCCAGGGCTCAAGGCCCTCGGCAGAAAGCAGCTCAGCGGCGAAGGCCGCCCCCTTGGTGGTCAGCACCGCCCAATCGGCCGCCTCGCCGCGCAGGGCCCGCAGCCGCTCCGGCACGCCGAGGTAGGGGCGGTGCAGTGCAAGCCAGGCGCTGCGGTCGGTGGCGATGGCCTCGCGGCGCACGAGCTCCAGCACCTCCTGCAGCTGGGAGGGATGCCACTCCCAGCGCTCCAGAGCACGGTCCAGAGCACCGCCGTAGTCAGCCAGGGTGTCGCTGAGCCGATGGTCGTCGCGGCCCAGCTCAGCGGCCAGCAGCACCATCTCCCAGCCCTTGTGGATCAGGGGCCGCAGCTGGGCAAAGCCGGGCGGCGCCGACACGGGCAGGTGAAGGTCGGGGCGCAGCCGCAGAGCAGCCCGGCGGGCGCTCCACCAGTACTCGGCCATGCCGTCGACCAGCACCCCGTCAAAATCGAACACCAGCAGGGGGCTGGAGGACACAGGGGAGCTCAAAGGAGTGTCAGAACTGGGCCGCTAGGATTCGAACCTAGGAATGGCGGGACCAAAACCCGCTGCCTTACCACTTGGCGACGGCCCAACGCGCAGTTGTGGGGTGGTCCGGGGAAGAGGGCCCGCAGGCCGCCAACGCAGTGGAACACCCGACGCCCGGGATCCAGATAGTTACCCACAGCGAGCCGTCCTTCGTCAATCTCCCGCTGTGCTGACAGGGATCACGGCAGCTGATGGCAGCGCTCAGCGCGGGAACACACGCAACCGCAGCTCCCCGCCGCTGCCGAACTCGGCACAGCGCAATCCATAGCGGCGCACCTGCTCCGCCTGAATCTGGCGGACGCGGGCGCTGCGGGGCAGCAACTCCACCGGGCAGCCGCGGGGCACCACCACCTGTTCCACAGCCAGACGGCATTCCTCCATGGCGCCGTAGGCGTCGTCCGGCAGTACCTGCAGCGGCGCCACCCCATCCGGCTGGCGCCGCCGCAGCAGCCGCTCGAGACCTCGCTGGATCTGATGCAGGCTGTCGGACTTGATCACCAGGATCGGCACGCCGTGGAGCTGGGCCTGCCGCCGCACCTCCGGGTCCTGGCCCAGCTGGTTGCGCACGGTGAGCACCGCATCCGCCTGCTCCAGATCAACAACCTGCTCAACGGCATAGCGGCGGCTGCGCACCGCCTGATCCAGCAGCGCAGCGCTGATGCCGCAGCTGAACAGGCGCAGGGTCGTCGCTGCCGGCTCCACCGCTGGGCGCCGGTGCGGCGCGGGCATGGATGGGTCGGGCAGAGGCACCGGCGCCAGGGGCGGGGCCGGATCCGGCCGCCGTAGCTCGCGGCGTGGCGCTGGTGGCTCTGCGCGCGTCAAGCGGGGTGGGGCCGGAGGAGTGGCCGCGTCTTCGAGCCGCACGCGGCCGGAAGCATCGCATTCGCGCACCTGGGGGCGGGCAGGCTGCCCCCGAAGCTGGAAATCCACCGTGCGGGCCACGTCACGGTGCACCAGCCAACGGCTGCGGCTGTGCATCTCCACCGCCAGCGGGAAGGTGGGGTCGGCACAGCGCTCCAGCACGGTCTTCTGGGAGCCGCGCCGCCGCGCTTCCTCATCACCGAGCGTGACCGACTGAATGCCGCCGATCAGGTCGCAGAGGGTGGGGTTCTTGATCAGGTTGGCCAACTCATTGCCGTGGGCCGTGGCCACCAGCTGCACCCCCCGTTCGGCGATCGTGCGGGCCGCCTGAGCCTCCAGCAACGTGCCGATCTCATCGATCACGATGACTTCCGGCATGTGGTTCTCCACCGCCTCGATCATCACCTGATGCTGCAGCTCGGGGCGCGCCACCTGCATGCGGCGGGCCCGGCCGATGGCGGGGTGGGGAATGTCACCGTCGCCGGCGATCTCGTTGCTCGTGTCGATCACCACCACGCGGCGTTCCAGGTCGTCCGCCAGCACACGGGCAATCTCCCGCAGGGCCGTGGTCTTGCCGACACCGGGACGCCCCATCAGCAGCAGCGACTGACCGGAATCCAGCAGATCCCGCACCATCGCCACCGTGCCGTACACAGCGCGGCCCACCCGGCAGGTGAGACCCACCACATCGCCGGTGCGGTTGCGGATGGCGCTGATGCGGTGCAGGGTGCGCTCGATGCCCGCCCGGTTGTCGCCGCCGAAATGGCCGAGCCGTTCCACCACGGCCGCCAGGTCCGAGCGGTCGATCGGCTGATCGGTGAGGGCAATGGCGCGCCCGGGGTAGCGGGCCTCAGGACAACGACCAAGATCCAGCACCACCTCGAGCAGCTGGTCGCGGCTCTCCGCGGCGGCGAAGGCCTCGCGCACCCGCTCCGGCAGCACCGCCAGCAGCGCTTCGAGATCGTCGGTCACCCGTTGCGGCGAAAGGGCGACCTCAGGGGCGCCGGCGTGAGCCAGGGCGAGGGGGGCAGCGTCGGGAGCTTGCATGACCCATCACTCCAGGACTGCCGTTCTAGCCATCAGGAAGCCAGCCACGGGCCGACCAGCGCCCGGGCCCTTGCCAGCGCCTCGGTCCAGAGGTCCGCATCGTCAAGCAGCCGTGTGCCCCGTCGCTCGGCCTCCACCAGCAGCGGCTGCAGCTGACGGCGGGCCATTCCACCGAAGGCCACACCGGCGCTGAGGCGCCGCGCCTCCGCCGCCGAGCCCGCCAGACGACGCAGCAGCTCCAGGGTGTGGCCGTTGGTGCCACCCGCCAGTTGCAGGGGCCCCGGTGGTGCCCAGGGCCGCAGCGCCGCCAGCAGCCGCACCGCGGCATGGGCCGTGCCGTCCCCCACATCGCCGCTCATCGGCCGGCCATCGAGCTGCCAGAGGGGCCGCAACCCCGCCGCTCTAAGGCGCGCGAACCGCTGCCAGAGCTCCGCCGCCAGACCCTCCACCCCTGGACGTTCCATGCCTGCAGATTCCGCACCTGAACCGTCCACGCCGTCAGCCACCGCCTGCCTGCGGCCGTTGGAGGGCGCTTCCCAGCCGCAACTCACCGACAGGCGCTGCAGGGGCAGTCGCGCAGCCACCACCTGGTCGAGACGCTGAGCGAAAGCGGCGCCTCGGCCCGGCTGGGTGTGAATCTCCACCGCATCCGGCCGCAGCGCTTCCAGCAGAGGGGTCACAGCCTCCGCCGGCAGCGCATGCTCCCTGGCCGCGATCAGGCCGAGGGGGCAGGCCGGCAGGCAGCGGCCGCAGCCATAGCAGCGCTCGTCGATCACACCGCCGCTCTCGCCGATGGCCAGGGCCGGGCACACCCGCGCGCAGGGTCGGGGGCAGGACGGCGGACAACGCTCCGGATCGAAGTGGGCCTTGCGGAAATGGGGGTCGGCGCCATCGCTGAGGCTCAGCATCAGCCAGGGGGGACAGCCGCCAGCGGAGCGCTCCAGACCCCAGGCGATGCCGCGCCGCGCTGCCACCACCACAGCGGGATCGGCAGCCACATCGATCGCCTGAACACCCGCCAGGGTGTAGATGCCGCAGAGATCGACGATCGCAGCCAGATCCTGGTTGCTGGCGCCGCAGATCAACTTGACCCAGCGGCCGGAGCGCAGCGCCTGCTCAGGCGGCAACGCACTGATCGAGCGGATGCCAGCGCAGCGACCTCGAGCCACCCATTTCCGCCACGATGCGCAGGCGCGGCTCCCTCTGGGTGAGCCCGCACAGGGCCGAGAGCTCTGCGGCGGAGAGCACCTGGGCTTCCAGCAGCCAGAGCAGGATCGGTTTGGTGCCTTCCAGCAGGGGGCCGAGCTGGGGCATCACCTGTTGGACGTCACCGACGGCAGCGGCATTGCCAACGCTGTGGTGGCCAAGGTGGGGCGGACGGATGCCATGCGACTGGAGCAGGAACACTTCGGGATCACCGAGGCCGCGGGCTGAAGTCATTTGTGCGCGGTAGCCGGCGGCGCGCAGACGCCGCATCAGCCGTGTCTCCGCACCACCTTCCAGGGGGGCATAGAGGGCCAGGGCACCAGCCTTCTCCAGATCCTCCCGAAAGCGACGGCCGGTAAGAAGGAGCGGCATGGAGGGCAATGCCAGGAACGGCGGCAGTCTGGCAGGACGCTTTCAGGAATAGGGGGTCGGACCATGCGGTACTGTGGATTCTTGTGCATGTGTTCTGTGCCCGTCCGCTAGCCGGGCCTCCGGAACCTTGCGCGGGTCCACCGCTGTCGGTGGATCCTCCCGGCCAGTTCGGCAACGAGCAGCTCTGCTGCCTCACCGCCGACGGGAAACTCGCCGTCCTCCGGCTACGGCCCGACGGAAAAGTCCCAGCCTGCTGTTTCGCCCACCGCTAGCCCCCGGCCCTGCCTGCCCGTCAGGCCATGGCCGGATGCTCCGTTTCCACGGGATCCAGTCAAGCGGATCCAGCGCGTTCATCGATTCAGCCTCCAGGCGGCCCGTCATCTCCGGATGGTCTCGGCCGTGGTCCTGCTGGCGTTCTTCCCCCCATGTCCATCGGCATCCTCGGCAAGAAATTGGGCATGTCCCAGTTCTTCGCCCCCGACGGCAAGTCCATCCCGGTCACCGTGATCGAGGCGGGCCCCTGCCGCATCACCCAACTCAAAACCCCTGCCACCGACGGCTACACCGCCGCTCAGATCGGCTTTGGCGACATTCGCGAGAAGCTCGTCAACCGCCCGGCTGCGGGTCACCTGGCCAAATCCGGCAGTGAGCCCCTGCGGCACCTCACCGAGTACCGGCTCGATTCTGTCGAAGGCCTCGAACTCGGTGGCACGATCACGGTCGAAGGCTTCGAGCCCGGCCAGAAAGTCGATGTCAGCGGTGACACGATCGGCCGCGGTTTCAGTGGTTATCAGAAGCGCCACGGCTTCAGCCGCGGTCCGATGACGCACGGTTCCAAGAACCACCGCGAACCCGGATCCACCGGCGCCGGCACCACCCCCGGTCGGGTCTACCCCGGCAAACGGATGGCAGGCCGCTACGGCGGCAAGCAGATCACCACCAAGGGTCTCGTCATTCTCAAGGTGGATGTCGAGCGCAACCTGCTGGTGGTGAAGGGTTCGGTGCCCGGCAAGCCCGGCGCCCTGCTCAACATCCGACCCGCTCGGCGGGTCGGTGACAAGGTCGCGAACTGAGGATGTCAGCCATGGTCAACTGTGTCGTTCGTGATTGGCAGGGCAAGGAAGCCGGCAAGGCCAGCCTTGATCTGAGGGTCGCCAAGGAAGCCTCGGCCGGCGGCCTGCTGCAGCGCGCGGTCGTGCGCCAGCTCGCCCACGCCCGCCAGGGCACGGCCAGCAGCCTCACCCGCGCCGAAGTGCGTGGTGGCGGCCGCAAGCCCTACAAACAGAAAGGAACGGGTCGTGCGCGCCAGGGCTCGATCCGCACCCCGCTCCGCCCCGGTGGCGGCGTGGTGTTCGGGCCCAAGCCCCGCACCTACAGCCTGGCGATGAACCGCAAGGAGCGTCGCCTGGCGCTGCGCACCGCCCTGATCAGCCGGGCCGCCGACATGGTGGTGGTGCAAGGCTTCGGCGCGGCGCTGGAGCAGCCGAAAACCCGCGAAATCGTCGCTGCTCTGCAGCGCTGGGACATCCCCGCCGGCGCCAAGGTGCTGCTGGTGCTGGATGCCCCCACCGATGTGGTCCGCCTGTCGGTCCGCAACCTCGAAAACGTGAAACTGATCGCCGCCGATCAGCTGAATGTCTTCGACTTGCTCAACGCCAGGAAGCTGGTGCTCAGCGAGGAAGCTCTCGCCAAGATCCAGGAGGTCTACGGAGATGACTGAACGTTTCGCCAACCGGCTGGCGGATGTGATCCGGCGCCCGCTGATCACCGAGAAAGCCACCCGCGCGCTCGAACTCAACCAGTACACCTTTGAGGTGGACCCCAGGGCTGCCAAGCCCGACATCAAGGCCGCCGTCGAGCACCTCTTCGATGTGCGCGTCATCGGCGTGAGCACCATGAATCCTCCTCGCCGTGCCCGGCGGGTCGGACGCTTCGCCGGCAAGCGCGCCCAGGTGAAAAAGGCGGTGGTGCGGCTCGCCGCAGGCAATGCCATCCAGCTGTTCCCCGAGGCCTGAGGGTTCTGAATCGTTATGGCAATCCGCAACTACCGTCCCTACACCCCCGGCACCCGCACCCGGGTCGCCAGCGACTTCAGCGAAGTCACTGAGCGCAAGCCCGAACGCAGCCTGGTGGTGGCCAAGCACCGCCGCAAAGGCCGCAACAACCGGGGCGTGATCACCTGCCGCCACCGTGGCGGTGGCCACAAGCGCCTTTATCGCCTGGTGGATTTCCGCCGCGACAAGCACGGCGTGGAGGCCCGCGTGGCCGCCATCCACTACGACCCGCACCGCAACGCGCGTCTGGCTCTGCTCTTCTACACCGATGGTGAGAAGCGCTACATCCTTGCTCCTGCAGGCATTGAAGTCGGTCAAACGGTGGTGTCCGGCCCCGGATCCCCGATTGAAACCGGCAATGCCCTGCCGCTCTCCTCAATTCCTCTGGGCTCCGCTGTCCACAACGTCGAGCTCTACGCCGGACGTGGTGGCCAGATGGTGCGCACCGCCGGCGCCAGCGCCCAGGTGATGGCCAAGGAAGGTGATTACGTCGCCCTCAAGCTGCCGTCCACCGAGGTTCGTCTCGTGCGCCGGGAGTGTTACGCCACCCTCGGTGAAGTGGGCAACGCTGAAGTTCGCAACACGAGCCTCGGCAAAGCCGGTCGCAAGCGCTGGCTGGGGCGTCGCCCCGAAGTGCGCGGCAGTGTGATGAACCCCTGCGACCACCCCCACGGTGGTGGTGAGGGCCGCGCACCGATCGGCCGCTCCGGCCCGGTCACCCCCTGGGGCAAACCGGCCCTGGGCCTCAAAACCCGGAAGCGGAACAAACCCAGCAATCGGTTTGTCCTGCGGAAACGTCGCCGCACCTCCAAACGGAGCCGTGGCGGACGGGATTCCTGATGGTCAACACTGTTTTGCTGTCTGCTTAAACCGCCATGGGACGTTCACTCAAAAAAGGACCATTCGTCGCCGACCACCTGCTGCGCAAGGTCGAAGCGCAGAACAGCGCTGGCGACAAAACCGTGATCAAAACCTGGTCGCGGGCTTCCACCATCCTGCCGATGATGATCGGCCACACGATTGCCGTTCACAACGGCAAGAGCCACGTGCCGGTGTATGTCACCGAGCAGATGGTGGGCCACAAGCTGGGGGAATTCGCCCCCACCCGCACCTTCCGGGGTCACATCAAAGACAAAAAAGGTGCCCGTTAAGGAGCGACACACCATGGCCAACCCTTCCCCCAGCTCAGAAGCCCGCGCCCACGGCCGCTACATCCGCGGATCCGTTTCCAAGGTGCGCCGGGTGCTCGACCAGATCCGCGGCCGCTCCTATCGCGAGGCGCTGATCCTGCTCGAGTTCATGCCTTACCGCTCCACCGGACCGATCACCAAGGTGCTCCGTTCGGCGGTCGCCAATGCGGAACACAACCTTGGTCTTGATCCCGCTTCCCTGGTGATCAGCACCGCGATCGCCGACATGGGTCCTTCCCTGAAGCGATTCCGTCCCCGCGCCCAGGGGCGGGCTTACGCGATCAAGAAACAAACCTGCCACATCAGCATTGCTGTGGCGTCCACTTCCGCCTGACCCCCGAGGACACCGCCCGATGGGACACAAGATCCATCCAACCGGATTGCGCCTGGGGATCACCCAGGACCACCGCTCCCGCTGGTATGCCCCCAGCAAGACCTATCCGATTCTTCTCCAGGAAGACGATCGGATTCGTCGCTTCATCCACAAGAAATACGCCAGCGCCGGCATCTCCGACGTGCTGATCGCCCGCAAGGCCGATCAACTCGAAGTGGAGCTCAAAACGGCACGCCCCGGCGTGCTGGTCGGCCGCCAGGGCAGCGGCATCGAAGAGCTTCGTGCCGGCATCCAGACCACGCTCGGCGACCGCCAGCGCCAGGTGCGCATCAATGTCGTTGAGGTGGAGCGGGTCGACGCTGACGCCTACCTGCTGGCCGAATACATCGCTCAGCAACTGGAAAAGCGGGTCGCCTTCCGCCGCGTCATGCGGATGACGGTGCAGCGCGCCCAGCGGGCCGGTGTGCTCGGGCTGAAAATCCAGGTGAGCGGTCGTCTCAACGGCGCCGAAATCGCCCGGACGGAATGGACCCGCGAAGGCCGCGTGCCCCTGCACACGCTGCGCGCCGACATCGATTACGCCACCAAGGTGGCCACCACCACCTACGGGGTGCTGGGCATCAAGGTCTGGGTGTTCAAAGGAGAGGTGCTTCCTGGGCAGAAGGAGCAACTGCCCGCTGGTGGAGCACCCAGGCGCCGGAGCAGCCGGCGGCCCCAACAGTTCGAAGACCGCTCGAACGAGGAGTGATCAGGAGGCCTGAACCATGCTGAGTCCCAAACGCGTCAAATTCCGCAAACAACAGCGAGGTCGCATGCGCGGCGTCGCCACCCGGGGCAACACGATTGCCTTCGGTGAGTTTGCCCTCCAGGCCCAGGAATGTGGCTGGATCACTTCTCGCCAGATCGAAGCCAGTCGTCGGGCGATGACCCGCTATGTCAAGCGGGGAGGAAAGATCTGGATCCGGATCTTCCCCGACAAGCCGGTCACCATGCGCCCCGCCGAAACCCGTATGGGTTCCGGTAAAGGCAACCCTGAATTCTGGGTGGCGGTGATCAAGCCCGGCCGGATTCTCTTTGAGATGGGCGGGCCTGAAATCACCCCGGCCATCGCCAAGGAGGCCATGCGCCTGGCGCAGTACAAGCTGCCGGTCAAGACGAAGTTCCTCGCCTTGGCCGACCAGGAGCCGGAAGCTTCCCCCGAACCCTCTCTCGCCCTGGAGTCCTGAACATGGCACGTCCTGCCATCGCCGAGGTGCGAACCCTCACCGATGCCGAATTGGTCGAACAGATCGGCGGTTGCCGCCGTGAACTGTTCAACCTTCGCTTCCAGCGGGCCACCCGCCGGCTGGAGCAACCGCACCTGTTCAAGCAGAGCCGCACCAAGCTGGCTCAGCTGTTGACGGTGCAGCAGGAGCGGCAACGCTCCGCTCCCTCCGCCTCCTGATCCCCCACCACCCCATGGCACTCAAGGAAAGGGTCGGCACCGTCGTCAGCGACAAGATGGAAAAAACGGTGGTGGTCGCGGTGGAGAACCGCTTCCCCCATCCCATCTATCAAAAGACTGTCAGCCGCACCACCCGCTACAAGGCCCACGACGAAGACAACCGTTGTCGGGTCGGTGATCGCGTCCGCATCACCGAAACCCGTCCCCTCAGCCGCACCAAGCGCTGGGCGGTGGCGGAAGTTCTCACCCCATCCGGCGCGAGCTGAGGAGGTCACACCATGATTCAGCAGGAAACCTTCCTCAATGTCGCTGACAACAGCGGCGCCAAGCGCATCCAGTGCATCCGTGTGCTGGGCACCAACCGCCGGTATGCCCACGTCGGCGATGTGATCGTCGCTGCCGTCAAAGACGCCATGCCCAACATGGGGGTTAAGAAGTCGGACGTCGTCAAGGCTGTGGTGGTGCGCACCCGCGCCACGCTGCGCCGCGACACGGGCAACTCGATCCGCTTCGACGACAACGCCGCCGTGATCCTCGGCAACGACAACAACCCGAAGGGCACGCGTGTGTTCGGTCCGGTCGCCCGTGAACTGCGCGAGCGCAACTTCACCAAGATCGTGTCACTCGCCCCGGAGGTGATCTGAAATGGCCGCCGCAACACCCCAGCCACGGCCCGCCAAGCGGGTCAAGATGCGCATCCGCAAAGGTGACACCGTCAAGGTGATCGCTGGCAAGGACAAGGGAAAAACCGGTGAAGTCCTGCGCACCCTTCCTTACGAGAATCGCGTGGTGGTGCAGGGGATCAACCTGCGCACCCGTCACGTGAAGCCCACACAGGAAGGAGAAACCGGCCGGATCGTCACGGAAGAAGCCTCTGTGCATGCTTCGAATGTGATGGTGTTCTCCACCAGCCAGAACGTTCCCAGCCGTGTCGCCATTGCCATCCAGGCCGACGGCACCAAGAAGCGCCGCCTCACCAAGACCGGCGAACTGCTCGATTGAGCACATCCTCGATTCGGTGGCCTCGGCCATGGAGTCACCTCCCCCGCCCGTCCCTGCACTCCCCGTTCCTGTCCGCCTTCTGACAACGCCCAGAAGCGAATTTCCCCCACCCCGCCATGTCACTCAAACAGCGCTACCGGGAGACGATCCAGCCCAAGCTGCTGAAGGATCTCAGCCTCTCCAACATTCATGAGGTTCCCAAGGTGATGAAAGTCACCGTGAACCGAGGTCTCGGCGAGGCCGCCCAGAACGCCAAGGCCCTTGAGGCTTCGATCGCTGAACTGGCCACGATCACCGGTCAGAAGGTGGTGGTGACCCGTGCCAAGAAGGCCATCGCCAGCTTCAAGATCCGCCAGGGCATGCCGATCGGCGTCGCCGTCACCCTTCGTGGTGACCGGATGTATGCCTTCCTCGAGCGCCTGATCCATCTGGCCTTGCCCCGCATCCGCGATTTCCGCGGTGTGAGCCCCAAGAGTTTCGATGGACGGGGGAATTACACCCTTGGAGTCCGGGAACAGATCATCTTTCCGGAAATCTCCTACGACAAGATCGATGCCATCCGGGGCATGGACATCACCATCGTGACCAGTGCCCGTAACGACGAAGAGGGCCGGGCCCTCCTCCGCGAGATGGGAATGCCGTTCCGCAGCAACTGAGCCCTCTTCGGACCCCCAACATGGCCAACCACGACCCGATTTCAGACATGCTCACCCGCATTCGTAATGCGAGTGAGAAAAAGCATCAGACCACCAAGGTGCCTGCTTCCCGCCTGTCGCACAGCATCGCCAAAGTGCTGCAGCAGGAAGGGTTCATTGCCCAGATCAGCGAAGAAGGTGAAGGGGTGCAAAGGCATCTCGTTCTTGAGCTGAAATACAGCGGCAAGCATCGTCAGCCCACGATCCGCTCCGTCAAGCGCGTCAGCAAGCCGGGTCTGCGGATCTACAAGAACACACGTCAACTCCCCAAGGTGCTGGGTGGTCTCGGCGTCGCGATCATTTCCACCTCCAAGGGTGTGATGAGCGACCGTGACGCCCGTAAGCAGGGTGTCGGCGGTGAAGTCCTCTGCTACATCTACTGAAAAGGGAGTTGATTCATGTCACGTATTGGTAAAGCACCGATCCCGATCCCCGACAAGGTGACCGTGAGCCTCAACGGCCTCTCGGTCCATGTCAAGGGGCCCAAAGGCGAACTGAACCGCACCCTCCCTGAAGGTGTCCAGATTCGCCAGGAAGACAACACGCTCGTTGTTGCCCCTTCCACAGCCACCCGCCGCTCACGGGAGCGCCACGGACTCTGCCGTACGCTGGTGGCCAACATGGTCGAAGGGGTGAGCAAAGGCTTCACCCGCAAGCTCGAAATCGTGGGCGTGGGCTACCGGGCCCAAGTTCAGGGTACGAAGCTCGTGGTGAGCGCCGGCTACAGCCACCCGGTCGAAGTGGTGCCCCCCGAAGGCATCGTCTTCACCGTGGAGGGCAACACCCAGGTGCTGGTCTCCGGTTTCGACAAGGAACTGGTCGGCAACGAAGCGGCCAAGGTCCGCGCCATTCGTCCTCCTGAGCCCTACAAGGGCAAGGGCATCAAGTACGAGGGCGAGCGCATTCTGCGCAAGGCCGGCAAAACCGGTAAGAAATGAGGCCTGCCTGAGCGTCCCACCCCTCCACTCCCATGTCCACCGTTTCCCGCAAAGCCCAGACCCAGAAGCGTCACCGCCGTCTGCGTCGCCATCTCACCGGATCCGCCGCCCGTCCGCGGCTGGCTGTGTTCCGCTCCAACAATCACATCTACGCCCAGGTCATCGACGACGACGCACAGAGCACGCTCTGTGCCGCTTCGACGCTCGACAAAGATCTGCGCACCAGCCTGACCGCCAGCTCCACCTGCGATGCCTCCGTGGCCGTGGGTCAACTGGTGGCCCAACGTGCCCTCGCCAAAGGCATTCAACAGGTGGTGTTCGATCGTGGCGGCAACCTCTATCACGGCCGTGTCAAGGCCCTTGCCGACGCTGCCCGTGAAGCGGGCCTTCAGTTCTGAACCGGATCCAACCATGACCGAAATCAACGAAACGATCCAGTCCAGCGACGTGCCAGCGGCGGCTGAAGGCCAGCCCGAACAGCGGCGCGGTGGCGGCAAAGGCGGCGATCGTCGCGGCGGCAGCGGCGGTGGTCGCCGTGGTGAAGGGCGGCGCGGCGGTCAGGAGCGCGACTCCGAATGGCAGGAGCGTGTGGTCCAGATCCGCCGGGTCTCCAAAACCGTCAAAGGCGGTAAGAAGATGAGCTTCCGCGCCATCATCGTGGTCGGCAACGAACGCGGTCAGGTGGGTGTGGGCGTCGGTAAGGCCGGCGATGTCATCGGTGCCGTCCGCAAGGGCGTGGCCGACGGCAAGAAGCACCTCGTCAAGGTTCCGCTCACCCGCACCAGCTCGATTCCCACCGAGAGCCGTGGGGTCGATGGCGCTGCCAGCGTGCTCATGCGCCCGGCCGCCCCGGGCACCGGCGTGATCGCAGGCGGCTCCATCCGCACCGTGCTTGAGCTCGCGGGCATCAAGAACGTGCTGGCGAAGCGCCTGGGCAGCAAGACGCCCCTCAACAATGCCCGCGCCGCCATCGAGGCGCTGCAGGCGCTCCGCACCCACAAGGAAACCGCCAAGGAACGGGGCATCTCCCTCGAGCAGATTTACTCCTGAGCCCCATGACCCACACTCTCCAGTCCCTCAAGCCCCAGGCCGGTGCCCGGCGCCGTAAGCTCCGCAAAGGCCGCGGCATCGCCGCCGGTCAGGGTGCCAGCTGCGGCTTCGGCATGCGCGGACAGAAGTCCCGCTCCGGCAGCCCCACCCGCCCCGGCTTTGAAGGCGGCCAGATGCCGCTCTACCGGCGGGTCCCCAAGCTCAAGCACTTCCCACTGGTGAACCCCAAGTCGTTCACCGTGCTGAACGTGGCCAAGCTGTCGGGCCTCAAGGCCGGCAGCACCGTCAACCTGGATGTTCTGGTGAAAGAAGGGCTGGTCACCAGCCCCAAGCACCCTCTGAAGATCCTCGGCGACGGCGATCTCAGTGTGAAACTGACCGTTCAGGCTGCTGCTTTCACTGCGTCTGCCCGTGAAAAGATCGAAGCCGCTGGTGGAACCTGCGAGCTCACCTGACCCCATCTCCACACCCCGCCAGCCATGCTGGTGGGGTTTCCTGGTCTCAGAGCCGTCTGCCACCGTCCTGCGGAACGGCAGGCGGCTTTCGTGTCACTCCGCAGCGTCTCCTTTCTGCCTCCCCACCGCCTGAGAACACACCATGCTCCTTAGCCGGGGGCGCAATCCCAGCGCCGGCGAAATCCTCACCCAGCTGATCCAGTCCAAGGGTCTCCGTGACCGGGTGCTCACCACGCTTGGCTTGCTGCTGTTGGTGCGCCTGGGGATTTACATCCCCGTTCCCGGCATCGACCGGGTGGCCTTCCAGCAGTTCATCCAGCAGGGCGGCCAGCTGATCGGCTTCCTCGACATCTTCACGGGTGGGGGCATCTCCACCCTTGGTGTGTTCGCGCTTGGCATCCTGCCGTTCATCAACGCCTCGATCATTCTTCAGCTCCTCACGGCGGCGGTGCCCCAGCTGGAGGACCTCCAGAAGAACGAAGGGGAAGCCGGCCGGCGCAAGATCGCTCAGATCACACGCTATGTGGCACTGGGTTGGGGGATCCTGCAGAGCACGGTCTTCGCCCTGATCCTGCGGCAATACGCCATCCCGGGAGTGTCCGCTCCTGTGTTCGTTATCCAGACCTCCCTCGCACTTGTGGCGGGATCGATGGTGGTGATGTGGATCAGCGAAGTGATCACCGAGCGGGGGATCGGCCAGGGAGCGTCGCTGGTGATCTTTGTGAACATTGTGGCCACGCTGCCGCGTGCCCTTGGCTCCACCGTGGAGCTGGCCCAGAGCGGCGACCGGGCCACCGTGGGCGGAATCGTGGTGCTGGTGCTGATTTTCCTGGTCACGATCGTTGGCATCATTTTCGTGCAGGAAGGCAGCCGTCGCATCCCGATCGTGAGCGCCAAGCGTCAGGTCGGACAAAACACCCCCCTTTCCGCGCGTCAGAGCTACCTGCCCTTGAAGCTCAATGCCGGTGGGGTGATGCCGATCATCTTTGCGTCAGCCGTGGTGTTCCTGCCCCTCACCATCGCCAACCTCACCCGCGCCCCCTGGCTGATCCAGCTGGCCGGCTACCTCAGCCCCAACAGCAGCACGCCATGGCTTTATGCCCTGCTGTTCTTCGCGTTGATCATCGGCTTTTCGCTGTTCTACGCCACCCTCACGATCAATCCGGTCGACATCGCCACCAACCTCAAGCGCAGCGGTGTAGCCGTTCCGGGTGTGCGTCCCGGCTCTGCCACTGCCATTTATCTCAGTGGCGTGCAGAACCGGCTCACCATCCTCGGGGGTCTCTTTCTCGGTGCGGTGGCAATCATTCCCTCGGCTGTGGAGGGCGCCACGCAGGTGCGCACCTTCCAGGGTCTGGGGGCCACCTCCCTGCTGATCCTGGTGGGCGTTGCGATCGACACCGCCAAGCAGGTCCAGACCTACGTGATCTCGCAGCGCTACGAGGGGATGGTGCGCCAGTGACGCGTCCCACCCCTTCCAGGGCTCCCCAGGTCATCGCCACTCCCCCGCCCCTTCTCTGGTTTCCGCTCATCCGCCCCCTTCCATGAAGCAGCGCATTCTTTTTCTCGGCCCCCCAGGAGCCGGCAAGGGCACCCAGGCCGAGCGTCTCGCGGCCAGCCACAACCTCCTGCACCTCTCCACCGGCGAGTTGTTGCGCGCCGAAGTGGCTGCGGGCAGTGCGCTCGGCCAGGAAGCGGAGGCCGTGATGGCCCGTGGCGAACTGGTCAGCGACACCTTGGTGCTGGCGATCGTTCGTGCCCGTCTGACCTGCTGCAACGGCGGCTGGCTGCTCGATGGTTTCCCACGCAACCTGGCCCAGGCCGAAGCCCTCCAGCAACTGCTGGAGGAGATCGGCCAACCGATCGAATTGGTGGTGCTCCTGGCCCTCGATGACGAAACCCTCGTGGAGCGCCTGCTGGCACGCGGCCGCGCCGACGACAACGAAGCTGTGATCCGCAACCGTCTTGTCGTCTACAGCGATCAGACGGAGCCTTTGATCGCGTACTACCGCGCCAAGGGGCTGCTCAGTTCCGTCGAGGCCAGTGGCACGGTCGAGGCGATTGCCGAGCGAATCTCCGCTGTTGTGGGTTGAGCGCTGTGGTACGTTGTCTGTTTGGAAATTTGGAGCACCGCTGCTCATGAAGGTGCGTGCCTCGGTCAAGAAAATGTGTGACAAGTGCCGGGTGATCCGCCGCCATGGCCGGGTCATGGTGATCTGCACCAACCCCAAACACAAACAGCGCCAGGGCTGACCTGCGCTGTTCCCGCCTCATTCATCTGCGCCCTCTTGGGCGCACCACCCAGCCCACCGTGGCTGGGCTCCCCTCTGCCCAACTGAATCGTTTCTTCGTGGCTCGGATTGCCGGTGTCGATATCCCTCGTGACAAGAGGGTTGAGATTTCTCTCACTTACGTCTATGGCATCGGCTTGACCCGTGCCCAGAAGATCCTGGCCAAGGCCGGTGTCAGCCCGGACATCCGGGTGAAAGACCTTGACGACGCTGACGTGCAGAAACTGCGCGCCGCAGCGGAATCCTTCACCCTCGAAGGCGACCTGCGCCGTCAGGAGGGCATGGCGCTCAAGCGTCTGCAGGACATCGGCTGCGTTCGTGGCCGCCGCCATCGCATGGGCCTGCCGGTCCGTGGGCAGCGCACCCGCACCAACGCACGCACCCGCCGCGGCGCGCGCAAAACCGTGGCCGGCAAGAAGAAGTAATCCTCTCGCCCAGCGCCTCACCGGCGTCAGTCCTTCCCAGTCCCCTACCCCAGGCCCCTGTCCATGGCGAAGCCAGCCAAAAAAACCGGCGCAAAGAAAACCAAGCGGAATGTGCCCAACGGCGTGGCACACATCCAGAGCACCTTCAACAACACCATCGTGTCGATCACCGACACCGCTGGCGAGGTGATTTCCTGGTCGTCTGCCGGGGCCAGTGGCTTCAAGGGAGCCCGCAAGGGCACCCCGTTCGCCGCCCAGACGGCCGCCGAAGCTGCCGGCCGCCGCGCCCTCGAGCAGGGCATGCGGCAGATCGAAGTGCTGGTGCGCGGGCCTGGATCTGGCCGTGAAACCGCCATTCGTGCTCTGCAGGTGGCAGGTCTTGAGATCACCCTGATCCGTGATGTCACCCCGCTGCCTCACAACGGTTGCCGGCGCTCCAAGCGCCGCCGGGTCTGAGTCGCTTCACTTCCAAGCCCTCGGGCATTCCTCTTCACCACCTTCAGGCCGTGCATCAGTATCAGATCGATCGCGTCGAGCATCAGATCGGCGAAGACCGCTCCCAGACGGGCGTCTTTGTGATCGGGCCTCTCGATCGCGGCCAGGCCATCACCCTGGGCAACGCCCTGCGTCGGGTGCTCATGGGTGGGATGGAAGGCAGTGCGATCACGGCCGTGCGCATCGCCGGCGTGAACCATGAATACGCCACGGTGCCGGGTGTCCGCGAAGACGTTCTCGACATTCTGCTGAACTGCAAGGAAGTGGTCGTCAGCAGCCGCAGCCGCGATCTTGAGATCGGCCGGCTTGTGGCCACCGGCCCCGCCACCGTTACCGCCGGTGACCTGCAATTCTCCTCGCAGGTTCAGGTGATCGACCTTGAACGGCCGATCGCCACCGTCGCGGAAGGCCACAGCCTCGAGCTTGAAGTGCACGTGGAGCGGGGTGTGGGCTATCGCCCCGTCGACCGTCACAACGAAGACACCAGCGCCATCGACCTGCTCCAGATCGATGCCGTGTTCATGCCGGTGCGGCGGGTGAACTACACCGTCGACGAAACCGCTGTCGGCGAAGGCGGCTCGGCGCGGGAGCGGCTGCGGCTCGAGATCCACACCAGCGGCGCGATCACCCCCGACGACGCCATGGCCCAGGCCGCCAATCAGTTGATTGCCCTGTTCCAGCCGCTGGCCAGCCTCACCATCGACGACGAGCCGGGCGTGGAGCCGGAGCCCTCTGCGGAAAGCCAGATCCCTCTGGAAGAACTCAACCTGTCCGTGAGGGCTTACAACTGCCTGAAGCGTGCCCAGGTGAACTCGGTTTCCGATCTCATGGGCTTCAGCTACGAAGACCTCCTCGAGATCAAGAACTTCGGTTCCAAATCGGCCGACGAGGTGATCGAAGCCCTTGAGCGCATCGGCATTTCTCTGCCCCAGAGCCGCACCACGGCCTAGACCCCGCTTCCCTGCGCGATCTCTCCCCTTCGACGTACACCACCCCGGAACCATGCGCCACCAATGCCGAGTCCCCCTTCTTGGTCGCCCAGCTGACCAACGCAAGGCACTGCTGCGCGGACTCACCACCCAGTTGATTCGCGAAGGCCGCGTCACCACCACCAAGGCCCGGGCCAAGGCCCTGCGTGACGAGACCGAGCGCATGATCACCCTGGCCAAGGAGGGCACCCTGGCGGCCCGCCGCCGGGCCATGGGCTACATCTTCGACAAGCAACTGGTCCACTCGCTCTTCGACAAGGCCCAGGAGCGTTACGGCGACCGCCAAGGTGGCTACACCCGCATCATCCGCACGGTGCCCCGGCGCGGCGACAACGCCGAGATGGCCATCATCGAGCTGGTCTGACAACGCCGCGCCGCATCGCCCTCTGTCTTCAGTACGAGGGCTCCTGCTATCACGGCTGGCAACGGCAGCCTCATCAGTCCAGTGTTCAGAGCACCCTGGACCAGGCCATTGCTGTGCTTGAGCCCCCACCTTCACCCTCCACAGTTGCGGCAGGCCGCACCGATGCAGGTGTTCATGCCGCAGGTCAGGTGGTGCATTTCGATGCCACAGGCCCGATTCCTGCCGAGCGCTGGCCCGCAGCCCTGAACGGACGCTTACCTGCGAGCATCCGCGTGCTTGCTGCCTCTGAGCAGCCTCAGAGCTGGCACGCCTGCTTCTCCGCCACCTACCGGCGCTACCGCTACACCCTCTACAACGGGCGCACTCCCAACCTCTTCCTGGCGCCATTCACCTGGCATCGCTACCGCCACCGGCTCGATGAGAACCGGATGCGTGCCGCGCTGGAAGGAATGCTCGGCACCCACAACTTCGCCGCTTTCCAGCGGGCCGGGAGCAGCCGCCCCCATGCCCGCACCACCGTTCAGGATGTGAGCCTGGAACGCGACGGCGACCTGATCACCGTGGAGATCCAGGCCAGTGGCTTCCTCTACGGCATGGTACGCCTGGTGCTGGGCCAGCTTGTGGCTCTCGGCGAGGGCCGGCTCAGCCTCGAGCAGTTCGAGCACCGTTGGCGCACCGGTGCGCGCGCTGAGGTGAAGGAAGCGGCTCCGCCCCAGGGCCTTTGCCTGCTGCGGGTTGGGTACCCACAGCCAATCTTCCCCATGAGCGCATGGTATGATTGCCAACCGCGATTCAGGTTGAGAAGCCAGGATCCGCCGGAGTTTTCGCCTCTTTCGCCCAGCTCCTGAAACCAAGTCCAGCGGGCCTTTCGCGGCCGCCTCCAAGGGATTTACCCAGGAGCTGGAGAAGGCGACGGTCTAGGCTCCGGATCAGCGATGGGCTCAACGTTCTCTCCATGCGGAGACAACAGGGCCACCTCCCTCCTGTCCAGCCCCCCCATTCAGCGGGATGGCGCAATCCCTCCGTCCGGCCTGCCGGTGCAATGAACAAGACCTCCGTCC
The DNA here is from genome assembly GCF_002252635.1 of Synechococcus sp. MW101C3. Lineage (NCBI taxonomy): Bacteria > Bacillati > Cyanobacteriota > Cyanophyceae > Synechococcales > Synechococcaceae > Synechococcus > Synechococcus sp. MW101C3. Next base: position 91,667 of record NZ_NQKX01000010.1, read on the forward strand.
CCTCTCCTGATTCCCTTGATCGCCAGTGGTACCTGGTTGATGCAGAGAATCAAACGCTCGGCCGTCTGGCCAGCGAGGTGGCCAGCGTGCTGCGCGGCAAGAACAGCCCTTCCTTCACCCCTCACCTTGATACCGGCGATTTCGTCGTGGTCGTCAACGCCGACAAGGTGCGTGTGAGCGGCAACAAGCCCGAGCAGAAGATCTACCGGCGCCATTCCGGCCGCCCCGGCGGCATGAAAACCGAAACCTTCGCCGCCCTGCAGGCTCGCCTCCCTGAGCGCATCGTTGAGAAGGCGATCAAGGGGATGCTGCCCCACAACGCCCTCGGGCGGCAGATGTTCCGCAAGCTGAAGGTCTACAAGGGTGCCGAGCATCCGCACGCCGCTCAGCAGCCCCAGCCCCTGGCCCTCGATCCTTCCGCTTCCGCACGATGAGCACCTCCACCAATCGCGTCGTCTACTGGGGAACCGGCCGCCGCAAGACAGCCGTCGCCCGTGTGCGCGTGGTGCCCGGCACCGGCGCCATCACGATCAATGGCCGCCCCGGCGACAACTACCTGAACTACAACCCCAGCTACCTCGCTGCGGTCAAAGCACCCCTCGACACCCTGGGGCTGTCCACCGACTACGACCTGTTGGTCAACGTCAAAGGCGGCGGCCTCACTGGGCAAGCCGATGCGATCAAGCAGGGGGCTGCCCGTGCGCTTTGTGATCTCTCCCCAGACAACCGCAAACCGCTGAAGACCGAAGGCCACCTGAGCCGCGACCCCCGGGCCAAGGAGCGTCGCAAATACGGCCTCAAGAAAGCCCGCAAGGCTCCCCAGTTCTCCAAGCGCTGATCCACGTCATGCCCAAGAGCGACATCCATCCCACCTGGTACCCCGATGCCAAGGTGATCTGCAACGGAGAGGTGGTGATGACCACCGGCTCCACTCATCCCGAGCTCAACGTCGACGTGTGGAGCGGCAATCACCCCTTCTACACAGGCACCCAGAAGATCCTCGACACCGAAGGTCGCGTCGACCGCTTCATGCGCAAGTACGGCATGGCCAGCACCGACAGCGCCAAGAAAGCCACAGCACCGGCGGCCGAAGCAGTCAGCGAAACCCCTGCAGCCGACGCTTGAGACCCTGCCGGTCTGGCCTCCCACCCGGCACCGTGCTGATTTCACACCCACGGCCGGATGCTCCAGGGCATCCGGCTTTTTGCTGAGCGCGCCACCGCTGCCATGGACCCTGCCTTCCTCGCCGAACGTCTGGAAGCCGTCCGTCTGACCTTCACCACCCTGGAGCGGCAACTCGCCGATCCGGCGGTGGCCGCCGATCCGGCCCAGCTGCAGCACCTGGCCCGCGAACGGTCACGGCTCGAACCGCTGGTGCTCGATTACGCCTGCTGGAACGAGCTGCGGCGAGAGTGGACCCAGACCCGACAACTGCTGAAGGAGAGCCGCGGCGACGCTGAACTGGAGCTGATGGCCCAGGAAGAGCTGGCGAGCCTGACGGCCCGGATCGGTGCCACTGAGGAACGCCTCACCCTCGCCTTGCTGCCAAGCGATCCCCGCGATGAGCGCAGCGTGATGCTGGAGATCCGCGCCGGCGCCGGCGGCGACGAAGCCTCGCTCTGGGCCGGGGACCTGGCCCGGATGTACGAACGCCATGCCCAGACGCTCGGCTGGCAGGTGCAGCCCGTCAGCGCGTCTGAAGCCGATCTCGGTGGCTACAAGGAGGTGATCCTCTCGATCCGTGGGGATGGGGTGTACAGCCAGCTGAAGTACGAAGCCGGCGTGCACCGGGTGCAGCGGGTTCCCGCCACCGAGTCGCAGGGGCGGGTGCACACTTCCACCGCCACCGTGGCCGTCATGCCCGAAGCGGATCCAGTGGAAGTGCAGCTTGACCCCAGCGACCTGGAGATCAGCACGGCTCGCTCAGGGGGCGCCGGCGGACAGAACGTCAACAAGGTGGAGACCGCCGTCGATCTCCTCCACAAACCCACCGGCATTCGCGTCTTCTGTACCCAGGAGCGCTCCCAGCTTCAGAACCGGGAGCGGGCTCTGGCGATCCTGCGGGCGAAGCTGCTGGAGCGTGAACTGGCGGCCGCGGCCGCAGCCGAAAGTTCGCAGCGACGGGCCCAGGTCGGCAGCGGCGACCGCAGCGAAAAGATCCGCACCTACAACGTGAAAGACAACCGGGTGACCGATCACCGGCTCGGCCGAAACTTCGCGCTCGAGGCGGTGCTGCAGGGCCAGTTGGGCGAAGTGATCGCAGCCTGCATCGCCGCCGATCAACGCCGGCAACTGGAGCAGCTGGCGGCTGACGCAGCGGCGTGAACACTGATGGGCTGCTTGGCCCATCAGCGGGAGGTCCGTTGTCTGGCGCCGGCTTCAGGCCCCGATCACATACTTGGCCCACTCGCGACGGCCGGAGCGGATCTGGCGTGTGGCCTCGAAGTAGAGGGTGCTCACGGGCCGCCGCGGCACCCTCGCCAGTGGCATGGAGGCCTCGCGCGGGGTGCGGTTGCCCTTGCGAACGTTGCAGCGCAGACAGGCGGTGGTCACGTTTTCCCAGCTGTCGCCCCCTCCTCTGCTGCGGGGGATCACGTGATCGATCGACAGCTGATCGCCCTGATAGCCGCAGTATTGGCAGGAATGGCCGTCGCGCTGAAAGACATTGCGGCGGGTCAGGGGCAGCTCCTTGAAGGGCACGCGCACGAACTGGCGCAGCCGGATCACCGATGGCAGCAGCAGATCGTCCCGCAGGATGCGGCTGCTGTCGTGTTCGAGGCCTTCCGCCTTCCCCTTCAGCACCATCACCGTGGCACGACGCCAGGTCGTGATGTTCAACGGCTCATAGGAGGCGTTCAGTACGAGAACCTGGCTCACGACGCTCTGTCGAGGGGAGGCATGCCAGACCTCCTGCGTGGCGGCATGCTAATGGGAGTTTCTGGTCCTGCTTCAGATCCGCTCCAGGTTCGCTCTACGCGGCTCCCTGCCACGCCCTCGCCCGGATGATTCCCGCTTCCGACGCTCCTTCCTTCCCCTCCGCCACTCCCTCCACCACCGACGCCCCGCTCGCTTGCGGTCTGCATCCCACCCAGCGAGCATGGGTGGAGGTGGATGCTGCGGCAATCCAGCGCAACGCCAGCCGGTTGCAGCGCTTTCTCAGCCCCGGCTGCGCGTTGATGGCCGTTGTCAAGGCCGATGGCTATGGCCATGGCGCCCTGCCCGTGGCGCAGGCGGCGCTGGCCGGCGGTGCCAGCTCACTCGGGGTGGCCACCCTGCAGGAAGGTGTGGATCTGCGGCAGCGGGGAGTTAAGGCACCGATCCTGGTGATGGGCAATCTGGTGGGCGCCGAAGAGCTTCATAGCTGCCTGCACTGGCAGCTGATGCCCACGATCAGCACGCTGGAGGAGGCCAGCTTGAGCCACCGCCTGGCGGCAGGCACCGGTCGCCGTATGGCGGTGCATCTCAAGCTCGACACCGGCATGGCCCGGCTGGGGGTCGACTGGCGCGTGGGTGCCCAGCTGCTGGAGTCGCTGCATGACCTCGACCACCTGGAGGTGGCCGGGCTGTATTCCCATCTCGCTGATGCCGATGCCCCTGACGCCGGCGGCTCCGATCTGACCCGCCAGCAGCAGGAGCGGTTCGAATGCGTGCTGTGCCAGGCCGCGAACCGCGGGCTGGCCACCGGCCTGCGTCATCTCGCCAACTCCGCCGGCAGCCTGCGCGGGCCTTCCCTCCACTACGACCTGGTGCGGGTCGGCCTGGCCCTCTACGGCCATGCGCCTGCCCCCCATCTGGCCACGCAGGTGCAGCTGGAGCCGGCCATGGGGGTTCGTGCCCGGGTCACCCTGCTGCGCGATGTCCCAGCCGGCGTGGGGGTGAGCTACGGCCACCAATGGCGCGCGCCGCGGCCCAGCCGCCTGGCGGTGGTGGCGATCGGTTACGCCGATGGCGTGCCGCGCTCCCTATCCAGCCGCATGGAGGTGCTGTTCGCGGGCCACCGGCTGCGCCAGGTGGGTGCGATCACCATGGATCAGCTGTTGATCGATGCCACCGACGAACCCGAGCTGCGCGTGGGATCGGTGGTGACGTTGCTGGGCTGCGACGGGGACATTCGCATCGGTCCGGAGCACTGGGCCGCCACCTGCGGCACCATCCCCTGGGAGATCCTCTGCGGCTTCAAGCATCGGTTACCGCGGCTCCGTCCCGACGAGGCCTGTCACAGGCGCTGATAAGCTTTGCCAGCCCCTGGAGAGGTGGCTGAGTGGTTGAAAGCGGCTCCCTGCTAAGGAGTTACAGGAGGCAACTTCTGTCGAGGGTTCGAATCCCTCCCTCTCCGTTCCCTGGTTCTGCAGCTCCCGCGCTGCTCCTGGCTCACTGAAGCGTGGGCCTGCCTTGGCGCTGCTGGTCAGTGGCGGCCTTTGCATCGGCAGGCCGCACCTCTGGATCCACGGCGCTGGCTTTCAGCAGGCCGGCAGCCAGCTGGGGCAACAGGCGTGCATCCTGCGCCCGTTCGGACCCCTCGCTGAACACCACCAGCAGAAAGGGACGATGGCCCTCCATCTCCACATAGGCAGCATCGTGGCGGGCCTGGCTCATCCAGCCCGCCTTGCTCCAGAGCCGGGCGGACAGCGGCAGCCCTTCACCGAGGAAGCCGTCCACCTGATTCTCTGGATCCGCCGCCCGCAGCGCTGGATCGAGAGGACGCCGCAGCAACTCGCGCATACGGGCACTCGCCAGTGGCGATACGAAGGCGCCCGCCATGGCGGCATGCAGCAGGCGGGCAGTGGCATCGCTGCTCAGCCGGTTGCGGTTGGCGCGATCGGGTCCGTAGAACTGGCGCTCCCGCCCGTAAGGGCCATCGCCCCAGGTCTTCTGACAGAGGTTGCAGGCCTCCATCTCGGGCCAGCCCAGGCGGGCGAACCAGCGGTTCACCAGCTGACGTTGCGCCATCCAGGCGTCCAGAGCGGCCGGAGGCAGGTCCGGACCGCTGGTGGTGCCGGTCAGCATGTCCACCACATAGCCGGTGGCGTCGTTGTTCGAGTCACGGATCATGTCCGCGAGGGAGCGCCGCAGCTCCGGCGACTCCTCCAGCAACTGGCGCTGCAGCCAGGCTTCCGCCGCCGCCAGATAGAAGAGCTTCACCACGCTGGCGGGGTAGACGGAGCGGCCACCCGCCCAACTCGCTCCGGCCGGCGGCAGGGCCCAGAACGTCGCCGGATCAAGCCCATCGGCCTGGCCGATCAAGGAGGTCTCGTACCGCAGCCAGGTGACGGCAAGCTGATCGGCAAGACCGGGCCGGGCCTGCCCTTCCAGTTCGCGGAGCCGCTCCTGCAGGATCGTGCCCATGGCCCCATCCGGGCGGTAGAACGCCATCGATGTCGGCCACGGGAATGGTGAGATTAGGCACTCCCGCAGCGGCGGAACTGCTGGTGACAGGCAGCCTCTGGCGCCTGCTGGCCCCGCTGGACGGGTACAGCCGCCCCAGCGGGGCGGGGCTCGCCACCCAGGCCGCGGCAGGGCGCTGCCTGGAGGTGCTCCAGGCAGCAACGCCGCCGGAGGGAAGGCTGCGGGTGCGGCTGCTCGAAGACGGCTACGGCTGCTGGCTGGATGCGGGTGAACTGGCCGGCATGGCGGAAGCGGCAGCCCGTCCGTTGCCGCGGCTGCTGACGGCGGCAGCGATCCAGGCCCGGCTGCCTGAGGTGCTGGAATTTGCGGCCGGCGCTGCCGCCCACCCCAACCACTACCTCTGGGGAGGCACCACCGGCCCCCACTACGACTGCTCCGGGTTCATCCAGAGCGCGTTTGCCCAGGCGGGGATCTGGATTCCCCGTGACGCCTATCAACAGGAACGGTTCTGCCAGCCGGTGGCGGTGAGCCCCTCCACCCTGACGCTGCTACGACCGGGGGACCTGATCTTCTTCGGCCGTCCGCAACGCTGCACCCATGTGGGACTGCACCTGGGCTCCGGGCGCTATCTGCACAGCTCCGGACGCGACCACGGCCGCAACGGTCTGGGCATCGACCATCTGCCCCCCTGGGACACGCATCCGGTGGCCAGCCACTACCGCCGGGAACTGCGGGGCGCCGGCAGGGTGGTCCACTGCCATGACGGCAGCCCACTCCCGTAAGTTGCAGGCTCACCTCTTTCCGCCAGCCCCATGAGCGCGCCCCTCCGGCTGGAGCTCTCGGTGGTGATCCCCCTCTACAACGAGGAAGAAAGCCTGCCACCGCTGGTGGAGCAGGTGCTGAGCGCCGTGCGTCCCCTGGGGCGGCCCTTCGAACTGGTGCTCGTCGACGACGGCTCCACCGACCGCACCGCCCAGGTGCTGACCGGTCTGGCCGCGCGCGTGCCGGAGCTGGTGGCCGTGCTGCTGCGGCGGAACTACGGCCAGACCGCTGCGATGGCGGCGGGTTTCGATGCCAGCACCGGCGTCATGATCGTGACCCTCGACGGAGACCTGCAGAACGATCCGGCCGATATCCCACTGCTGCTGGAGCGGCTGGAGGACGGCTACGACCTGGTGAGCGGCTGGCGGCACCTGCGCAAGGACGCTGCCGTGCAACGGCTGCTGCCGTCGTTGATCGCCAACCGGCTGATCGCGCGGGTGACCGGGGTGCGCCTGCACGATTACGGCTGCTCGCTCAAGGCTTACCGCCGTGAAGTGGTGGCCGACATGAACCTCTACGGCGAGCTGCATCGCTTCCTTCCGGCGCTCGCGTTCATCGAGGGCGCCCGGATCGCCGAGGTGAAGGTGAACCACCATCCACGGCGCTTCGGCAGCAGCAAATACGGCATCGATCGCACCTTCCGGGTGCTGATGGATCTGCTCACGGTCTGGTTCATGAAGCGGTTCCTCACCCGTCCCATGCACGTGTTCGGGTTCGGGGGGCTGGCCTCCCTGGCAGTGGGCCTGCTGATCAGCCTCTACCTGCTGGGCGAGAAGGTTTTCCTCGATGCCGATATCGGCAATCGTCCCCTGCTGCTGGTGGCGGTGCTGGCGATCGTGGCCGGCATCCAGTTGTTCTGCTTCGGGCTGCTGGCGGAGCTGCAGATGCGTACCTATCACGAAAGCCAGGGGCGGCCCATCTACCGGGTGCGGCAGACCCTCAAGGGGCCCCGTGGCGCTGAGCTGGCCGCAGCGGTGGGCCCGGCCTGAGCGATGGGTTTGTCCCTGCCGGATTGAACTTTTATGTCGCCCTGTGCAGGCTTCTGAGCCTGGCCGAAAGCGATCCTTACAGTACCGGCGGTTGCTGTATTGGCCCAAGCCATGACTGGAGAATTCGTAGCTGCCTGGCTGCCGTCGGTGTTCGTGCCTCTGGTGGGAATCCTCGGTCCTGCTGTCGCCATGGCCCTGCTGTTCAACGTGATCGAAGCCCGCGACTGAACCGGTGCACGGGTCAACGCCCGCCGGTCTTTCGCTCCGCCCGTTCGCCTCCCCTTCGCTCGCTTCACCTCATGACCGTCCACCCCGTCGCCGACCCCACCGTCGGCAACCTGGCCACCCCGATCAACAGCAGCTACTTCACCAAGGCGTTCCTGAACGCGTTGCCCGCCTACCGTCCGGCGTTGTCCCCCAACCGGCGTGGCCTGGAAGTGGGCATGGCCCACGGTTTCTTCCTCTATGGGCCTTTCGCCCTCACCGGGCCGCTGCGTCTCACCGAGTACGCCAGCACCGCCGGCCTTCTGGCCACGATCGGTCTGGTTTCGATTCTCACGGTCTGCCTGTCGATCTACGGCACCGCCGGCACCGGTCCCAACGTGCAGCCCCCCGACGCCACGATCGACAATCCCCCCGCAGACCTCTTCACCAAGGCCGGTTGGGCTGAGTTCGCCAGCGGCTTCTGGCTCGGTGGCTGCGGCGGCGCCGCCTTCGCCTGGTTCCTGGCCGGTACCGCTCTGGTGGCTCCGCTCACCAACCTCGCCGGTGGCGTCTGGAGTGTGAACTGATGCGCTGAGTCGTCAGCGTTCACCTTGAAGCCCCGCCCAGGCGGGGCTTTTTCATGGCCGGTACCCAGGTTGGCATCAGGCCGGCACTGGCCCTGGGGCAGAAGCTGCGGCCCAGCAGCCGGCGCGGTGCCAAAACGGCTCAGGAGCGGGGGCAGTTTCTGTAAGGATTGGTGAACGACAGGCTTGAGTTGCGGGATCGGATCCATGTCGGTGTCTGATCCGTTTCTGCGCCGGCCGGTGCTCACCCTGGTGGTGACCCTGCTGATCCTGCTGGCCGGGCTGATCAGCCTGCCGGCATTGCAAGTGGAGAACCTGCCGCCGATCGCGCCAATCCGCGTGATCGTCCGCGCCAGTTATCCCGGCGGTGGAGCAACGGTGGTTGAACAGGGTGTCACCACTCCTCTGGAGCAGCAGCTCAATGGCCTAGAGCGACTGGAGAGCATCCGCTCCACCAGCTCTGCGAATGGCAGCGCAATCACCCTCACCTTCGATGGCGGTAACGCGGAGCTCAACCAGATCAATGCCCAGAACGAAGCAGCTCTGGTTAACAGGCAGCTGCCGCCCCAGGTGGCCCGTCTGGGGGTTCAGGTACGGCGCAGCTCTGACGATCTGCTGATGGTGCTGAGTTTCAGCGCACAGCGAGGCCTTTATGCACCATCCTTCCTCAGCGGCTGGATCGACCAACAGCTCAAGGACCGGCTGCAGCGTGTGCCGGGTGTCGGCAATGTCACCATCTCCGGTGGAGGGCAGCTCGCCTTCCGCCTCTGGCTCGATCCAGCGGCACTGGAGCAGCGCCAGCTGACGATCAGCGATGTTGAACGGGCAGTGGTCGGCCAGAATGTTCTGGCAGCCCTCGGCCAGGTGGGCGACGCCCCCAGTCCAGCCGGCCAGCTGACGACCCTACCCCTGGAGATGGAGGGCCGCCTGCGCAGCGTGCAGGAGCTGGAGTCGCTGGTGGTCAGCCGGTCGGCCAACGGCGGGGTGGTGCTGCTGAGCGACGTGGGGCGCGCCAGCCTTGAGCCCGAGAGTTTCGACAACTCCGCCCGGAATCTGGAAGGAAACACCACGGTGGTGGTTCAGATCTTCCAGAGGGACGGCAGCAATGCGCTGCAAGTGAGCAAAGCCGTGAATGCGGCACTGGCGGAACTGGCGCCCAGCTTTCCGCCTGGCATCGCCTTGCAGCAGATCGTGGATGTGGCCGACAGCGTTCGAGAAAGCATCGATCTCACCTGGGCGAGTCTGCGGGAGGCGGTGCTGCTCGTCCTTATCGTCCTGCTGCTCTCGCTCGGCAACACCCGGCTGGCCATCGTCACCGCCGTGGCAGTGCCGGTGTCCTTGATCGGAAGCCTCACGATCCTGAGGCTTGCCGGCAGCTCGATCAATACCCTCACGCTGTTCGGCATGGTGCTGGCCACAGGGATCCTTGTGGACGACGCCATCGTTGTGAGCGAGGACATCGGTCGCCGGCTGGAGCTGGGGGAAACACCGCTGCAGGCTGCGCGGAACGCCATGAACGAACTGGCCGGGGCGGTGATCGCCACGTCGCTGGTGCTCGTTGTGGTGTTTCTGCCGGTGTTGGCGCTGCCCGGCAGTGTTGGCCGGCTCTACCAGCCCATCGCCATCACGATCAGCGCCACGATTCTCCTCTCCACGGTCAACGCGCTTACGTTCACGCCTGTAGCAGCGAGCTGGCTCCTCGTTCACGGCTGGAAGGAACCCCACTGGCTGCTGAAGATCCTTGATCGTCCCCAGCGATGGCTCGACAGGCTGCGGCGTCTCTATGGCGAAGCACTGCAGCATTGCTTCCGCTGGCGCCGGCTGATCCTGGTTGGGCTGGCGGCAGGCCTGGTCCTGGCAGTGTGGGGCCTGGGTCAGTTGCCCACCGCCTTCATTCCCCAGGAGGACGACGGTCAGGTACGCGGCGTGGTGGTGTTGCCCGGCGGCTCCTCCCTGGAAAGCACCGAGACGGTGCTGGAAAAAGTGAGGCAAATCGTCGTGCAACAAGAGCCTGCCGTCCGCGTGGGGACGTTCAATGCAGGCCGCTCCTTCGGCGACAGTGCCGCGAACCGGGGCACCTTCTTCCTGCGGCTCAAGCCCCTGGCAGAGAGAGGATCAGGCCGGGAGATGAGCAATGAAGCCGTCGCTCGACGGCTCGGAAGGATTCTGAGAGAACGCCTGCCGGAAGCATCTGTGCAAGTAAGCGTTCCACCTTCCGTGCGGGGCTTCAGCGGCGAAGGAGGCCTGGAGATGGAGCTCCTTGACATCAGCGGCGGCCGTATGAGCCTGGCAGATTTCGAGCGCGAGGTACGTGATTTCATCGCCGCTGCCAACACCACCGACGCCTTTGAGCGGGTAAGCACCCGCTTCAGCGCCGATTCCCCCCTGCTGCGACTGCGGCCGGATCGACTGCGAATGGCATCGCTCGGGGTTGATCTGGAAACGGTGGTGTCCACCCTGGGAGCCAGCTTCGGCAGCAGCTACGTCAACGACAGCTTTGAGGGCGACCGGGTGCGGCGTGTGGTCGTGCAGCTGGATGGCGCAGACCGAAGCACGGCGGAGAACGTGTTGGCCCTGAAAATCCGCAGTGCCGGCGGGGCACTGATACCGCTGCGGGAAATCGTGCAGCTGGAGCAAGCAAGTGGCCCGGTGGCGATCAACCACAGCCGCCTGAGACGGGCGATCACCGTTCAGGCTGTGCCCAGGGCAGGAGTCAGCACCGGCCAAGCCATCGCCATGCTGGAGCAGGTGCATCAGGCGCGTCCCAACCTCACCACTGACCTCGAGTGGGTGGGACTGGCCCGCGAGGAACGCCAGTCAGGCGGAAGGGCCTGGCTGGTGTTTGCATTCGGTGTGGCCGTCATGGCGTTGGTGTTGGCCGCCCTCTACGAGAACTTCATCGATCCTCTGATCATTCTGATCACTGTTCCCCTTGCCTTGGTCGGAGCGGTGGTTGGTCTGGCAAGCAGGGGCAACTTTCTTGATATCTACGCTCAGATGGGGATGTTGGTATTGGTGAGCCTTGCCGCCAAGAACGGCATTCTGATTGTCGAGTTCGCCAACCAAAGGATGGCGGAAGGGAATGGACTGCGGGAGTCGGTGGAGGAAGCCGCCCTGAGCCGCCTGCGGCCGATCCTGCTCACTGCTCTGGCATCACTGGCCAGCATCCTGCCGCTCTTGCTGGCAGGGGGCAGCGGGGCCGCAGGACGGGCCAGCATGACCAGCATCAGCACAGTTCTCTTCTACGGCCAGTTGGTAGCCACAGTTCTCACGTTGTTTGTCGTGCCGGTGGTGTACGTCGAAGTGAAGATGCTCGAAGGTCGGCACTGAAGACATAACCTTCCGCAGCAGGTTACACCAGTGAGACAGTGAAACCGGGCCACACTTTCCATCCCTTGGCACCACTTCCGCACGGCAGGATCAGGTGCCAAACCCCCATGAGTTCAGCGTGTCGCAAGCTTTACGGAATTGCGATGTCATCGTTGTGTCAGCACCTGCTTCTGCGCAAGAAAAAACCCCCGGGTATACCCGGGGGTGAAGGAGGATCGTCCCTCGAAGATCAGGCTGGCCGCAGGGTCAGCCGAATTTGCCGGAGGTGGATGCGATCAAGAAGGCTGCGTATGTGAGCACGTAGCCAACGGAGAAGTGCGCCAGACCGACCACACGGGCCTGAACGATCGAGAGAGCGACGGGCTTGTCACGCCAGCCCACCAGGTTGGCGAGCGGGGTGCGCTGGTGTGCCCAGACGATGGTTTCGATCAGCTCCTGCCAGTAACCGCGCCAGGAGATCAGGAACATGAAACCGGTGGCCCACACCAGGTGACCGAAGAGGAACATCCAGGACCAGACGGCCAGGTTGTTCGATCCGAACGGGTTGTACCCGTTGATCAGCTGGGAGCTGTTGAGCCAGAGGTAGTCGCGGAACCAGCCCATCAGATAGGTGCTGGATTCGTTGAACTGAGCCACGTTGCCCTGCCAGATGGCCAGGTGCTTCCAGTGCCAGTAGAAGGTGACCCAACCCACCGTGTTCAGAGCCCAGAACACCGACAGGTAGAAGGCGTCCCAAGCAGAGATGTCACAGGTGCCGCCACGGCCGGGGCCGTCGCAGGGGAAGGAGTAGCCGAAGTCCTTTTTATCGGGCATCAGCTTGGAACCACGGGCGTCCAGAGCACCTTTGACCAGGATCAAGGTGGTGGTGTGCAGGCCAAGCGCGATGGCGTGGTGCACAAGGAAGTCGCCAGGGCCGATGGGCAGGAACACATCGGTGTTGCCGTTGATGGCATCGAGCCAGAAGTGATCACCAGGGATGTTGGCCGAAGCCAGGCTGGCGGCACTGCTGGGGTTCGAGAGCAGCACATCCATTCCGTACATGGCTTTGCCGGAGGCAGCCTGCACGAACTGAGCAAACACGGGCTCCACCAGGATCTGCTTCTCGGGGGTTCCGAACGCCACGACCACGTCGTTGTGGACGTAGAGGCCGAGGGTGTGGAAACCGAGGAACAGGGAGACCCAGCTGAGGTGGCTGATCAGAGCTTCCTTGTGATCAAGCATCCGAGCCAGAACATTGTTCTTGTTGGCTTCGGGGTCGTAATCACGAATGAAGAAGATCGCACCGTGAGCGAAGGCACCGACCATCAGGAAGATGGCGATGTACTGGTGGTGGGTATAGAGAGCAGCCTGAGTCGTGTAGTCCTTGGCGATGAACGCATAGGACGGCATGGCATACATGTGCTGCGCCACCAGGCTCGTGACCACACCCAGCGAAGCCAGGGCCAGGCCGAGCTGGAAGTGGAGCGAGTTGTTGACGGTGTCGTAGAGGCCCTTGTGCCCAGCACCGAGGTCACCAGGGGTGCCCTTGGGGGGGTTGTGAGCATCAAGGATCTCGCGGATCGAGTGACCGATTCCGAAGTTGGTCCGGTACATGTGACCGGCGATCACGAAGATGCAGCCGATCGCCAGATGGTGATGGGCAATGTCCGTGAGCCAGAGCGCCTCAGTCTGGGGGTGGAAGCCACCCAGGAAGGTGAGGATCGCGGTGCCGGATCCCTCAGCAGTACCGAACACCTGGTTGACGGTGTCGGGGTTCTCGGCATACACACCCCAGTTGCCGGTGAAGAACGGAGCAAGACCGGCGGGGTGGGGCAGCACGTTGAGGAAGTTGTCCCAGCCGACGTGCTGACCGCGGGCTTCGGGAATCGCCACGTGGACCAGGTGACCGGTCCAGGCGATGGAGCTGAAGCCGAACAGAACAGCCAGGTGGTGGTTCAGACGGGATTCAGCGTTCTTGAACCAGGCCAGGGAAGGCCGGAACTTGGGCTGAAGGTGAAGCCAGCCAGCGAACAGGGCCCAGGCCGACAGGATCATCATGAAGATGGAACCCTGATAAAGCTCGGCGTTGGTCTTCATTCCGATCGTGTACCACCAGTGGTACAGGCCGGAATAAGCGATGTTCACCGGAGAGGTGGCACCCGCCTGAGTGAAGGCGGTGATGGCCCCTTGGCCGAAGTGAGGATCCCAGATCGCGTGAGCGATGGGACGGACATGCAGCGGATCGGCGACCCACTGCTCGAAGTTGCCCTGCCAGGCGATATGGAACAGGTTGCCGGAAACCCAGAGGCCAATGATGGCCAGATGACCGAAGTGGGTGGAGAAGAGCTTCTGGTAAAGCTTCTCCTCGGTCATCCCGTCATGGCTCTCGAAGTCGTGAGCCGTGGCGATGCCGTACCAGATACGGCGGGTCGTCGGGTCCTGTGCCAGACCCTGGCTGAACGAAGGAAATTTCGTTGCCATTGGGAAAGGTCAGGTGTGAGGTCAGCCGACCGCGATGAGTCGGGACAGGAAGAAGGCCCAGGTGGTAGCGATACCGCCCAGAAGGTAGTGAGCAACGCCCACGGCACGACCCTGAGTGATGCTCAGAGCACGTGGCTGGATGGCCGGAGCCACTTTCAGCTTGTTGTGAGCCCAGACGATGGACTCAATCAGCTCTTGCCAGTAGCCGCGGCCGCTGAACAGGAACATCAGGCTGAAAGCCCAGACGAAGTGAGCACCCAGGAACATCAGGCCATAAGCACTGGAAGAGGTGCCGTAGCTGTTGATGACCTGAGCGGCCTGCGCCCAGAGGAAATCGCGCAACCAGCCATTGATGGTGATGGCGCTCTGAGCGAAGTTGCCATTGGTGATGTGCTGAACGCTGCCGTCCGCATTCACCGTGCCCCACACATCGCTCTGCATCTTCCAGCTGAAGTGGAAGATCACGATCGAGATGGAGTTGTACATCCAGAAGAGGCCGAGGAACACATGGTCCCAAGCCGAAACCTGGCAGGTACCGCCACGGCCGGGGCCGTCGCAGGGGAAGCGGAAGCCCAGGTTCGCCTTATCGGGGATGAGCCTGGAGCTGCGGCTGTAAAGCACACCCTTCAGCAGGATCAGCACGGTGACGTGGATCGTGAAGGCGTGGATGTGGTGGACCATGAAGTCGGCCGTTCCCAGGGGGATCGGGCCGGCAGCCACCTTGCCACCCACAGCAACAACAGCGCCATTGAACACTTCGCTCACACCGGCCAGCGCGTTGGGCGCAGTGGTACCGGCTGCAGCGGCGTGCAGGCCCTGAATCCATTGAGCGAAGATGGGCTTCAGCTGAATGGCGGTGTCACTGAACATGTCCTGGGGACGGCCCAGGGCACGCATGGTGTCGTTGTGGATATAGAGGCCGAAGCTGTGGAAGCCAAGCCAGATGCACACCCAGTTGAGGTGGCTGATCAGGGCATCACGAGCTTTCAGAACCCGGTCGAGCACGTTATCGATGTGCTGGGCAGGGTCGTAGTCACGGATCAGGGCAATGGCCGCGTGAGCGCCAGCACCCACCACCAGGAATCCGCCGATCCACATGTGATGCGTGAACAGCGAGAGCTGGGTGGCGTAGTCGATGCCGATGTAGGGATAGGGGGGCATCGAATACATGTGGTGCGCCACGATGATCGTGAGCGAACCGAACAGCGCGAGGTTGACCGCCAACTGGGCATGCCAGGAGGTGGTCATGAACTCGAACAGGCCGTCGTGACCCTTGGGTGCGGGGAACAGCAGGGGATCGCCCTTCTGACCCTCAAGGATCTCCTTGATGCTGTGGCCGATGCCCCAGTTGGTGCGGTACTGGTGGCCGGCAACGATGAACAGGACAGCGATCGCCAGGTGGTGATGCGCGATGTCGGTCATCCAGAGGCTGCCCGTGACGGGATTCAACCCACCTTTGAAGGTGAGGAAATCGCTGTAGGCGGCCCAGTTGCCCGTGAAGAAGGCGGAAAGGCCCGCTCCGAAACCGGGGAACAGCTGAGCGATCAGGTCCTGGTTGAGGAATTCGTGGGGGAGGGGAATGTCCGCCACCGAGGCGATGGTCTTGCCATTGAGCACCAGCGGCTTGCCGGCATCCATGGCATCCATCAGGGCCGTGGTCGGCAGGGACACGTGCAGGAGGTGACCCGTCCAGGACAGGGACCCCAGCCCGAGCAGACCGGCCAGATGGTGGTTGAGCATCGACTCAACGTTCTGGAACCACTCCAGCTTGGGGGCTGCCTTGTGGTAGTGGAAGACACCGGCGTTGAGCATCAGACCGGCCATCACCAGGGCGCCGATTGCCGTGCAGAGCAACTGGAACTCACTGGTGAAACCCCAGGCTCTCCACACGTGGAAAAGACCTGAGGTGATCTGGATGCCGTGGAAGCCGGCGCCCACATCGGCGTTGAGAATTTCCTGGCCGAAAATGGGCCAGACCACCTGAGCACTCGGTTTGACGTGCAGGGGGTCGGCCAGCCAGCCGGTGTAGTTGGAGAAGCGGGCACCGTGATAGAAGGCGCCGCTCAGCCAGATGAAGATGACGGCCAGATGGCCGAAGTGAGCGCTGAAGATCTTCCGGGAGACCTCTTCAAGGTCGCTCGTGTGGCTGTCGAAATCGTGAGCGTTGGCGTGGAGGTTCCAAACCCAGGTGGTGGTTTTGGGACCTTTGGCGAGGGTGCGATCGAAGTGCCCGGGCTTACCGAGAACATCGAAGTCGACGGGAACGGGGTTCCGGTCAACCATGGCCTTCGCCGTTTTCCCACGCTCTGGTGGGCTGATGGTCATCGAGACGTTCCTCGAGGGACGGGGTCGAGGTGGAGGTGGAGGTCCACCGCTCCGGCCGGGTGCAGGCACCTGGCCGGCGGGCCGAACAGCACCGCGGACCGGAATCCGCCATGCCGTTGACTCCAGAGGGCAGGGGCGTGGCGAAAGCCAAAACCCGTTGCCACGACTGGGGCAAGGGCCCCGATGAGGGGACCGCTGGCGAGAGTATAGGGGCGAGCTTCTGGCCGTTTGCCGAGGAAGTAACAAAGGTTCAATCCCCTGGCTCTCCTGTCTGGGACTGGGCTCTCCCGCCCGATTCTTGTCATTGAAATGCCGGGGATAAGCCCCCATTTGTTATCCGGCAATTCCGGATATTGGAGCGTTGATTCAAGTCCTCAGGGCGGCATCGATTCTGCGCTCACCAATGGGCCAGCAGAATGTCCAGGCCGTCGTCAGGGCAGGAGCAACGAGATGGTCATGGCGAGCCTGCCTGCCCGGAAGCTGCCGCACTTGCGGGGTTCACGCGCCTTGGGGCGGACCATCAGCGCCGGCCTGCTGTGCCTCACCGTGTTGCTCAGCGGAGGCTGGGGCTGGAGAAACGCCAGCTCACCTCCGCCTACCGCTGCACCGGCTCCGCTTGCCAGCGGCACCGTGCGCGAAGTCGCGCCGCCCCGCCCGACTGAGCAACTCAAGGAGGTGCTCAGCGCCCATCGCCCGCAGCTGACGATCGTTGCGCCGGCGCCGGACACCGTTCTTCCCGCCGACCCCTGGACCCTGGAGCTGCGTGTGGCTGACTGGCCGCTGGCGGGGACCAACCCAGGCGCTCCCGGCCCCCATCTGGTGGTGCAGCGCGACCAGGAGACACCGATCCGGGTCGGTGCGACGCCTGCCAGCCGCAGCAATGAGGACTCCGCCGATCCGCGCACAGTGAAGGTGCCGATGGAGCCGCTCACCCCGGGCAGCCATCGGATCAGCGTCTACGCCGCCTACCCCTGGGGTGAAGCGGTGAAAGCGCCCGGCGCCAGCACCCAGATCCGGTTGCACCGCGCCGCCGCCAACCCCCTGGGGGTGCCACAACCCGCCAGCCCCCAGCTGATTCCGGCCATTCCTTTCGACCTGATCCAGGCAGAACCGGTGCTGATCGACTGGCTGCTGTTCGATGCCCCCCTGCAACACCTGCGCGACGGCGACGACAGCTGGCGGTTGCGGATCACCCTCAACGGCGACAGCTTCCTGGTGGACCGTCAGACCCCGATCTGGCTGAAGGGACTGACCAGCGGGGAAAACGCCATCCAGCTGGAACTGCTTGATGGGAGGGGCGACCCGCTCAATGCACCCTTCAACTCCCTGGTGACGGCGGTGACACTCACGGCTGGGGCTCCATCGCGCTGGCCCTCCACTCCCCTCAATGACGCTGAGCTGAAGCGGGCCCTGCTGGGCGGAGCGGTCGGAACCTCCCCAGCAGAGCCGGCGCCGCCCAATCCGCCGGCGCCACCAGGGAAGCCATTTCCACTGGGGCAGTCATCTGCTTCTGGGCAACCATCGGCTCCTGGGCCGCAGGATCCGGGCGACAGCTCGGGCGCCAGCGCCAGAAATGTGGAGGAGGAAGCAGAGGCGGAGGCGGAGGAGCCGGAACCTGCCACCCTCTCCGCTCCGTCTGCCACTGCTGCGCTCTCCGCTGCCGGCCTGGCAGACGGGGAGCAGGTGGGGGCAGCATCCATCGCCGAGAAGGACGCCCCCCCACCTGAACCTGAGCTCGAGAGCCAACCTGAACGTCAGGCCAAAGCCGAAATCGAAACTCAGCTCAAAACGGGTAACGAACCTGGGCCCGAAATCGAACCAGAACACGAGCCGGAAGACCCGCCAGCTCCTAGCGATGGGATTGTCTCCATCCCTGGTGCTCCTAGCGAAAGAGATGCCGACGACGGACCGACAGCCGGCCCGTCCGCCGATGCGGGCGAATCGCCGGCGATCGGGCGTGCCAGGTTCGGCGCATGAACGACCCTACGCCTGACGCCTTGCCCTTGCCCTGCCGGGGACTCAGCCTCAGTCCTGCCGGCCAGCCCCTGCTTCAGCGGCTGCACCAGGCCGGGCTGGTGCAGGACATCGCCAGCCCCGAGGAAGCCGGCGGCACCTATCTGTCGCGGGAGTGGGGCAACAGCCGGTCCTTCGTGGCTGTGGGTGCCTGCGGAGCCATCACCCGGCTGATCGCACCACTGCTGCAGGGCAAAAGCCAGGATCCGGCGGTGGTGGTGGTGGATCCGGCCGGACGCTTCGCCATCCCGCTGCTGGGCGGCCATGGCGCCGGGGCAGAGCGTCTGAGCCAGCAGGTGGCGGCCCTGCTGGGCGGCCAGGCCGTGCTGACAGGCGCCAGCAGCGGCAGCGGCCGCCTTGCCCTCGATGGCTTCGGCACCGCGTGGGGATGGCGGCGCGGCAGCGGTGACTGGGACGGCCTGATGCAGGCAGCGGCCAGGGGGGAGCAGCCATTGGTGCAGCAGACCAGTGGCTCCCCCCTCTGGCGCGAGCTTGAAGCGACCCAGCCGCTGAGCGGCGTGCCCGACCCGGCAGCTCCTGTGCTGGTGATCAGCGATCAACTGGGCATGGGCTGTCGCTGGCACCCTCCCAGCCTTTGGTTGGGGGTGGGCTGCGAGCGCGGCACCAGCTTCACCCTGCTGGAGCGGGCGGTGCTGGCAGCGCTGCAGGAGGCTGGGTTGGCGCCGGAGGCCGTCGCCGGCCTGTGCAGCGCCGACCGCAAAGGGGATGAGCCGGCACTGCTGGCGCTGGCCGCTGAGCGCCAGTGGCCGCTGCGGCTGTTCAGTGCCGCCGAGCTCGCCGTTGTGCCGGTGCCGACCCCTTCGGCGGCCGTGGCGCGGGAGATGGGCACGGCCAGCGTGGCGGAGGCGGCAGCGCTGCTGGCCGCCGGACCCGGGGGCTGCCTGCGCCAGGCCAAACGCATCGAACGCTGCCGCAGCGACGAACGCGGAGCCGCCACGGTGGCGGTCGCGGCCGCCGCGGAGCAGTGGGCGCCGCAACGGGGCCGGCTGCATCTGATCGGCAGCGGGCCTGGCGAGCTGGCCCTGCTCACTCCCGATGCCCGTGCCGCACTGGCGGCGAGCACGGTCTGGGTGGGCTACGGCCTGTACCTCGACCTGCTGGAACCACTGCGTCGGCCTGATCAGCTGCGCTGCGACGGCCAGCTCACCCTGGAGCGGGAACGGTGCCGCCAGGCGCTGGAGCTAGCGGCGCAAGGCCTGACGGTGGCACTGGTGTCATCGGGCGACAGTGGCATCTATGGCATGGCCGGGCTGGCGCTGGAGCTGTGGCTGGCCCTGCCGGCCGAGGCCCGCCCCGGCTTCACGGTGCATCCGGGCATTTCCGCGCTGCAGCTGGCGGCCGCCCGCGCCGGAGCCCCCTTGATGCACGATTTCTGCACCATCAGCCTGAGCGATCGGCTCACCCCATGGGAAACGATCGAAACCCGCCTGCGCGGGGCAGCTGCGGGGGATTTCGTGGTGGCCCTCTACAACCCGCGTTCGCGCGGACGCGACTGGCAACTGGCCCGGGCCTGCGCCCTGCTGCTCGAACAGCGGGGCGGCGACACGCCGGTGGCCCTGGCCCGGCAGCTGGGGCGGCAGGACGAGCACGTGAGCCTGCACCGGCTGGCGGACCTGCCGGTGGCGGAGGTGGACATGCTCACGCTGGTGCTGATCGGCAACAGCACCACACGGATTCAGGACGGCCGCATGGTGACCCCCCGCGGTTACCCCGGGGCTGATCTGGCCTGAGCCACGGTTGATCTTGCCCTTGACCGTGCCAACGCGGCGAAATCCGCGGACGCTGTGAAGTTGAAAGTCGGGATGACAGGATTCGAACCTGCGGCCCCTTCGTCCCGAACGAAGTGCGCTACCAAGCTGCGCTACATCCCGATGGGGAGAGGATAGGCGATCGCCGCTCCGGGGCCCCTAAATTCATGGGCTGTTCAGGCGTGGGTCCGTGTCGCAGCTCAAACCCGACTGGCTGCGCGTCAAAGCCCCGCAACGGGAGCGCATCGGCGCGGTTGCCGACCTGTTGGTCGACCTGAAGCTGAACACGGTCTGCCAGGAAGCCAGTTGCCCCAACATCGGCGAGTGCTTCGCCGGTGGCACGGCCACGTTCTTGATCATGGGGCCGGGCTGCACCCGCGCCTGCCCTTACTGCGACATCGATTTCGACCGCAGCGTGCGGGCGCTGGATCCCACCGAACCGGAACGGCTGGGCGAGGCCGTGGCCCGGCTGGGTCTGCAGCATGTGGTGATCACATCGGTGAACCGCGACGACCTCGACGACGGGGGCGCCAGCCAGTTTGTGGCCTGCATCGCCGCCGTGCGTCAGCGCTCCCCCGGCACCACCATCGAGCTGCTGATCCCTGACCTCTGCGGCAACTGGGAGGCCCTGGCCGCTGTCATGGCAGGTAAGCCCGAGGTGCTGAACCACAACATTGAAACGGTGCCGCGTCTGTACCGGCAGGTGCGTCCTCAGGGGGTGTACAGCCGCTCGCTGGAACTCCTGGCGCGGGTTCACGACCAATGGCCAGCCACGTACACCAAATCGGGCCTGATGGTGGGCCTGGGCGAAACCGACGCCGAAGTGCTCGACGTGCTCGCCGACCTGCGCCAGCACCACGTCGACATCGTGACGATCGGCCAGTACCTCTCTCCAGGGCCGAAACACCTGGCCGTTCAGCGTTTCGTGGAGCCTGCCACCTTTGCATCCTTCCGCCAGCAGGGTGAAGGGGAGCTGGGATTCCTGCAGGTGGTGAGCTCACCGCTCACCCGCAGCAGCTACCACGCCGGGGAGGTGCGGCGGCTGATGCGGGAATATCCACGCGGCGACGGCAACCTCGGCAAGGAAACCGGGGCTGGCGGCACAGCACAGCCCCTCGCGGCAACGCGGAGCTAGTGGAGCCCTAGGCGGGCACCGTGACGCGGCCCTCAGCCAGACCGACGGTGGCCAGCTCACTGGGGGGAACGAGCACCTTGAAGCGGGGACGCCACTGAGGCCAGTTGGCAAGCACCTCGGCGGCCCGGCGGCTGCCGGTGAGCTCGAGATGGGTCTCCAGCAATGGCTTGAGCAGTTGCTCCTGCTCGGGGGTGTCCAGCGGAACCATCGAGACGATCTCCGGGTTGAGCCGGGCGGCGAGTCCGTCGTGCTCGTCGAGCAGGAACGCCACGCCACCGGTCATCCCGGCGGCCACGTTGCGGCCGGTGCTGCCGAGAATCACCACCACGCCTCCGGTCATGTATTCGCAGGCGTGATCGCCGCTGCCTTCGACCACAGCGACCGCGCCGCTGTTGCGTACGGCGAAGCGCTCACCCGCCCGGCCCAGCGCAAACAACTCGCCGCCGGTGGCGCCGTAGAGGCAGGTGTTGCCCAGGATCACCTGGGCGCCGGGATCGGCCGCGCCGGCAGGGGGCACCACCACGAGCCGCCCGCCGTTGATGCCCTTGCCGACGTAATCGTTGGCCTCGCCCACGAGGGTGAGCTGCATGCCGCGCAACAGGAAGGCACCAAAGCTTTGGCCGGCCCCGCCCTCAAAGCGGAGATCGAGCAGACCGTTGAACCCCTTGTTGCCGTGAAGCGCGGCGATTTCGCCTGCAATCCGCGCTCCCACACTGCGGTCGGTGGTGAGGATCCGCAGCTGGCGCTGGATCTTGCCATGGCCTTCGATCGCCGCCAGCACTTCAGCGTCCTCCAAGAGGCTGTCTTCGAGGATGGGGCCATTGCCGTGGGCGGACGCCTCGTGCTGCAGCCAGGAACGGTCGCCGGCGTGGGGAACCGTATCCAGCAGGCAGGAGAGATCCACCGAGCTGGTCTTGACCAGCTGCACCTCCCGGCGCTGGAGCAGGTCGTTGCGGCCGATCAGGTCCTCCAGCCGCGCCACGCCCAGCACGCTGAGCAACTGGCGAACTTCCTCGGCCACGAAGGCGAAGAAGTTCACCACGTGTTCGGGGATGCCGGTGAAGCGCTTGCGCAGCGCCTCCTTCTGGCTGGCCACACCCACGGGGCAATTGTTGGTGTGGCAGACGCGGGCCATGATGCAGCCCTCGGCAATCATGGCCACCGAGCCGAAGCCGAATTCCTCGGCACCGAGCAGGGCGGCCATCACCACGTCCCAACCGGTCTTGAGGCCGCCGTCTGCACGCAGCAGCACCCGGTCGCGCAGGCCGTTGGCCAGCAGGCTGCGGTGCACTTCCGACAGACCCAGCTCCCAGGGGCTGCCGGCGTGCTTGATCGAACTGAGCGGCGAGGCACCTGTGCCTCCGTCGTGGCCGGAGATCTGGATCACATCGGCATTGGCCTTGGCCACACCGGCGGCGATCGTGCCGATGCCGATCTCAGACACGAGCTTCACAGACACCTTCGCGGCCGGATGGACCTGGTGAAGGTCGTGGATCAGCTGGGCCAGATCCTCGATGGAATAGATGTCGTGGTGCGGCGGCGGTGAGATCAGGGCGACGCCGGGTTTGCTGTTACGCAGCCAGGCGATGTAAGCATCCACCTTGGGGCCGGGCAGTTGGCCGCCTTCGCCGGGCTTGGCTCCCTGGGCCACCTTGATCTCCAGCTGGGTGCCGCTGCGCAGATACTCCGGCGTGACGCCGAAGCGGCCGGAAGCGATCTGCTTGATGGCGGAGCAGGCTGTGTCGCCGTTGCGCAGGCCACCGATGGTGGGGAGTGTGGGGGAATGGCCGCCGGCGTCGACGTCGTGGAGCGGGTGATAGCGGGCGGGATCCTCGCCCCCTTCGCCGCTGTTGCTCTTGCCGCCGATGCGGTTCATCGCCACCGCCAGCACTTCGTGGGCCTCACGCGAGAGGGCCCCGAGGCTCATGCCACCGGTGCAGAAACGGGAGCAGATGCTTTCGGCGCTCTCCACCTGATCAAGGGGCAGCGGCTGGGGGGCGGGGGTGAGCTCAAGCAGGTCGCGCAGGGAGGTGACCGGACGGTTCTCCAGCAGGGTGCGGTAGGTGGAGAAGTGGTCGTAGCCGGGGCCCGCTGCCACGGCTGCATGGAGGGCCTTGGCCATCTCCGGGCTGTTGAGATGGAATTCGCCGCCTGTGCGGTATTGAACGAAGCCCATGAACTCCAGCTTGGTGCGATGGAGTTCGGGGAAGGCCTTGGCGTGGAAGGTGAGGGTTTCGCTGGCGAGATCCGCCAGGGTGAGGCCCGCCACCCGGCTGGTGGTGCCTCGGAATGCCAGCTCGATCAGGTCGGCGCCGATGCCGATCGCCTCAAAGATCTGAGCCCCGTGATAGCTGGCCAGCATCGAGATGCCGATCTTGGAGAGGATCTTGCGAAGGCCGGCTTCCAGGGCCTGGCGCACATTCGCCTGGGCCGCAGCGGCATCAATGGCGGGCAGCCGACCCCGCTCGATCAGAGAGATGGTCTTGGGCAGCTGCAGCCAGTGGCGCGTGGTTTCCCAGGTGAGCCAGGGGCACACAGCACTGGCACCGAAGCCGATCAGGCAGGCCAGGTGATGGGTACTCCAGCACTGAGCGGTGTCCACCACCAGAGAGCAATGCAGCCGCAGGCCCAGACCCAGCAGGTGGTGGTGCACCGCACCCACGGCCAGCAGAGGCGGGATATAGGAGGTGGTGGGCGAAAGACCAGATCCGCAGCGGTCGGAGAGCACCAGGATTTCGGCCTGGTTTCGCACGGCCTGCTCCGCCTCCTGGCAGAGCCTCTGCACCGCGTCGCCGAGGCCGGCCGGCCCCGCTTCCACCGGCAACAGGGTGGAGAGGGTGATGGTGGCCAGGCCCTGCTCCGGCAGTGCCTTGAGCTCCGCCTCATTGAGCAGCGGCGACTGCAGATGCAGCACCGAGGCAGAACCGGGCTCAGGCCGCAGCGGTGAGCCCCGGCGGCCGAGGTGCATCTCCAGGCTCATCACCAACTCTTCCCGCAGGGGATCGATCGGCGGGTTGGTGACCTGGGCGAAGCGTTGCTTGAAATAGTCGTAAAGGAGGTGGGGCTTGGAGGACAGCACCGCCAGGGGGATGTCGTCGCCCATGCAATACGTGGGTTCCTTGCCCTGGCCAGCCATGTCCTCGATCACCAGATCGAAGTCTTCGGCGGTGAAGCCGAAAGCGGTCTGGTGCTGCAGCAGGTCGAGGGCCCCCAGGCTCGTCTCGGTGATCCAGGGCCGGCTGTCGAGCGCGCGGCGGTGCTCTAGCAGCCAGGCGCCGTAGGGATGGCGGGCCGCCACTTCCTCCTTCACCTGCCAGTTGCGCAACAGGCGGCCTTGCTCGAGATCGACGGCGAGCATCTGACCGGGGCCGAGACGGCCCTTTTCGATGATGCGGCTTTCGTCGATCTCCAGGACGCCGGTTTCCGATCCCATCGCCACCAGGCCGTCGCTGGTGATGCAGTAGCGGGCGGGGCGCAGACCGTTGCGATCGAGCGTGGCACCCACGCTGCGGCCATCGCTGAACACCAGCAGGGCCGGGCCATCCCAGGGTTCCTGCACACAGGCGGAATAGTCGTAGAAGGCCTGGATCGCTGGCCGTGATTCCAGCTCCGGTTGCTGCCGGAACGCCTCGGGCACGAGCGTGAGCAGGCTGTCGGTGATCGGCCGACCGCTGCGCACCATGAGCTCGAGCATGGCGTCGAGGTTGGCGGAATCGCTGAAGGCGGCGTTGACCACCGGCTTGAGGTCGTTGGCGGCGTCGCCCCAGATCGCATCGAGGTGCGACTGGGCAGCGTGAGCCCAGTTGATGTTGCCCAGCAGGGTGTTGATCTCACCGTTGTGACCCAGCAGGCGCATCGGCTGCGCCAGGGGCCAGCGCGGCAACGTGTTGGTGCTGAAGCGGCGGTGGTACACGGCGAAGCTCACCGCGAAGCGGGGGTCGCGCAGGTCGGCGTAGAACGCCGGCAGCACCTCGGAGCGCACCATGCCCTTGTAGACGACCGTGCGGCTGCTGAAGGAGGCGAAGTAGAGATCGCTGGGGCCGGGGCCCCAGGCTTCCCTCACCAGATCCCCGACGCGGCGGCGGCAACGGAAGAGCAGGGCTTCGAGCGCATCGCCAGCCACCTCGCCTTCCACGAGCCACTGCTCGATTGCGGGGGCGGTCTGGCGGGCCAGTGGGCCGAGCACCTCAGGCGCTACAGGCACCTCACGCCAGCCGATGCTGCGCAGGCCCAGGCCGGCGGCCGCCTGCTCACAGAAGGCGCGTGCCACAGCTCGGCGCTCCGCCTCGGCGGGCAGGAACAGCATCGCCAGACCGCGGGGCCGACCCTGTTCGCTGCGGGCGGCGGGCCAGACCGCTTCCAGGTAGGGCCAGGGGATGCCACAGAGGATGCCGGCGCCATCCCCGGAATCGCCGTCGCCACCGCAGCCACCGCGGTGCTCCATGCAGTGGAGACCATGCAGGGCCTGGGCGAGCAGAGCATGGCTCGCCTCGCCGCTGAGCTGGGCCAGAAAGCCAACGCCGCAGGCATCGCGCTCGCCCGCCACGGCCTCAGGCGCCGGACTGTCGCAATGGGGCCAGACGGGACGGGAGAAGTGAGGCATAACCCAGGAGAGACCTGCGGTGACCGGCGGCAAACCCGAACTGCGGGATTGACCGCTCCTTGAGGAAGGGGAACTCTAGAGACAGGCCCACGGGGTTAGCGTTCACCACCAACGGAAGCTGGCCTGATGCCGAGGCCTTCGCCATTGCCGCTGTTCCGCCGTCGTGCCAGGCGGGAAGCCGTTGCTGGTTCTGGCGCCATCCAGGTGAGCGGCGGCCTGAGGCGTGTGCTGCTGCTGGGCAGCGCGTTCGTCAGCGGCAGCCTTTGCGCCGCACCGCTGCTCATCGCTCCGGGAGCGGGGGCGCAGAACCGGTGGCCGCCGCCCGTTCCGCCGCCCCCGGCCCTCGAACCTCAGCGCCTGCCGCAACGGTTCGGCACAGCATCCACCGTTGAGACCGGCCAGCGCCTGGAGATCAACGGCCGCCGGCAGACGGCTCGCTGGGAGCAGCGGGGCTCCGCCAGCCGGGGGGATCTGGAGCTGTGGCTGCCCCTGGAAGTGCTGGAGGGCCAGCTGGGCTTCACCAGCCGCTCGTCCACACAGGGAGGTCTGGAACTCGAGTGGTTCGGCCGCACGCTGCTGGTGCCTGCCGGGGCTCAGCGCAGCCTCGACGACGAGGTGGCCGTGGATGTGAGCCGCCTGCTGCTGGATGCCGGCGTGAGCTGGCAGCGGCAGGAGCGAGGCACTCTGCGGCTGGAACTGCCGGCGGCCACGCTGGAGCAGATCCGGGTGTCCTCGCCGGGGGCGATCGCCAGCTCGGGCGTACGGCGTGTGGTGCTCGATCTCAGCGGCCCGGCATTCGTGCGGCGAGAGGCTGGCGAACTGCAGATGGCGCTGCGCAGCACCCCGGCCCAGCTGGCCCAGCTGCAATCCCTCGGCCTGCAGGCGCGCCCCGGCAGCGACGGCCTGACGATCGCCTTGCCGGCCAGCGGACCCGGGGCCGTGCTCACCCTGGGCGGGCCGGCCCGCGTGGTGCTTGATCTGACCGGTGCTGCTCCAGGTCCGGTGCGCGCCACAGCGCCAAGCACCGCCCAGCTGCAGGCCCTGCTCAACAAGGGCATCACCGTGGAGCGACAGGTGCGCGCCCTCGGCAACCGACGCATGCTGGTGAACAGCGTGCGGCTCGATCCCCGCCGCAGCCCCGTGGAGCTGCGCTTGCTCACCAGCGCCGAGGGGATGGAAGGCCTCACCTCCCTTCCTCAGCTGGCAGGGCAGGAACAGGCCCTGGTGGCCATCAACGGCGGGTTCTTCAACCGGGTGCGGCGTCTGCCCCTGGGAGCCCTCAAAGACGACGGGCGCTGGCTTTCAGGACCGATCCTCAACCGGGGGGCCGTGGGCTGGCAGGACGGCGCCGTACCGCAGTTCGGCTGGCTGAGCCTCACGGAATGGGTGAGTGACGGCAGCGGCCAGCGCCTGCCGGTGATGGCCCTCAACAGTGGCTATGTGCAGCGAGGCCTGGCGCGCTACACCGCTGAATGGGGGCGAAGCTATCGGGCGATCAGCGGCGGGGAAACGGCCCTGCTGGTCAACGGCAGCTTCGTGCGGCAGCAGTTCAACAGTGCCCAGCTGGAACAGGGCATCGCTCTTGGCCCCGAGGACGTGCTGCTGGTGGGGCGGGGCGGGGTTGTGCCGCCGTGGGACGTGGGCAGCCGGTTGAGCCTGAGCAGCCAGCCGACCCATCCGCTCGGCCAGAGCCGCTCGGTGCTCGGGGGTGGTCCGCTGCTGCTGCTGAACGGGCGCACCGTGCTCAATGGCAGCGCCGAAGGCTTCAGCGCCGCTTTCCTGCAGCAGGGGGCGCCCCGCACGGTGATCGCCAGCGATGGCTCTCAGATCTGGCTCCTCACCCTCCAGGGGGTCGAGCATGCGGGGCCCACCCTGCGGGAAACGGCCCAGCTCCTGCAGCAGCTGGGCCTGCGCGATGCGCTCAACCTCGATGGCGGCAGCTCCACCGGCCTGATGCTCTCCGGCACCCTGTCGGTGCAGGGCCGAGGGGTGGCCGCCCGCATCCACAACGGCCTGGGTCTGGTGCCTCGTGACCCCTCTCGCGCGGCCGACGCCTCAGAGGGCTCCACAGCCAGCTCCCCCTGAGACCGCTGCCTGACGGCGAGCTGTTACGTAACGGTGGGCTGCTGCTGAACGCGGGCTTACCGCATACCCGCGGGCTCCGGACTGGAACCTGCATGCGGCGCGGAAGCCTCCCATGGCCGGACAGCTCGGCAGGGTCGGGGCGCTGCCAGAGTGAAGGCCACCACGCCATCCTTGCTGAGTTCTCCCAATGCCCCGAGGCCTCACCGTGCAGCTGACGCCGGCAGCCGCCGCCGAACTCGGTCGGCAGGCCGCTGTGGCCGGCACGCCGGGGCTGATGCACCTCGATCTGGTGGAGGGCACCTGCGAGCAGTGGGTGATCCGCCTGCGTCCGGGGCATCTGGCCGGCACCCCTGTGGCCCGTGCCGATGGCCTCACCCTGCATGCACCCGCCGACCAGATCGGCCAGCTGGCCGGCCTGAGCCTTGATTACCGCGGCGATCTCAGCGGTGGCGGGTTTCTGATCCGGCCGGGCGAGGGGGTGGCGTGCTGCCCGTGCGGAGCCGCCTTCAGCCGGCAAGGGCGTCGGGGTGCCACGACAAAGTAAGGTGGCGGATTGTGGAAAACGGTCGGACGTCCGACCCATCTCTCCGGCCCTCAATGCCCACGATCCAGCAGCTGATCCGCTCCGAGCGGCAACGCCTCACCCGCAAGACCAAATCCCCAGCGCTGCGGGCCTGCCCCGAGCGCCGTGGTGTGTGCACCCGCGTGTACACCTCCACGCCGAAGAAGCCCAACTCGGCGCTTCGCAAGGTGGCCCGCGTGCGGCTCACCTCCGGCTTTGAGGTCACCGCCTACATCCCCGGCATCGGCCACAACCTGCAGGAGCACTCCGTCGTGCTGATCCGCGGCGGTCGTGTCAAGGATCTGCCCGGGGTCCGCTACCACATCATCCGCGGCACCCTCGACACCTCCGGTGTGAAGGACCGCCGCCAGAGCCGCTCCAAGTACGGCGCCAAGGCTCCCAAGGCCTGAGTCCTGCCTCTTCGTTTCCCTTTCCCGCTTCCCTCTCCTCAGGTTTATGTCACGCCGCAACGCTGCCGAGAAGCGCCCGGTTCTCCCCGACCCCCAGTTCAACAGCAGGCTGGCAACCATGGTTGTGGCCCGGCTGATGAAGCACGGCAAAAAGTCCACCGCACAGCGGATTCTTTCTGATGCCTTCGGGCTGATCAGCGAGCGCACCGGCGCCGACGCGCTGGAAGTGTTCGAAACCGCCGTGCGCAATGCCACCCCCCTGGTTGAAGTGCGCGCCCGCCGCGTTGGTGGCGCCACCTACCAGGTGCCGATGGAAGTGCGGCAGGAGCGGGGCACCGCCATGGCTCTCCGCTGGCTGGTCAACTTCTCGCGCGCCCGCAACGGCCGCAGCATGGCCCAGAAGCTGGCAGGTGAACTCATGGACGCGGCCAACGAAGCCGGCAGCGCGGTGCGCAAGCGCGAGGAAACCCACAAGATGGCAGAAGCGAACAAAGCCTTCGCCCACTACCGCTACTGAGTTCACCGGCTCTGCCTGGATCGCGGAATCCCGGCACACCAGAGCTAACCCTTACACTTACTCCGCATTTTTGTCGATCACCCTTCGGAGACCTCAGCTCGTGGCCCGCGCCTACCCCCTGGAACGCGTCAGAAATATCGGGATTGCCGCCCACATCGACGCGGGCAAAACCACCACCACCGAGCGGATTCTCTTCTACTCAGGTGTCGTCCACAAGATGGGCGAGGTGCACGATGGCGCCGCCGTCACCGACTGGATGGAGCAGGAGCGGGAGCGCGGCATCACCATCACTGCGGCGGCCATTTCCACCAGCTGGAAGGACAACCGCATCAATATCATCGATACCCCCGGCCACGTCGACTTCACGATTGAAGTGGAGCGGTCGATGCGGGTTCTCGACGGGGTGGTGGCTGTGTTCTGCGCCGTGGGTGGCGTCCAGCCCCAGTCCGAAACCGTGTGGCGGCAGGCCGATCGCTACAACGTGCCCCGCATCGTGTTCGTCAACAAGATGGACCGCACGGGTGCCAACTTCCTGAAGGTCTACGACCAGATCAAGGACCGCCTGAAGGCCAACGCGGCACCGATCCAGCTGCCGATCGGAGCAGAAGGAGAACTCAAGGGCATCATCGACCTGGTGCGCCAGAAGGCGATCATCTACACGAACGATCTCGGCACCGACATCCTCGAGGGAGACATCCCCGACGACATGAAGGAAGAAGCCGCACTCTGGCGCGGCAAGCTCATGGAATCGGTGGCCGAAACCGATGAGGAGCTCCTCGACAGTTACCTTGAAAACGGCGAACTCACCGACGAGCAGCTGGTCAAGGGCATTCGCGTCGGCGTGGTGAAGCACGGCCTGGTGCCGATGCTCTGCGGATCCGCCTTCAAGAACAAAGGGGTGCAACTGGTACTCGACGCAGTCGTCGACTACCTACCCGCACCGGTGGACGTTCCGCCGATCACCGGCCTGCTGCCCGATGGCACCGAGTCCAACCGTCCCTGCGACGACAATGCTCCCTTCAGTGCACTGGCCTTCAAGGTGATGGCCGACCCCTACGGCAAACTCACCTTCGTGAGGATGTACTCGGGGGTGCTGCAGAAGGGCAGCTATGTGATGAACAGCACCAAAGACAAGAAGGAGCGGATCTCCCGCCTGATCCTGCTCAAAGCAGACGATCGCGAAGAAGTTGACGAACTGCGCGCTGGTGATCTCGGGGCCGTTCTCGGCCTCAAGGACACCACCACCGGCGACACGCTCTGCGTGGAGAGTGCGCCCATCATTCTGGAATCCCTGTTCATCCCAGAACCGGTGATCTCGGTGGCGGTGGAGCCGAAGACCAAGGGCGACATGGAGAAACTCTCCAAAGCACTGCAATCCCTCTCTGAGGAAGATCCCACCTTCCGCGTTTCCACCGACCCCGAAACGGGCCAGACCGTGATCGCCGGCATGGGCGAGCTTCACCTGGAAATCCTGGTGGATCGCATGCTGCGGGAGTTCAAGGTGGAAGCCAACATCGGCGCTCCGCAGGTGTCTTACCGCGAAACGATCCGCGGCAAGGCCAAAGGTGAAGGCAAGTTCGCCCGCCAGACCGGCGGTAAAGGCCAGTACGGCCATGTGGTGATCGAAATGGAGCCGGGTGAGCCCGGTTCCGGCTTTGAGTTCGTCAACAAGATCGTCGGCGGCATCGTGCCGAAGGAATACATCGGTCCTGCCGAAAACGGCATGAAGGAAACCTGCCAGTCCGGCGTGATTGCCGGTTTCCCGATGATCGATGTGAAGGTCACCATGGTGGACGGGTCCTACCACGATGTCGACTCTTCGGAGATGGCTTTCAAGATCGCTGGTTCGATGGCCTTCAAGGACGGCGTCAAGAAGTGCAATCCTGTACTCCTTGAGCCGATGATGAAGGTGGAAGTCGAAATCCCCGAGGACTACCTCGGTTCGGTGATCGGTGACCTCTCCTCACGTCGCGGGCAGGTCGAAGGCCAGTCCATCGACAACGGACAATCCAAAGTCCAAACCAAGGTGCCCCTGGCCGAGATGTTCGGCTACGCCACCCAGCTCCGATCCATGACCCAGGGTCGGGGTATTTTCTCGATGGAGTTCAGCCATTACGAGGAAGTTCCTCGCAATGTGGCTGAGGCCATCATCTCCAAGAATCAGGGCAATTCCTGATCTCTCACCCCCAACCAACACCCCCGATTCTTTCCTTCAATGGCTCGCGAGAAGTTTCAGAGGAACAAACCTCACGTCAACATCGGCACCATCGGCCACGTTGACCACGGCAAAACCACCCTCACCGCCGCCATCACCAACGTGCTGGCATCCCTTGGCCAAGCGAAAGCTCAGGCCTATGACGACATCGACGGTGCTCCTGAGGAGAAGGAACGGGGCATCACCATCAATACCGCCCACGTCGAGTACGAGACAGAAGGCCGTCACTACGCCCACGTCGACTGCCCGGGTCACGCGGACTACGTCAAGAACATGATCACGGGTGCCGCCCAGATGGACGGCGCCATCCTGGTGGTGGCCGCCACCGATGGCCCCATGGCCCAGACCAAGGAGCACATCCTGCTGGCCAAGCAGGTGGGCGTGCCCGCCCTGGTGGTGTTCCTGAACAAGAAGGACATGGTCGACGACGAGGAAATCCTCGAGCTCGTCGAACTGGAAATGCGTGAGCTGCTCAGCAGCTACGACTTCCCGGGTGACGACATCCCCATCGTGGCCGGCTCCGCTCTGAAGGCTCTCGAGTTCATCCAAGGGGGCGGCAAAGGCAACCGGGGTGACAACGAATGGGTCGACAAGATCCTTGACCTCATGGACGCGGTGGATGAATCCATCCCCGAACCCGAGCGCGAAATCGACAAGCCCTTCCTGATGGCTGTCGAAGACGTGTTCTCGATCACCGGTCGTGGCACCGTGGCCACTGGCCGGATCGAGCGCGGCAAGGTGAAAGTGGGCGAAACCGTTCAGATCGTCGGCATCAAGGACACCCGCGAAACCACCGTCACCGGGGTCGAGATGTTCCGCAAGCTGCTCGACGAAGGCATGGCGGGCGACAACGTCGGTCTGCTGCTGCGCGGCATTCAGAAGGAAGACATCGAACGCGGGATGGTGCTGGTCAAGCCCAACTCGATCAAGCCCCACACCAAGTTCGAAGGTGAGGTCTACGTCCTGAAGAAGGAAGAAGGCGGCCGTCACACCCCCTTCTTCGCCGGCTATCGCCCGCAGTTCTACATCCGCACCACCGACGTGACCGGCCAGATCACGGCCTTCACCGCCGACGACGGCACCAACGTGGAGATGGTGATGCCCGGTGACCGCATCAAGATGTCCGCCGAGCTGATCTGCCCAGTGGCGATTGAGCAGGGCATGCGCTTCGCCATCCGCGAAGGCGGCCGCACCATTGGTGCGGGCGTGGTGTCCAAGATCGTGGAATGATCCTGATCTAGGGTCTTGGCCTTGGGGGGCGTGCCTGCGCGCAGGCTTCTCCCCCCTCGGCTTGCCCCTTCCGGCTTTCAGGCCACTCGCACCTCGGCAATTCAGGCTTCAAGCCTGATTCATCGTTTTCTGCACCGGCAGCGTTCTTGCTGGCGGATGCCTCACCCGCATTTCCCCATGTCCACCGCCATCGCTCAGCAGAAGATCCGCATCCGTCTCAAGGCGTTCGATCGCCGCATGCTGGATCTTTCCTGCGAAAAAATCATCGAAACCGCCGATCACACCGCCGCCACGGCTATCGGCCCCATCCCCCTGCCCACCAAGCGCAAGATCTACTGCGTGCTGCGCTCACCCCACGTGGACAAAGACTCCCGTGAGCACTTCGAAACCCGCACCCACCGCCGCATCATCGACATCTACAGCCCTTCCTCGAAAACGATCGACGCGTTGATGAAGCTTGATCTCCCGAGTGGCGTCGATATCGAAGTCAAGCTCTGAGCCGCATCGGCCCCGCCCCTGCACACGCCTGGCTGTTCGTGAATGGGTTGGCCCAGGCTGCCCCAGAATTCGCTTCCCCTTGCTGCTGCCTGCGCCCCATTGACGCCCCCGCCCGCTTCCCCGGCGGGCTTTGTTTTTTCTAGAATCGATCCTTCAGGCTGCCCGGCGCTTCAGGAGCTGCCAGGGCCGGCGCAGCCAGCGCCAGCCCTTGCCGTGTTGTTTTCTTCGAACATCGAGGCAAAACACTCCTCGCTGCTTCTTTCTGGCAAAGCACCCGGGCACCGGCCCTTTCAGGCCTTCTGCTCCCTTCCATCCGTTTTTCCAGCCCTTTCTCCACCCACCCATCCGTGACTGATCTGGCCGTGAGGGAACTCCCCCTATTCCCCCTGCCGGATGTGGTGCTGTTTCCGCAGGAAGTGCTGCCGCTGCATATCTTCGAGCCCCGCTACCGCATGCTCCTGCAAACGGTCCTGCAGACAGATCGCCGCTTCGGGGTGATCCGCTGGGACCCACAGGAAAAGAAAATGGCTTCTGTGGGCTGCTGCGCGGAAATCCTCCAGTGCCAGACCCAGGAAGACGATCGCAGCAACATCGTGACCATGGGGCAGCAGCGTTTCCGTGTGCTCGAAGTGGTGCGGGAGGCCCCGTTCCGGGTGGGCATGGTGAGCTGGATCGAAGACGCAACCGATGAGAGCCCGGAAACTCTCAACGCCTTGGCCGGCAACGTGACCCAGGCCCTGCGGGATGTGGTCGACCTCACGGGCAAGCTTGTGGGGCGGCCGAGCAGCCTGCCCAACGATCTGCCTGACCTGCCACGGGAGCTCTCGTTCTGGATCGGTTCCCATCTGGGCGGCCCCGTGGCCGATCACCAGCAGAGCCTGCTGGAGCTCACCGACACCGGCGAGCGGCTGCGTCAGGAATTCGCCCTGCTCGACCAGACCCGCCGCCAGCTTGCGGCCCGCACGGTCCTCAAGGACACCTTCAAGGATCTGGGTGAGCCCCCCAGGGATCCCTCCTGATGGCCGGCCTTCCCCTCCCCGCGCTGGCGGCTGTGGCTTCTGTGGCCGTGCTGGCGGGCGCCTTCGTGGTGTGGCAGCGGCGCAACCGCAGCTTCGAGAGCACTGCCACCGTGGCGGAGGCCTACGACCGCTGGACGGAAGACCGGCTGCTGGAGCGGCTGTGGGGCGATCATGTGCACCTCGGTCACTACGGCACCCCACCGCATCGGGCCGACTTCCGTGCCGCCAAGGTGGCCTTCGTGCACGAGTTGGTGCGCTGGAGTGGCCTGGATCAGCTGCCCCCTGGCTCCAGGCTGCTGGATGTGGGCTGCGGCATCGGTGGCAGCGCCAGGATCCTTGCCCGTGACTACGGCTTTGAAGTGCTGGGCATCAGCATCAGCCCGGCGCAGGTGGAGCGGGCCCGTCAGCTCACCCCAGCGGGCCTCAGCTGCCGGTTTGCAGTGATGGATGCCCTTGATCTCGACCTCCCGGATGGGGCCTTTGCTGCGGTGTGGAGTGTGGAGGCAGGGCCGCACATGCCCGACAAGCAGCGCTACGCCGATGAACTGCTGCGCGTGCTGGCTCCCGGTGGGCTGCTGTCGGTGGCCGACTGGAACCGCCGCGATCCCTCCGCCGGAGCGCTCAGCGCAGTGGAGCGCTGGGTGATGCGTCAGCTCCTGGATCAGTGGGCCCACCCGGAATTCGCGAGCATCCCCTCATTTCGCCGCAACCTGGAGCTGAGCGTCCATGCCGGCGGCGCTCACACCGACACCGACGACTGGACCCGCGCCACCCTGCCCTCCTGGATCGATTCGATCCTGGAAGGGGTTCGCCGGCCGCGCGCCGTGCTGGGGCTGGGTCCGGCCGCCGTGCTGCAGGGCATACGCGAAACCCCCACCCTGCTGCTGATGGACTGGGCCTTTCGCCATGGCCTGATGGCGTTCGGTGTCTTCCGCTGCCGCCGCGGGCCGGACACCACGCCCGCGGCGGCCGCCCTGGCTAACCAGCAGGCGAGCGCTCCTCCTCCGCGAGATTCGTGAGCGGATAGGCCCCGAACAGAGCCAGGTGCTGGCACAGCCCCCTGAGCTCTTCGATCGCCTGCTGGAGCGCCTCACCGGCGGCAGGCCGCTCAAGATCCACGAAGAACAGATACTCGCCCATCTCACGTTTGGACGGCCGCGACTCGATTCGGCTCATGTTCAGCTGGCGATGCGCGAAGCAACTGAGCGCCTCCAGCAGCGCACCCGGGCTGTTGGCGTGCAACGAAAAAGCCAGGCTGCAGTGGGTGCTGCCTTCGGCGGGACCCCCCTCTTTCTGCAACAGCAGGAAGCGGGTGCAGTTGCCGATCACGTCGTTGACCGGATAGGCCAGCACCTCGAGCCCGTGCTCCTCTGCCGCCTGACGCGAGGCGATCGCTGCGCGGAAGCGGCTGCCTGCCACCAGCCGGGCGGCTTCGGCGGTGGAGCTGGTGGGCAACTGCAGGGCATCGGGCAGGTGTTCCGCCAGCCACTGGCTGCACTGGGCCAGGGCCTGGGGATGGGAGAGCACCTCGCTCACCCGGTCGATCGGACCGCTGCCCAGCAGGGCATGGCGGATCGGCAGCACCAACGCCCGGCGGATCTGCAGGTCGGAGTGCTCCCAGAGCACATCAAGGCAGGCGGTGACGCCGCCCTCCACCGAATTCTCCACCGGAACCACGGCAGCACTGCAGCCACCGTCGGCGAGGGCCTTGACCACAGCACGAATGCTGCCCTGCGGGACGAATTCCGGATCCTGGAAGCCTTCCAGGGCAGCGAACTGGCGCGCCGCCTGTTCTCCGTAGGTGCCGGCGGGTCCGAGGAAGGCGAGACGCATGGGGGAAAGGGAGCGCAGACCGGTGGATAGGATCATCCTCCGCCGGCCTCCCCAGGCGATGTCTCTGGCCTTCAGCGCCAGCCAGCAGCTCACCTTGCCGGTTCACGGGCAGGCCGAGCAGCTGGCCGATTACCTCGATGACGAACAGCGGGTGATCCGGGCCTTGCTGGAACCGCGCCAGCTCACGCCGCTCAGTCCTGGCCACTACCAGTACGAAGTGAGCGGATTCAAGGTGTTTCAACTGCAGGTGCAGCCGGTGGTGCAGTTGCAGGCCCAACGGGAGCCGGGGCGGCTGGAGCTGGAAGCCCTCGATTGCCGCCTCGTGGGACTCGAAGCCGTAGACGACTTTGAGTTCACGCTCCAATCCTGGCTGGCGGTGAACGACGGCGGCCTGGAAGGCGAAGCCCTGCTGGGCGTGCGCGTGAGCCGCCCCACCGTGCTGGGGCTGATCCCGCCGCGCGTGCTGGAGGCCACCGGCCGGTCACTGCTCAGCGGCATCCTGCTGGGCATGCGCAAGCGGGTGGGGCAGAACCTGCTGAGTGATTTCAGCCAGTGGTGCGAAACCCGCTGAACCCGCTCCCGGCGGCCATGGGCTTCGCAGAGACGGCAGGCAGTACGGCAGGCAGTGGACAGTGGCCTTTTCCAGAGGCAATAGCGGTCTGCACAGAGGCGGCAGAGAGCTCACAGAAGAGGCCCGGTGGCTGATCATTCAACGGAGCGGCGGCCAGTCGGTGCCGGCCAGCACCTTGCCCAGAAAGCAGGCCCGGTGCAGCGGCGTGGGCCCGAGCCTGCGCAGGGCCTGGCGATGAAAGGCCGTGCCATAGCCGGCGTGCCGCTCCAGGCCATAGCCAGGGAAGCGGCCGGCCAACCGCTGGATCAGGCCATCGCGGGCCTGCTTGGCCACCACGCTGGCCGCGGCGATCGACAGGCAGTGGCGATCCCCTCGCACCAGGGTGATCTGTGGCCCGCTCCACAGACGCAGCGGCAGCACCCCATCGACAATCACGAGGCGGGGCGGCGCGGCCAGCCGCTGCAGCGCTCGCAGCATGGCCAGTTCGGTGGCGCAGCGGATGCCGTGATGGTCGATCTCCTCAGCCGAGGCCTGGCCGAGCGCGAACTGCGCCGCCGCCTCCACGATCAAGGGCAGGAGCCGGCGGCGCTGCAACGGCCGCAGGGCCTTGCTGTCGGTGAGTCCGGCGGCTGCCAGAGGCGGCAGCGCGGATGCCGGCAACACCACGGCGGCGGCGAACACCGGCCCGAACAGGCTGCCCCGCCCAACCTCATCGATCCCTGCGCAGACACCGGGATCATGCTGGGCATAGGGATCGGCTGGAAGCTGCGGCTCTGCTGTCGCTCCTTTCCCAGGGTGGGCGCCCACGGGCCGTGGAGAGCGGGCAGGCGCTGGGCTCAGACCGCCGCCGAAGAACGGCGGCGGCGGCGGCGGGGCTCACCGGCCGGGTCGTCGGCAGGGGTTTCGGGGGCGGGATCAGGCTCGCTCTGAGCGGCCACAGCAGCAGCCGGGTGGTCGGTGATGCTCACGGCGGCGGGCGTGGCACGGCCGACGGTGCGGGTGATCGGCACCTGCAGCACCGTGGTTTCAATCACGGTGGTGTGGACTGCGGGAGAACGGTCGGTGTCGATCGGCAGCGGGGTGATTTCCACCATCACGGCATCACCGGGATCGCGGGTGGAACTCCAACGGTCGGTGCCGGTCTCTGCCGTGGAAACAACGACGGGGGCGGGAGCATCGCTGGAGTAGTCGGCGGCGGTGCGGGGGGCAGCGGCGCCATCGCCACCGCCACGGCCGCCACGGCGACGCCGCCGGGAGCCTGAGCCGGACAGCTGCTGACGAGCGGCGTCGAGCACCGCCTCCTCTGATTCGCCGGGGCGCACGACCCGGACGACCACGTTGTCGCCGGCAGGGGGAGACTCCAGCAGCAGGGCGGGGTTGAGGCCCATCCAGCCGTAGACGAATTCCTGGTCGTCGTCCATGGGGACAGCCACCAGCTCGGGGTCGTGGCGGCGGCTGACGCCTTCAGAAGCACTCAGCGGTGCTTCCACCACCCGGGGAGCGGCCGGCTCGTCGTCGATGGAGACGAGCACGGGGGTGACTTCGATCAGCTCATTGCCGCTGCGGCTACCGCGACCACCGCGTCCACCACGGCGGCGGCCACTGGGCTCGGGCGCGGAGGGGCTGGGCGCCTCGGCGCGGGCGGAGGCAGCGGAGCGCACCAGGCCGGTGACCGTGGCGAGTGGTTGGAGGGTGTCCTTGCCGGGGAGAACGGCCACGTGGCCGAGGCCACCGCAGCTGGGGCAGGCGCGACCGAACAGCTCGTAGATGTTCTGGCCCTGGCGTTTGCGGGTGAGTTCCACCAGACCAAGCTCGGTGAGCTGGGCGATCTGGGGTCGGGCGGCGTCGTCGCGCACGGCCGAAGTGAAATGCTCGAGCAGCATCAGCTGATCGCGGCGCGACTCCATGTCGATGAAGTCGATGATCACCACACCGCCGATGTTGCGCAGCTTCAGCTGACGCGCGATTTCAGCCGCCGCTTCGCAGTTGGTCCAGAGGACGGTTTCCCGTGCATTGGCGGAACGCGTGAAGGAACCGGAGTTCACATCGATGACAGTGAGCGCCTCGGTGGGCTCGATGATCACCGACCCGCCGGAGGGCAGATCGACGCGCGGCTTGAGGGCATCGCGGATGGCAGCGTTGATCTTGTGGTGCTCAAGGATGTCGGTGCTTTCGACATGGTGCTCCACCAGCAGATTGGCCTGATCGGCACCGAGGAAGGCGTTCACACGGCCGACGGCCGCTTGGGTGTCAACCACCACGCGCTGCACCTCGGGGCTGTAGAGGTCGCGCAGCACCCGATGGACGAAGTCTTCGTCGCGGTTGAGCAGCGCCGGCGGGGTGGCCGTTTCCGCCGCTTCCTGGATGCCCTCCCACTGACGCAGCAAAGCTTCGAGATCATCGATCAGCAGCTCCTCGCTGATGCCTTCGGCTTCGGTGCGCACCAGCAGGCCGGCGCCGGGCGGCTTGATCAGCACACCCAGGGCCCGCAGACGGTTGCGCTCGCTCTCGGCACTGATCCGCCGGGAGATGTTGACCCCCTGGCCATGGGGCTGAAGCACCAGGTAGCGGCCAGGCAGCGTGAGATTGCCCGTGAGACGCGGCCCCTTGGTGCCGGTGGGCTCCTTCATCACCTGAACCAGCACCTTCTGGCGTGGCTCCAGCAGTTCAGTGATGCCGGCAGCACCCTTCCTGAGCCTCAGTGGGCCGAGGTCGGTGACATGAATGAAGCCATTTTTCTCGCTCTCTCCGATGTTGACAAACGCAGCATCAATGCCGGGGAGCACATTCTCGACGCGCCCGACGTAGACGTCGCCGATCTGGTAGCGACCCTGGGCAACGATCAGTTGATCGACGCGTTCGTCGTTGAGCACCGCGGCGATGCGCAGTTGCTCCGCAATGACGATCTGCTGGGGCATGGAGGAAAGAGGGTGGCTCGGAGAAGCCCTGCCATGGGATGGGGATTACCCCCTGAAGCAATGAAGCGATGAGCCGATCGTGCTGAGAAGCCGACCGTCTGCTGCATCAGCAGAATGAGACGGAAGAAAAAGCCTTTGAGGAGCAAGCTCTGGAGGTTCAGCCTCCGTTGACGCCCGAGCTGCCGGAACGGGAACGGACCGGTTGCTGCTGGGTGTGACTACGGCGAACACGCCGCAGGAGCGGGGGCCATAGACGATGCGGCTGTGGATCGAAAGCCACAGACGGATCTGCCGTCTGAGGTGAAATTAGCACGCGCCAACCCCAGGCCCTTCTGCCGCTGGATCTCGGCCCCGAGCCGTTCACCTTGGTTCGCAGGAGTGCATCGCTGCTGTGGCTCGCAGGAGGGGGTAGCCAGCGTGGCTGGCTGCTGTTGAGGGCGACCTGCCGCTGCAGGCCTTGGCCCTCAGGCCGGCGGCGCCAGGATCAGACGTTCACGCCGGCAGGGGCCCAGACGCAGGGGCTGGCCGAGCGCCTCCACCAGCCACTGGCGCACCTGATCGGGGCGGATGCTGCGGCCCTGGGCATCGATGCGGGCCTGCAGGCGGAGTGTCACTGAGGCAGCAGCTGTGCCCTCCCCGGTAGCGGCGGCCGCCGCTTCGGCGCTGGCTGGGGCGGCGGCTTGAGCGGCGTCCGTGATGACAAGAGAGGTTTTGTCAGCGCCCTGCGGCGCTGGCAGCAGCTCCAACGCGATCAGGCAGGGGCGGCAGTCCCGCTCGCGGGGGCGGCCCTTCTTGTCGCTGTCCCGCCAGGGCAGTGTGGCGGACTGCAGCAGATGCTCGATCGCCCGGTGCCAGTCGTCGGTGGACGGAGCCATCCCGGGCTCTGCGCCGGCGGCGACCTCCGGGAGCAATTGCAGGCTCCAGTGGGCCTCCGCCAGTTGCTGGGAGAGAGCCGGGCCCGCCAGGGGCACCTCCTGCACCGAGTGCAGGGAGAAACCCTGTGGAAGCTGGGCCTGCAGCCGCGCGAGCACCTCCTCCGGTGGACAGACCTGAGCGAACTCCAGATCGAGCCATTCACCTTCCGCCTCCACACCCAGCGGCAGCGCCAGGGCGAACTGCAGCCGGGGCAGGGGATGAAAACCGCCGCTGAAACTCACCGGCAGCTGGCTGCGGCGCAGGGCCCGCTCCAGCAGGCGGGCCAGATCGAGATGGCTCAGCAGTGCCAGCGAGCCCCGCTTGCTGAAGACAAAGCGCAGCCTTTGGATCCGTTCGCTGGCGGGGCTGCGCGGCGGCTGCGCCGCAGGGATCGGTGGAGGCGCCACCACCACGTTGTGACCGAACTCCGGCCCACAGACGCCGCAACTGCTGCAACCCTCAAAGGAGCAGTCCGGCACCACCACTGCAGCGAGGGCCCGTTGCAGGTCTTCGGCCAGCCAGCGCTTGTCGACACCGGAATCCACGTGATCCCACGGCAGTGGCTGGGCGCAGAAGGCCTCCAGATCAGCGCCGCTCAAGGCACCGGTGGCCGTCCAGTCCCCCAGCTCCAGCGCCCGGTAGCGGCCGCCCAGTCCCTCGGCCTCAATCGCCCCGGTCCAGGCGGCGTGGGTGCGGTCGATCGTTTCGAACCAGGCATCCATGCCGGCTCCGGCCCGCCAGGCCGCCTCCAGCACCGGTGCCAGGCGCCGGTCGCCCCGGCCGATGAAATCCTCCATCGCCGACAGGCGCGGATCGGTGACATTGCACTTGATGCCCTTGAGCGTGCGCAGCTCCCGGCGCAGCAGCTCCTGGCGCCGCCGGAACTCCGCTGTGGACACGCTGTGCCACTGGAAGGGTGTGTGGGGCTTGGGCGTGAAGTTGCTGATCGTGAGGTTCAGCTCCAGCCGCCCCAGATCGCGGCACTGCTGCTGCAAAGCGCGGCAGGTGTCGGCGATGCCGATCACATCGGCGTCGGTTTCCCCGGGCAGGCCGATCATGAAATAGAGCTTCACCTTGCGGTAGCCGTTCTCCATGGCGGTGCGGATGCCGCGCAGCAGCTCCGCGTCGGTCAGCCCCTTATTGACGATGTCGCGCAGGCGTTGGGTGCCGGCTTCCGGGGCGAAGGTGAGGCCCGCCTTGCGGGTGCCGCCCAGGATGTGAGCAATGTTCTGGTCGAAGCGGTCCACCCGCTGGCTGGGCAGCGTGAGGCTGACGTTGTGCTCGGAGAGGCGGTTGCGCAGCTCCACGCCCACCGCAGGCAGGGCGAGGTAATCGGAGCAGCTGAGCGACAGCAGGGAGAAATCGCTGTAGCCGGTGCGGGCCATGCCCTCCTCCACCGCTTCGATCACGGCCTCGGGTTCCACATCGCGGGCCGGACGGGTGAGCATGCCGGGCTGACAGAACCGGCAGCCCCGGGTGCAACCGCGGCGGATCTCGATCGTGAGCCGGTCGTGGACGGTTTCGATGTGGGGAACGAGGCCCATGCCGTAGTGGGGCATGGGGGTGGCCACCCGCCGCAACACGCGCGCCGGCAGCTCCGGCCGCAGCGGCTGAAGGGTGACACCATCGGGGCCCGGGGCATAGAGAGCCGGCACGTAGACGCCGGGCACATGGGCCAGATCAGCCAGCAGCGCTGAGCGGCTCAGCCCGTCGGCCTTGGCCTCGGCCACCACCAGGCCAATCTCCGCCAGCAGTTCCTCGCCGTCGCCGAGGGCGAAGAAATCGAAGAAGGCGGCGAACGGTTCGGGATTGCTGGTGGCGGTGGGGCCGCCGGCGAAGATCAGGGGTGGGGCTGCCGGGTCGTTGAGCGGCAGGTCGCCCCGGTCGGCGGCCCGCAGTGGCAATCCCGCCAGATCCAGCATCTCGAGGATGTTGGTGGCGCCCAGCTCATAGCTGAGGCTGAAGCCGAGGATGTCGAAGACGGCCAGGGCGCGGCGGCTTTCGACAGCGAACAGGGGTTGGCCCTGCTGGCGCAGGCGCTCGGCCAGGTCGGGCGCCGGCAGGTAGGCGCGATCGCAGAGCTGGCCTGGGATCGCATTGAGAATCGAATAGAGAATGATGTGGCCGAGGTTGCTGGCGCCCACCTCGTAGAGATCGGGATAGGTGAGACACCAGCGGGCACCGGCGCTGTCCCAGTCGCGCGGCAGCACGCCCCGTTCGTTGCCCAGGTAACGGGCGGGGCGGGCGATGGTGCTGTCCACCAGCTGGTCGAAAGCGACGCGCCCGTGAGGCAGCGGAGGGGTCGCGGCGATGGCGGTGGGCGTCGCGGCAGCAGCGGAACCACACGAAGTCGCCATGGTCATGGCTGAACGCTCAGCAGGCCGCAGGCTGATCGTAGGCAGCTGTCAAGGAGCGCCCGCAGCTAGCTGCTGGTGCGTGCGGGGCAGGGCTGGGCAAGCAAACGGGTCAACTGCAGCAGGGGCCTGTCGCAGCGGTGACCTGCGGCGTTGCACTCGTGCTGCTTCCAGCGCGTGCGGCGCCGTAGCAGGATGCCTGCCAGCGACATTGGCGGCGGCAGCAGTGGTTCAGGTCAACGGCAACTACCTCAAACTCAAGGCCGGGTATCTCTTTCCGGAGATTGCCAGGCGCGTGAAGGCCTTCGCAGCGGCCCATCCCGACGCCCCCCTGATCCGGCTCGGCATCGGCGATGTGACCGAACCGTTGCCTGCAGCCTGCCGCGAAGCGATGAAGGCCGCCATCGACGCCATGGGCACGGCGGAAGGCTTCTATGGCTACGGCCCGGAGCAGGGCTACCTGTGGCTGCGCGAAGCGATCGCCCGCCACGATTTCCAGGCCCGCGGCTGCGCGATCGATGCCGAGGAGATCTTCATCTCCGATGGCTCCAAGTGCGACAGCAGCAACATCCTCGACATCCTCGGCCCCGACAACCGCATCGCCGTCACCGACCCCGTTTATCCGGTGTACGTGGACAGCAATGTGATGGCGGGCCGCACCGGTGAGGCTGACGCCAGCGGCCGGTACGGCGGCCTCACCTACCTGCCGATCACGGCCGACAACGGCTTCATCGCCCCGCTGCCCGAGCAGCCGGTGGACCTGATCTACCTCTGCTTCCCCAACAACCCCACCGGCGCTGTGGCCACCAGGGCCCAGCTGCAGCAGTGGGTCGACCATGCCCGCGCCACGGGCGCCCTGATCCTGTTCGATGCTGCCTACGAGGCCTTCATCCAGGACCCCGAGCTGCCCCACTCCATCTATGAGATCGAGGGGGCCCGCGACTGCGCCATCGAGTTCCGCTCCTTCTCCAAGAACGCCGGCTTCACCGGCACGCGCTGCGCGCTCACCGTGGTGCCCCGCGGCTTGATGGGCACCACCGCCGCAGGAGAAGCGGTGGAGCTGTGGGGGCTATGGAACCGGCGGCAGAGCACCAAGTTCAACGGCGTCAGCTACATCGTGCAGCGGGGCGCCGAAGCGGTGTACTCCGCCGCAGGGCAAGCCGAAGTGAAGGCTCTGGTGGCCTTCTACATGGAGAACGCGGCGATCATCCGCCGCGAGCTGGCGGCGGCCGGTCTGCAGGTGTACGGCGGCGAGCAGGCCCCCTACGTGTGGCTCAAGACCCCCGCCGGCCTCGATTCGTGGGCCTTCTTCGACCGTCTGCTGGAGGAGGCCAACGTGGTGGGCACCCCGGGCAGCGGTTTCGGCGCCGCAGGCGAGGGCTACTTCCGCCTTTCAGCCTTCAACAGCCGCGCCAACGTGGAGGAGGCGATGGCCCGCATCGCTCGCGCCTCCCTGGTGCCTGCTTCCGCCGGAGTTGCCTAAATTCGAACCTCACGTTTCTGGCTGCGCGCCGCTCGTCACCCCGTCCCCTTGCCGTTGTTCCTCCTTTGGCGATGACCCTTCCTCAGGCGGTTGAAACCCCCGGCCGATCACCCGGGGGTGTGGCGGTGATCGACAAGGAGGTGCAGCGGGTGCGCAAGCCCTCGCCGCGCTACCGGGTGCTGCTGCACAACGACCCTGTCAACTCGATGGAGTACGTGGTGTCCACCCTGCGGCAGGTGGTGCCCTCCCTGAGCGAGCAGGACGCCATCGCCGTGATGCTGGAAGCCCACAACACCGGCGTGGGGCTGGTGATCGTCTGCGATCTGGAGCCGGCGGAGTTCTACAGCGAAACCCTCAAGGGCAAGGGTCTCACCAGCACGATCGAACCGGAGGCGTAGTGGAGCCCCTGGCTCCCGCGCCGCTGACCACACCGGAACAGCAGAGCCGCCGGCCCCATGGCCTCGGCACCCTGCTGTA
Organism: Synechococcus sp. MW101C3; assembly: GCF_002252635.1. Lineage (NCBI taxonomy): Bacteria > Bacillati > Cyanobacteriota > Cyanophyceae > Synechococcales > Synechococcaceae > Synechococcus > Synechococcus sp. MW101C3. Next base: position 136,334 of record NZ_NQKX01000010.1, read on the forward strand.
CGTTCCTGTGCTCTACGGCGTGGGCTGGCTGACGGCGCGGCCGCTGCAATGGTTGGCGCCGGGCCTGCGGCCTGATCAGATCGACCTGGCCGGGCTGGTGGTGGCCCTGCTGCTCCTGCTGTTCAGCCTGCCCTGGCGCCTGCGCCGCAGCTGGGGAGCCACCCATCCCTGGCGGCGGCTTGGAGTGGTGGCGACACCGCTGATGGCGGTGCGGGCGTTCCTGGGCGGACTGGCCAAGGCCGCCCTGCTGCTGGCACTGGTAGCCGCTGTGCTGCTGACCAGCGGACAGGCTGCGTGGCAGCTGGATCTGAAGGCCGGCGAGCTGCTCAACGCCCTGGCCCTGCTGCTGGGGGTGGGCTTCGCCGAGGAATTGCTGTTCCGCGGCTGGCTCTGGGGTGAGCTGTCCCTGCAGCTGAGCCGCCGCCGCGCCCTGCTGCTGCAGGCTGCGCTGTTCGCCCTGGTGCATCCCTGGTACCGGGCCGGCAACCTGGGAGCCATCGGAATGCTGGGCGGGCTGATCCTGCTGGGGCTGGCTCTGGCCCTGCAGCGACGCAGTGACGGGGGCGTGCTGTGGGGAGCGATCGGCCTGCATGGCGGCCTGGTGGGCGGCTGGTTCGTGCTCCAGACCGGGCTGCTGCAACTGGCGCCTGAGGCGCCGGCCTGGCTGGTGGGACCCGGGGGGGAGGTGCCCAATCCAATCGGAGGCCTGATCGGCTGGCTGGGGCTGGGGGCACTGCTGGCCTGGGGCTCCCTTACAGAGAGACGCGAACCGGGTTGATGGAGTGGTGGATACCGTTCCAGGATCACAACCGATCGCTTATTTCCAGGATGAATCAATACCTCCAACCAAGCGAACCGCAGCGCAAGGATGGTCAGTCATCCAGCAATCATTCTCAAAAACATGTCCTTGAGCGCCCCTGTGAACAGTGGGACCATGACTGACGACTGCTGCAGAAATGGAGAATGGTCGCCAGAAATCTTCAGTAGCCTTGATGGCTTTCCAGCAGGACATTGCCACTCCGTTGAAGCAGCCGCCCGATCGATTCATCACGATTCCGTTCTTTTTTGTCCGGTTGACTCGTACTCCCCACCTCCATCCTCAGTGATTTCCTCCCTGCTGTCCGATGCACAGAGCGTCGGGGTCTGACAAGGTTTCGATGCCGCTTCACTGGCCGATAGGAGGACGTGACTTCGGATAAAGATCCCGCCAAGACCTCCCAAGGGATCGATTATCAGATCCCTCCAAGACATGCCCGAGGCCCGTCCCCGGGTTGGCGATCAGCCGCCCCTGCGTTGCCGACGTGAGGACAGAGACCGCCCTTGAGGTATCTGAGACCCCGCCCGGCGGGGATGATTTTGTGCGGAGTTTCAAGCTCAGCTGAACATCATCAAAGCCTGGAGATTCGGAATTTATCGCACGATCGATCGTCAGGTGGGCAGCACGAATCTCCCCTTGCGCAGAACGAAGCGCAGCACCGTTTCCATTCTCGTGGTGATGTCCGCGGTGAAGTTCATTCCAAGACGCACGTCACAGCGCCTTGAGCCGGATCGCATCACCGTGGTGTGCGGCACCACGGTGACTTCGTATCCCGACGAGGTCCCTGCTGCTGATGGCGCTGGGGATTGAGGCGGTGCCTGCGCAGCCGCCGGCCTGATCACGTCTGGAGAAACAGACCGCACCGTTCCCCGCAGGGTGCCGAAATCGGGGAAAGGACAACCAGCAAGGCGAAGATCCACCCGCTGACCTGGCTTCACGTTGTCGATATCTTCGGAGGCCACGGTCATCTTCGCCACCAGCCCCCTGCCGCTGGGGGCGATGCGAGCCAGCTCCTGGCCCTGCTGGACCACCTGCTGGGGGTTGAACAGCTGCATGGAGAAGAGCACTCCATCCACAGGCGCACGCACCAGGGTGATGCCCAGATCCCGGCTGACTTGGGCGCGTTCCCCGCTGTTGGCGGCGAACTCCTGGGCGAGCCTGGAGAGCTGGGCATTGTCGCGAAAGCGCACCTCCTCGACGGCGCGTCGGGCCTTGGCCAGGTCGGAGCTGGCCACCTCCAGGTTGGCGGCCTTCTCATCGAGCTGGAGCGGTGCGATCGCTCCGCTGTTCCTCAGCAGCTGGAAGCGGTTGAACTCCGCCTGGGCCAGCTGGAGGGCGGCCTGGGCCTTCTCCACCTGCAGCTCAGCACCCTGCACCGCCGCCCTGTTCTGGCTGCGCAGGGCCTCCAGTTCCCGTTCGAGGGCGCTGCGGCTGGAGGCCAGTTGCTCCCGCCTTCCCTCCAGGTCGGCGGGATCCAGCACCGCAATCACCTGGCCCCGACGCACGGACTGATTGGCCCGGGCGTCGACGCTGCGCACCCGGCCGCTCAACGGGGCATGGATGACACTGGTTTCTCCAGTGGGGCGAATCTGGCCGCTTCCACGCACCACCACCCGGTAGGGCCAGACCGCCATCAGGCCGACCGCGCTGACGAAGCTTCCCAGCATCACCAGACCGAGAAGCCTCACCCACGGCCGCACCGAAGGTAGAAACTCCTCGCTGGTGCTAGGCCGGAGCACCAGACCGGCATCGACCTGCCGCGCTGCGAGTTTCTCAGGCTTTCGGGCCTCCGCCGACACCGTCAGCATGGACCGAGCCGAGGGCGGATCAACAGGAGATGGATCGCTCATGCGGGCAGGAGATAGGGGGTGAGTGGTTCCACATCGCGCAGGTCCTGGGGCCGTCCCTGAAACTTCACCTTGCCGCGCTCCAGGTACACGATCCAGTCGCAGCGGAGGATCACGCTGGGTCGGTGGCTAACCATCACGGTGGTGAGACCCTGCCGCAGCGGCAGAAGTCGATCCAGCAGACGGCGCTCCAAGCCGGGATCCAGAGCCGCTGTGGATTCATCCAGGATCAGCACCGGCGGCCTAGCCACCAGCGCCCGGGCGATCGCCAGACGCTGCCGCTGGCCGCCGGAGAGGTTGGCACCGAACTCACCCAGCACTGTCTGATAGCCGTCGGGGAGCTCGCGGATGAACTCATCGGCCAGGGCCAGATCACAGGCAGCCACCACCTGATCGAAGCCGGCATCGGGATAGGTGAAGCGAAAGTTCTCCAGGATGGTTCGGTTGAAGAACTGCGGATCCTGTGGGATGAGCGCCACCTGCTGCCGGAGGCACTCGAGCGAGATGTCCTTGAGCCCGTAGGGTCCGAAGTGAATCGTGCCGCTCTGGGGCGGATAAAGACCCGCCATCAGCTTCACCAGGGTGCTTTTGCCGCAACCTGACTCGCCGATCAATGCGGTCATGAAGCCGCCCGGGATCGTGATATCGAAATCCTTGAGCAGCTCCATGCGCCCGGCATGGTGAAAGCCGAGATCCTGGCAGCGGATCTCACAACCCAGTGGAAGCGCCACCCAGGGCTTCGTTGCGGCCTTGGGATCCTCCACCGTGCCATTGAGCACCTCCGAGAGGCGATGGAACACCACCTGAGCAGTGATGAAGTCGCCGGCGAAGGCCACCAGCGAATCCAGGAACTCCAGGACGTTGAACCCCATGCCGTTGAAGGCCAGCAGCTGGCCAATGCTCAGCCGGCCGGCGATGACAAAAGTGCTTCCATACCAGAGCAGCGCCAGAGTGGTGACGTTGGAGAGAAGCTCGGTGGTGCTGGAGCCAAACAACTTCAGCTGCAGCGTCTTCCAGCGCAGATGAGACAGGGTTCCGAAATTGCTCTGGTATTCATCCCAGACCTGCGGGGTAGCTTCGGTGGTTTTGAGAACCTGGGCCCCGCGGAAAGCCTCGACCAGGAACCCCTGATTCTCGGCGGACTGCACGATGAGACGGCGGGTCTTCTGCCGCAGCGCAGGCAGGAACAGCAGATTGGCACTCACCACCAGCAGGAATGCGAGCAAGGCAACGACCGTGAGGGCAGGGCTGTAGGCCAACATCACCGCGAGCGACACCAGGGCGACGAAGAGCTGGCTGGGGAGGCCAAGCACCACATCGCCGATCAGACCATTGATGCGGTTGACATCGCTGATTCGGCTCACAACTTCGCCGCTGCGGTGGCTGTCGAAATAGGTCATCGGCAACCTCAGCAGCTGATGGCCGTACTCGAGCAACATCCCGAGTTGCAGGCGCTGGGCGAAATGGCCCACGAGATGGCCCTGCAGCAGGGAGATCAGGTTGCGGAAGACGAACAGCAACAGCATTCCCAGCCCAAGGCTGGTGAGCAACTGGCTGTCCCGCCTCACCAGCACGTCGTCGGTGAGGAACTGCATCAGCAGCGGCATCGCCAGAGCGAGTAGACCGATCACCGCATTAATCGCCAGGGCCTGCACTAGCAGGCCCCGATAGGGCAGCACCAACCTCAGGAACCGCAGGAAGGGGGCCCGTTGAGCCTCCTCCTGTTGGCTCAGACGATGGAGATCGGGCTCGAGCAGCAGCATCACGCCGTTGCTCCAGCCCTCCAGAAACTCCCGCTCGGACAACCAGCGCAGCCCAACAGCCGGATCGGCGATCAGGTAGCTCTGCCTGCGCTTAACGTGGAGGACCACCCAGTGATTGCCCTTCCAGTGGCAGATCGCTGGCAGGGGAACGGTGTCGAGATGCCGAAGCAAGTCGGACTCGGCACGCACCGCTCGGGCCTGAAAGCCGATGGCGTCGGCCCCTCGGCGCAGCCCCAACAGAGTGGAACCGAGGGAGCCGGTGCCGACCAGCTCACGCACACGCGCGAGAGAAAGATTCCTGCCGTACTGGCGAGCCACGGTCGCGACACAGGCAGCGCCGCAATCTTCCTCGGAATACTGCTCGACGAAAGCGTAGCGGGGCATTGAATGGAGAACGCATCAGGAAAGTAGGGGACTAGACGTTCAAGTGACACTGAAACTGTGGCGGTTCGCAAACCGAATCAACGGCGCGCCGCGACATAGAGCCTCACACTAAGGAAGATTTTGTAGGCCTTTTCAAGCGGCCGGCTGCCGAAAGGGATGGGGCAGCCAGCTGGATCTTCCTCAACCAGGAAGACCCAGCGAGAGCGAACCCATTCCCCAGCAGATTCAACACGCCCTTTCGGCGCGCTGACTTAGCACCCCGGTATAAAACCTGCGCAGCAGAATGGGCCGAGGATGCGGAACAAAGTCATGGACGACTTGGAGCCTGGAGACCATGCAGTGAACGAGAGTCGAGAGTCCGGCCGTCTGCCGCCATCCCGCTGAACGCTCCAGAAATCATCACCCGACAGCCGTAGCAAGGGCCCGGCGCCCTTCCACCGGCGCATGCAGCGACTCCTCCAACGGGGCCGTGCCGTAATCGCGCTCGAGCAGATCCATCACGGTGCGGCCGAAATCAGCGGGGTTCGTCTCGAAGGCTTCCAGGCAGATCCGGCCGAAGGTGCTGCCGAGTGGCTCGGGATTCCAGAGCAGTTTCCTGGCCGTCCAGGGCATCATGCTCATCGGGTTGTAACCGGGCTGCAGAATGTTCTGATCAAAGGCGTACTGCTCTAGGTGCGTGTGGGGCTGCAGGCCGATGAAGAAGATCGCCGGCTCCACCTGCTGCACGCCGAAGATCCGCTCCAGCTCCCGGTGATAGGCCACGGTCTGGCGGATCGTTTCCGGCCGTTCATCAATCACGTTGAAGGAGTAATTAACGGACACCGTTTCGCGGAAGCCGGCACGCACCAACAGGCGGCAATTCTCCAGCACGGTGCGAAGGTTGTAGCCCATGCGCATCTTGCGCACCAGCTCCTGGCTGCCGGAGGTGATGCCGATCTCGAAGTAACTCATGCCCGTAGCCACCATCAACTCAGCCAGTTCAGCGTCCAGGTTGTCGGCGCGGATATAGGCCGCCCAGCGGATATCGCTGAGCCCCTCCGCCTGAATCGCCCGCAGCAGCTCCTTGGCATCCTCGATATAACGGCGTGCAGGAATGAACTGGGCATCGGTGAACCAGAAGCCGCGCACGCCGCGGTCGTAGAGCTGACGCATCTCCGCCACCACCTCAGCCACCGGGTTCACCCGCACCTGCTTCCCTTCCACCACCGTGTACACGCAGTAGCAGCAGTTATGCGGACAGCCTCGCTTGGTCTGCACGCCCACATAGAAATCACCCGCATCCAGATACCAATCGAGCTGGGGCCAGATTGAAGCGATGTAGTTGTAATCGCAGGCCGTTTTGATCAGACCGGCGGGCTGCTCGTGAATCAGGCCAGGCCGTGGCTCTTCGCCCACCACAAAACAGCGTTCAGCATCCAGTGAGACTCCTTCAATCAGCTTCTCCAGCAGTGGCTCGCCTTCGCCCACCGACACCACCGTGCCCTTGGGCAGGCGACGGCCCAGCTGCTCGTAGAACACGCTCACTGCACCACCGCCGAGCACGACGCGGGCGCTGGAGTGATAGCGCCGGGAGCGGGCCAGGCCCTTGCGCACCAGGCGCAGATTGCGCCACAGCTCTCCATAGAACGCCCCCATCAGACGCAGCCCCCCGATGGCACCGCGCAGGCGTTTCAGCGGGTCGCGCGCATAGAACACCTCGAAGGAGTTCTGCAGGGGGTTGCCGCCCCGGCCATCCACCGGCGCATAAATCTGAATGTCGCGCCAGGAGAACACCAGCAGGGTGGGACGGAAGGCGTCGATCGTGGCCAGCAGCACCCGCTCCACATCCAGCACCGGCAGGGCCGCCAGATCAAGCAGGCGCTGGGGCAGCTGCGGGAAGCGTTTGTGCAGATGATCGGCCAGATACACCGGACCGACGGGAAAGATCGGATTGCAGGGCAAGCGGATCAGCAGCACCCGCTCGCCATTGGGGCCTTCGGCGTGATCGGCAGGCCGGCCCGGCGAAGGTTCCGGTGAAGGTTCGATGGTGGTGGCGTGCGGCACGTCCAGCCGGTTCAGGCGAAGTCGGACGCTAACAATCTCACTTCAAGATCAGTGGCCCGGCGGCGCAGGGCAGGCGGCAGCCAGGCGATCCAGGCGGGCTGCACGCACAGCCGCGGGCGCAGCTGCCAGCCAGCTGCCGCCAGCCGGGCAGAGAGCTGGGCCGGGCTTGGTTGGGGGTAGGCGGGATTGATCACATCGTGAACATCGATGCCGCCCAGGTCGTTGATGCCGGCAGCGATCGCGTCCGGCAGGCCATCGAGCGGCCACAGGTTGGCGGGCAATTGGAGGTTCACCTCGGGCGGCAGCAGCCGGCGCGCCAGCCGGATCGAGTCGAGCACAGCCCCCTGCTCCGCTGCATCCAGCGGGCGGGCCTGCGCGCCATCGGGACGCCAGGGCTGAAGAATCACTTCCTGGAGATGGCCCCAGCGGCGCTGCAGCCTCGCCAGCAACTCCAGCGCACGGCGGCGATCCGCCGACGTTTCGCCCACGCCCAGCAGCAGACCGGTGGTGAACGGAATGCCCAGCCGGCCGGCCTGCACGAGCTGGCCGATGCGCCGCTCCAGCCGCTTGCTGGGGGCGGCCCGGTGCAGACGGTCGTAGGCGGGGCCCAGCCCTTCGAGCATCAGCCCGAGCGAGGGGTTCAGCCGCCCCAAGGCCGCCATTTCCCGCGGCGAGAGCGGGCCGGCATTGGTGTGAGGCAGGCGCCCCATGGCGAGCGCCTCCCTGCTCAGCGCCAGCAGCCGGGCGAACCAGGCGGCCCGCTGCGGAGAAGCGGGGGCGGTTTCTCCGGAGAGCAGCAGCACTTCGCTGGCCTGAGGCCGTCGGGCGAGCTGCTCGCGGGCTTCAGCTGTGGTGAGCAGTGGCGCAGTGCCGGCGGGGCGGCGAAAGCTGCAGTAGGTGCAGGCGTTGAAGCAGGCGTGGGTGGGCACCAGGGTGACGCTGGGGCTCCAGCGCACGACGGGGTAGCGGCTGCGGCGGATCGCCGCGTGGCTTCGCCTTCTGTTCTGCCGGTGCAGCTGCCTGTTCATCCGCCTGTGTGAACGCTCTTGCGCCGCCACTGCTGAAAACCGAAGCCAAACCTTAAGCGCCCCACACATCCCGCAATGTGCTGTTACATTGCGTCAGGCGAAAGGCTCCGGCCTGCGGAGGGGACGTTCCCCCGACG
>NZ_NQKX01000011.1 GCF_002252635.1 Synechococcus sp. MW101C3
GCCAGTGCCAGAGACGGTGAAGACCGCGAAGGGCGAGTTTTCGTTGACGGAGATGTTGTCAACAGAGATGGCGCGATCGTCGTCTTTGAGAGCGTTTGGATCGATGTTACCGGTGTTGTTATCCGGGTAGATATTGCCGGTGCCGTCATCAAGGATGGTGGCAGTGCCAGTGGAGAGTGAGCCACCGGTTGGTGTGACGGCGAGCTGGAAGGTTTCCGGACCCTCAAAGGTGTCGTCATCGTTGATGGCAACACGAACGAGAAGGGAGCCGTCGATCAGGTTAACGGTGCCGGAGGTGTAGTCGACCCATTCGGAGCCGTTGAAGTATTGGATCTGGGTATCGGTGTCGGTGCCAAGAGCGGCGTCATTGGTGGCACCGTTGGCATCATTCTGCAGAGCAAGAGTAACGGGCTGCTCGCCAGTGCCAGAGACGGTGAAGACCGCGAAGGGCGAGTTTTCGTTGACGGAGATGTTGTCAACAGAGATGGCGCCGTCATTGTCTATGTTGGTGATGTCAATAACGGCCTTGCGGCCATTAAAGGCAACATCGGACGAGCTACTTGTAGCTGTGATCGTATATGTGATATTGCCGTCAAGGATGACGTCGTTGACGCCTGTGACGGTTACAATCTGGGGTGAGTTCCAATTGGCTGTTGTAAAGGTCAGTGACGTGGTGCTCAGGCTGCCTTCGGTGGCGTCCAGGCCTGTGAGCGTGACGGTGACGGTTGCAGATGGTTGAGCTGAGAGCTGCAGACTAAACGTTGCTGATGTGCCGGATTCATTGGTTGTGAGCGGACCTCCCGTGAGCACGAGGTCTTTGCTCACCACGTTGGTGAACGTTGGACCTCGACTGAAATCGAGCGCGTAGAACGCAGTGCCTGACCCATTGCCGGCGCCTACGGTATAGGTGAGTTGCGACACCTCATCAAAACTGACACGCACGCGATAGTTGTCGCCAGTTGTTGTTCCTGGGAGATCGGTGATATTGCCAGGGCTGCTGCTTGGGTTTGGGGCAAAGCTTGTGGTCGCGCCATTCACTGAAACGGCTAATGCCGTCGAGCTGCTGAGCTCGATGCCGCCGACATCGGTAAACGAAGTGAACTGATTGCCGCCGTTACCGCTGGAGCTGCCGCTTGTGCTGTCAAGGTCATATGAATTAGTAAAGACATTTCTAAGAGTGACGGCTGTGCCATTTGGATTTGTGCCGGCGCTATAACTCCCGCCTTCAATGAATCCCACCGTGAACGAGGCTGAACCCCCGCCGGAGTTCCAGTTGAAGTTTGGCTGAAGGAATCTGGCTGGGGTTCCGCCGAGAGCAGATGTGCTGTAGGGGTTCGAGGTGCTGTCGAACGCAGTCATCGTGCCCGATGTAATCGAGTTGAATCTGACGATTGCGTCGACGACCTGTCCGTCGATCGTGATTACATTCCTGTACAACCATGTTTCGCCGGCTGTGTTGGCGGATCCTGCGATGCGGCGATCGCCGGTGGCGCTTGTATCGTTGACGCTGAAGTCAAGAGGTTGCCCTGCAACGTCGATGAACGAGGCGGCGAGGGAAACAGACTGACTCTCAGTCGCAGAGACGGAGAAGGCGGCAAAGGGTGCGTCTTCGTCGACCGAGATAGAGTTAACAGAAACGGCGCGATCAACACCTTTGGCTGCGTTGTTTATGGCTGTACCGTCTGGATTAAAGATGGTACCGGTGCCATCGCCGACAATGGTGGCGGTGCCTGAGGTGGCACTGCCGCCAGTGGGAGTGGCGGACAGCGTGAAGGTTGTAGATCCCTTAAAGGTGGCGACGTTGAGGATGGGAACGCGGACTAGGAGAGTGCCTTCGTTGCCATTGAGAGCGACAGAGCCAGTGGAGTAGGCAGCCCAGGTGTTGCCGTTATCAGCGGAGACTTCCAGTGTGCTGGTGACATTGCTGTCAGCGCCGGAGGCCGCGGAGCCGCCGTTGGCAAGGGAGAGGGAAACGTCTTGCCCGAATGCGCCATCAACGGTGAAGACGATGAAGGGAGAGGCCTCGTTGACGGTGGGGCTGGTGACGGTGACGACGTTGTCATCGTCCGTGTTGGTGATGTCAATGAGAGCCTTGCGGCCATTGAAGGCAAGGTCGGACGAGCTGCTCTTTGCTGTGATCGTATAGGTGATGTTGCCGTCATGGATGATGTCGTCGACGCCAGTGACGGTTACAACCTGGGGTGAGTTCCAGTTGGCAGTTGTAAATTTCAGGGTAGTGGTGCTCAGGCTGCCTTCGGTGGCGTCTAGGCCTGTGAGCGTGACGGTGACGGTTGCAGATGGTTGAGCTGACAGCTGCAGACTCAACGTTGCCGATGTGCCGGATTCATTGGTTGTGAGAGGGCCTCCCGTGAGCACGAGATCTTTGCTCACCACGTTGGTGAACCTTGGGCCTTGGCTGAAATCGAGCGCGTAGAACGCAGTACCTGAACCATTGCCGGCACCTACGGTGTAGGTTAATTCCGACACCTCATCAAAATTGACACGTACACGATAGTTGTCGCCAGCCGTTGTTCCTGGGAGCGCAGTGATAATCCCAGGGATGTTGGCTGGGTTTGGGGCAAAGCTTGTGGTCGCGCCATTCACTGAAACGACCAATTCCGTTGAGCTGCTGAGCTCGAGGCCGTCGACATCGGCAAATGAAATGAAGCGATTGCCGCCGCTGCCAGTTGGGCTGTTGCTTGAGCTGCCAAGGCCATATGAATTGACAATGACATTCCTAAGGGTGACGGCTGTGCCCTTCGGATTTGTGCCGTCGCTGTAGCTACCGCCTTGAATGAATCTGACCCTGAACGAAGCTGAACCCCCGCTGGAGTTCCAGTTGAAGTTTGGCTGAAGGAATCTGGCTGGCGTTCCGCCGAGGACGGATGTGCTGTATGGGTTCGATTTGCTGTCGAACGCAGTCATGGTGCCCGATGTAATCGAGTTGAAGGTGACGATTGCGTCGACGACCTGCCCTTCGATCGTGATTACATTTCTGTACAACCATGTTTCGCCGGCTGTGTTGGCGGATCCTGCGATGCGGTGATCACCGGTGGCGCTTGGATCGTTGACGCTGAAGTCAAGAGGCTGCCCTGCTACGTCGATGAACCCGCCGAGGCTCCATGGCCACGTCCCTAACTGACTTGGATTGAAGATGGGTGGCAGCGAGTCTGTCCCGTCGTTCGCTGCGCTGACCGACCAGGACTCAAGGTTCATGCCTGCAATTCGCCGCGAGGTTGCTGCGACCTTGGCTCCTGTGAGTTCCTGCAGCAGCGCCACGAAGCCACGGTCAGCGCCCACCTCGCAGCTCCACAAGGCGATGGTGCCTATCTGCCACTGGTTCAACAGATCAGCATTGGCCATCAGGCTGGCCGCATCAATCCAATGGCCGCCGATCTGGATGGCGCCGGGCCGGCCGTGGCCCACCACGTGCAGGGTGCCCACCGGCTGAGACTTAAGCCGGCGATGGCGAAGCTCTTCGCTGATGGTTCGTAGCGGGTTGTGGCAATGTCCCAGCGCCACCAGATCGTGCAGGGCGCTCGGAAGCAGCTCGCCGATTCGGGGGCATAGACCATCCGCCACGATCAGGGATTTGGTGGCGACGGCTGACTGCACCAACGAACGGGTCTGCATCTGGATGGGCACTGCCAAAACATCCTCACCATACATGCAGCAAAACCTCACCAAGCTGTTAGATCTAAGCCATCTTCCGTTAAGCGAGGAAATGGCGAGACAACGTGATCCCGATGCGATTGGGATGATGCAGAGCGGATGTGCGGCCAACACCGCAGGCAGGCGCTCAGAAAGGCCTCATTGTTCGGCCAGCGGCGCACGATCGCGGTGGTCTCCAGCTGGGCGAGACCGGGTCACTAGGTCCTGCGCTGCATCTGCTCCCCTGCCAGCCGTTCGTGCAGCTGCTCGATCAGTCGCTGCAGGCGCTCGGGCTGCAGATGGCCAAGGATTTCACCCTCGGGAGTGGCCTTCGAAGCGGCCAGGTCCAGCTGGCAGCTCTTTCGGCATCGATCAGCAGGCAGGCCTCAGGCACCATTGACAGCGCCCGGCAGTGTGGCCAGGTTGACAGCTCGCCGGGTTGCCACCGACCTGCCAGGGGGCGCCCACGACCGGCCACGTCTTCGCTGGCTCTTTCCTCTCTGGGATTGGCTTTTCTGGGATGGGCGATGCCGGTTTCGAACCAGCGACATCCTGCTTGTAAGGCAGGCGCTCTACCGCTGAGCTAATCGCCCCAGGTGCGCATTCTGGCCGTGTCACCCCCCATGCTGGCAACCATCCGGCGCCCGCACCTCGATGGCCAGTGGCCGCAGCCACGACCGCGCCATCTGCTGGCTATGCGTGCCCTTCGGGCTGCTGTGGTGGCCGTGGCTGGGTCTGGCCGGGGTGGTGAGCGGCTGCAGCGGCTTCCTGGTGGGGGGCTTGTGGCTCTCCCCCGACCTCGACACCGTCTCGCGGCCGCTGCGCCGCTGGGGGCCGCTGGCGGTGCTCTGGTATCCCTATCGCCGCTGCCTGCGGCACCGCTCGATCGCCTCCCACGGTCCGCTGCTGGGCACCGCCCTGCGCCTGGCCTACCTGGCGGTGTGGCTGCTGGTGCTCAGCCTGCTGCTGCAGCCCTTCGGCGCCCCCTCCCCGCGCACACTCGCCGCTGGACTGCAGACGTTATGGAACGTCCACGGCCCGCTGGTGCTGGTGGGCCTGGCCGGGCTGGAAGCCAGCAGCTGGCTGCATCTGCTCCAGGACGGCGACCCCGATGTGCGGCTGCCGCGCCGCTGGCGTCGCCAGCGCCGGCGCCCGCGCGGCGTCAGCGCCCGGTCCGTGAGACGGTGAGGGGCAAGGGCGCTGCGCCCCCCTCATGCCTCGCCATGCCAGCTGAATCCGATCCCAGCGCATCGCGTGAAGTCGCGGCTCTGATCGCCGTGGTGGAGCGCCTGCGCGATCCCGTGCAGGGCTGCCCCTGGGACCTGGAGCAGACCCACAGCTCCTTGATCCCCTACGTGCTGGAGGAGGCCCACGAGGTGGCCGACGCCATCCGCCACGGCGACGACGCCCACCTGCAGGAGGAACTGGGCGACCTGCTGCTGCAGGTGCTGCTGCATGCGCAGATCGCCAGCGAGGCCGGGCGCTTCGATCTGGCCGCGATCGCTCGCGACCTGCGCCACAAGCTGGTGCGCCGCCATCCCCATGTGTTCGCCGCCGCGGCTGAGGCCAACCGGGGCCTGGCCGGCGACAGTGCCGCCGTGCGCCGCAGCTGGGAGGCGATCAAGGCCGAGGAGAAGGAACAGGAGCACCACCGGCAACAAGAGCAGGTCGCTGCCGCCAGCAGTGAGCCCAACACTGGTGAGCCGTTCACCGGCCAGCCCGGCTCGGCGCCGCTCAGTGCCCGCCTGGCCCGCAAGCTGCGTGGTCAGCCGGCGCTGGCCGGCGCCATGACCCTCTCGCGCAAGGCCGCCGCCGCCGGCTTCGAGTGGGAAAGCATGGCGGGCGTGTGGGCCAAGGTGGAAGAGGAACTGGCCGAGTTGCGCGAGGCGGTGGCCAGCGGCGATCGCGCCCATGCCGAGTCGGAGCTGGGCGATGTGATCTTCACGCTGGTGAATGTGGCCCGCTGGTGCGGGCTCGATCCCGACGAGGGCCTGGCGGGCACCAACCGCCGCTTCCTCGACCGTTTCTCCCGCGTGGAAGCGGCCCTGGGCGGGGACCTCAGTGGCCAGAGCATCGAACGGCTGGAGGGGCTGTGGCAGCAGGCCAAGGCGCAGATCCGCGCCGCCCAGGACAGCTGAAGCCGCTGGCGTCTCAGTCGTCGCTGAGCCCCTGGCGGGAACGGCGCTGGCCCTTGATGGCGCTGCGCAGCCGCTTGGCCGTGAGCCGTCGCTCCACGGCCCCGCGGCCCGGCCGGGTGGGGCGACGGGGCGGCGGCGGTGGGGCGATCGCCTCCGCCAGCAGCCTCACCAGCCGGCGTTCGGCGGCCTGGCGGTTCAGCCACTGCGAGCGGTGTTCGGAAGCGGCAATCACCAGCACCCCATCCACCAGGCGCCCCTCCAGCCGGCGCAGGGCCCGCTGGCGCAGCACGGGCGTCAGCGCGCTCGACGAGGCCAGGGCGAACACCAGCTCCACCCGCGAATCGGTGGTGTTCACGCTCTGCCCCCCCGGGCCGCCCGAGCGCGAGAAGCGCCAGCTCAGTTCGGCGGCCGGAATCCGCACCGACGCTGTCACGGTCAGATCAGAAGCCATGGCCCCAGGCTGCCAGAACCCGGCAGGGGGCGCCGGGCGGGCAGGTGCGCCGCGACACCGCCACGGAACGCTTAGCTGGGAAGCAATGCTCCGCTGTGCGATGCCCGATCCCGTCGTCTTCGATCCCACGCCCAGTTCCAGCGCGGCTGCCGGCCCCGGCTGGGTGGATGAGATCCACCAGGGCGTCCGCTACGGCCTGGAGGCCGAGGTGCTGGTGGAGCGCTCCAGTGCGTTTCAGCGCATCACCGTGATCGACAGCCGCACCTACGGCAAGGCCCTGCTGCTCGACGGCTGCTGGATGACGGCCGAGCGGCAGGAACGGCACTACCACGAACCGCTTGTGCACCCTGCCCTCTGCGCCGCTGAGCGGATCGAGCGGGTGCTGGTGATCGGTGGCGGCGATGGCGGCACGGCCCGCGAATGCCTGCGCCACCCGGGCGTGGTGCAGCTCGACATGGTCGAGATCGACGGGGAGGTGGTGGAGCTCTGCCGGCAGCATCTGCCTGGGTTGGGGGGCGGCGCCTGGAGCGACCCCCGCTTCCGGCTCACCATCGGCGACGGCATCGCCTGGGTGGCCGCCGCCGCCACTGCCAGCTACGACGTGGTGATCGTGGATGGCTCCGACCCGGCCGGCCCTGCCGAGGGTCTGTTCAACCGCGCCTTCTTCGAGCACTGCCGCCGCCTGCTGCGGCCCGGTGGCGTGTTCGCCACCCAGAGCGAATCGCCCGAGGCCTTCCGCGCCGTGCACGTGGCCACGGTGCGGCTGCTGCGGGAGGTGTTCGGCCATGCCGATCCTCTCTATGGCTGGGTGCCCATGTACCCCAGCGGCTGGTGGAGCTGGACCTTCGCTGCCACCGACGGACCCCGCTACCGCCGGGCCCTGCCGGAGCGCGCCGCGTCCGTGGCCGAGGGCTGCTCGATCTGGAGCCCCCGCTGGCAGGCCGGTGCCTTCGAGGCGGTACCCGCCGCGATCGAACGGGAGCTGCAGGCATGAGCAACGCCTCTCCCATCGAGCTGTCCGCCGCCGATCCTTCCAGCAGCGAGCCTTCCGCTGCCGAGCTCTTCGCCACCGAGGGGGCGATCTTCATGGCGGCCCGGCGGGATCCGGCTGGCTGCCGCGTCGGCCTGTTCGGCGTGCCCTACGACGGCACCACCTCCTTCCGCCCCGGCACCCGCTTCGGGCCGGCGGCGATCCGGGAGGTGAGCAGCGGGCTGGAAACCTACGACCCGCAGCTGGACCTGGATCTGGAGGATCTGGCCTTCGCCGATCTCGGCGCCGTGGACATTCCCTTCGGAGCGCCCGAGCCGGTGGTGGCGGCCGTGCGCCAGGCCACCGAGGCGGTGCTGGCGCACGGACTGCGCCCGCTGATGCTGGGCGGCGAGCATTCGATCAGCAGCGGCGCGGTGGCGGCGGTGGCCAGCCGCCATCCGGATCTGGTGATGGTGCAGCTCGATGCCCACGCCGATCTGCGTGACAGCTGGCTGGGCACACGCCACAGCCATGCCTGCGCCATGCGCCGCTGTCTGGAGGTGCTTCCCAGTGGCGTGCTGCGCCAGATCGCCATCCGCAGCGGCACACGCGAGGAGTTCAGCGAGCTGCGCCGCACCGGCCGCCTGGTGGGCCGCGCCGGCGGTTGCGGCCTGGCACCGGAGCTGTTGCAGGCGGATCTGGCCGCAGCGCTGCAGCCGCTGCGCGGCCGGCCGCTGTATCTCACCGTCGACCTTGACTGGTTCGATCCGGCCGTGATGGCGGGCACCGGCACACCGGAACCGGGCGGCTTCCTCTGGGGCCACTTCGCCGCCCTGCTGGAGGAGCTGCGCCACCACGATCTGGTGGCGGCAGATGTGGTGGAACTGGCGCCGATGCTTGACCCCAGCGGCTGCAGCGCCGTGCTGGCCGCCAAGGTGACCCGCAGCCTGCTGCTGCTGCTGGGGCGCGAACGCCCCAGTGCGGGTCAGTAGCAATAGGAGCCGCTGGTGCGTTGCTCGCGCAATCGCTCGTGCTGCTGACCGATCAACACCACCGCCAGGGTGGGGTGGTTGTGGAGCAGGTTGAGGAAGCGCAGGCGACCGAGTCGCACCAGCTCCACCGGGGTGCGTGCCAGGGCCTCGTTGCGGAAGAAGCCCCCCCGCCAGACGATGTCCTGGTAACTGAACAGTTCGCCGGGGCGGTAACAGAGCCGCTCGCCGCTGGGATCGATCAACTCAACGATCCCTTTGCGGACGGCGTAGATGGCACTGGCGGTGTCACCGCGTTTGAAAATCGAAGATCCGGTGGGGAGCGTGAGGATGTCTCCGTCCACCTGTCGGGCCATCAGGTCAACCGGGGTCGTGCTGGCAAGAGTGAGCAATCATCTACCTCCTGAAATCGGGGGAAAGAGCCACCCTTTCAGCAGCGGCGCAGGCCGTTGCTGGCAGCAGTGACAGCCCAAGAGCGTAACGTCAACTCACACGCAATCAAGCGTGAAACCGCCGGAATGTGCTCGGCTACACCGAAGCGGGCAGCAGGTCGGTGAGGGCCAGTTGGCGGATGGTCGGTGCCGCCCCGGGGTGTGGATGGCTGTAGGGAAGAATTTCTGACACGGGCAGCCGCGGGCTGCGTGCCGTCCAGTGGTGGCACCAGAGATCAGAGGCCAGCTCCTGATGGATCTCCAGGCGGCGCAGATGGCACCAGCCCATGGCCTCAGCGCTGGGGGGGCTGCAGTGCCGACAGCTGCGGCAGGAGGAACGCTGGCCCATTGCTGGCCGATTTTTGGTTCCTCAAGGTAATGACTGCTGCAGCGCATTAACAGAGAAAGAACCGAACCAGCGGGAAGTCTTCGGATTTGCAGACGCGTCTCCATAGGATCGCGCCACTTCTTTCCCTGGCGAGGCGACAGCCCATGGCCGATCCCTCCGTGCCCGCCGCTCCCCTCAGGCACACGCCCCTGGCCGACGCCTGCCGCGGAGCCGGTGGGCGCATGGTGCCCTTCGCCGGCTGGGAGATGGCGGTGCAGTTCTCGGGGCTGGTGGCGGAGCACCAGGCCGTGCGCCAGCACTGTGGTGTCTTCGACATCTCCCACATGGGGGTGCTGACCCTGCGGGGGGACGGCGTCAAGGACGCCCTCCAGGCGCTGGTGCCCAGCGACCTGCACCGCATCGGCCCTGGCGAGGCCTGCTACACGGTGCTGCTCAATGCGGCCGGCGGCATCCGCGACGACCTGATCGTCTACGACTGCGGGCGCCAGCCCGGGCCGGAGGGCGACGCCGATGTGCTGGTGCTGGTGATCAACGCCGCCTGCGCCGAGGCAGACACCACCTGGCTGCGTTCCCAGCTGGAACCACACGGGATCGTCGTGGCCGACCGCAAGGGGGAGGGGGTGCTGCTGGCCCTGCAGGGCCCGGAGGCCGAAGCCCGGCTGGCCGCCCTCAGCGGCGCCGATCTGACCGGCCTGCCCCGTTTTGGTCACCGCACGTTGCCGTTGGCGGGCAGTGCGGCGGGGGCAGCACGTGGCGCCATGGCGTTCGTGGGCCGCACCGGCTACACCGGCGAAGACGGCTTCGAGCTGCTGCTGGCGGCCGGCCCCGGCCAGGCCCTGTGGCAGCAACTGCTGGCCGAAGGGGTGACCCCCTGCGGGCTCGGTGCCCGTGACACCCTGCGCCTGGAGGCGGCCATGCACCTCTACGGCAACGACATGGACGCCACCACCTCCCCCCTGGAGGCCTCGCTGGGCTGGCTGGTGCACCTGGAGATGCCGGCGGCGTTCATCGGCCGCGATGTGCTCGAACGCCAGACCGCCACAGGGGTGAGCCGCCGCTTGGTGGGCCTGAAGTTGCAGGGCCGGGCGATCGCCCGCCATGGCTACCCGGTGCTGCGCGACGGCCAGGTGGTGGGCGAGGTCACCAGCGGCACCTGGTCGCCCACGCTTGCCGAGGCGATCGCGCTTGCCTATGTACCCGCCGACGCGGCCCGGCCCGGCACGGCGCTGACGGTGGAGATCCGCGGCCGCCAGGAGCCGGCGGTGGTGGTGCGACGTCCGTTCTACCGGCGTCCCTGAGCCGCCCGGGCACTGGCGCGCGAGCCGCTGGGGGCCTGGCGCCTGAGGCCCTGTGGGAAACTCGCCCTTCCCCTCGATTTCCCCCATGCGCAGCCACGGATGCGGCGACCTGCGCAGCGATGCCACGGGCCAGGCCGTGTCGCTGTGCGGCTGGGTGGACCGGCGGCGTGATCACGGCGGTGTGATCTTCATCGATCTGCGCGACCGCAGCGGCACCGTGCAGATCACGGTGGATCCCGATCTTTCCCCCGCCGCGTTCGCCGTGGCCGAGCGGCTGCGCAACGAAACCGTGCTGAAGGTGTCGGGCACAGTGCGCGATCGCCCCGCCGACTCCCGCAACGAGCGGCTCGCCACCGGCGCCGTCGAGGTGCTGGCCGCCGCGATCGAGGTGCTCAACGAGGTGCGGGGCAATCTGCCCTTCCCGGTGTCGGTGCACGACGACACGCCGGTGCGGGAGGAACTGCGCCTGCGCCACCGCTATCTGGATCTGCGCCGCGAGCGCATGAACGGCAACCTGCGCCTGCGCGCCCAGACCATCCAGGCGGCCCGCCGCTTCCTCGAGGCCGAGGGCTTCATCGAGGTGGAAACGCCCGTGCTCACCCGCTCCACCCCCGAGGGTGCCCGTGACTACCTGGTGCCGAGCCGGGTGTGCGGCGGGGAGTGGTTCGCCCTGCCCCAGTCGCCCCAGCTGTTCAAGCAGCTGCTGATGGTGGGTGGCATCGAGCGCTACTACCAGGTGGCCCGCTGCTTCCGCGACGAAGACCTGCGCGCCGACCGCCAGCCGGAGTTCACCCAGCTCGACATCGAGGTGAGCTTCATGGAGCAGGAGCAGATCCTGCAGCTCAACGAACGGCTGATCGCCACGATCTGGCGTGCCGTCAAGGGCATCGAGCTGCCCAGCCCCTTCCCCCGGCTCACCTGGCAGGAGGCGATGGACCGCTACGGCACCGACCGGCCCGACACCCGCTATGGCCTGGAGCTCACCAACGTGAGCGACATCGTGGCCACCAGCGGCTTCAAGGTGTTCTCCGGCGCCGTGGCCGCCGGTGGAGCGGTGAAATGCATCGCGATCCCCGGCGGCAACGACGCGATCAGCAACGTGCGCATCAAGCCCGGCGGCGACGTGTTCTCTGAAGCCACCACCGCCGGCGCCGGGGGCCTGGCCTTCATCCGCGTGCGGGAGGGGGGCGAGATCGACAGCATCGGCGCCATCAAGGACAACCTGAGCGCCGAGGGCAAGGCCGAGCTGCTGCGCCGCACCGGCGCCGAGCCCGGCACCCTGCTGCTGTTCGGTGCCGGCGACACCGCCACAGTGAACAAGGCGCTCGACCGGGTGCGCCAGTTCCTGGCCCGTGAGCTGGGTCTGGTGCCCGCCAGCGGCGCCGGCGGCGCCTGGAACTTCCTCTGGGTGGTGGATTTCCCGATGTTCGAGTTCAACGCTGAGGAGAACCGGCTTGAGGCTCTGCACCATCCCTTCTGCGCGCCCAATGCCACCGATCTCGGCGCCGATCCGGCCGGCTGGTCCACGGCCCTGCCCACCGCCCGCGCCCAGGCCTACGACCTGGTGCTCAACGGCCTGGAACTGGGGGGTGGTTCGCTGCGCATCCACGACGCCGCCCTGCAGAAACAGGTGCTGCAGACGATCGGCCTGCCGCTGGAAGAGGCCGAGCGGCAGTTCGGCTTCCTGATCGAAGCGCTCGACATGGGCGCCCCGCCCCACGGCGGCATCGCCTTCGGTCTCGATCGCATGGTGATGCTGCTGGCGGGTGAGGAGTCGATCCGCGACACGATCGCCTTCCCCAAGACGCAGCAGGCCCGTTGCCTGCTCACCCAGGCCCCGGCCGACGTGTCCATGAAGCAGCTGGACGAGCTGCATGTGGCCAGCACCTGGGTGGCGGAGGAGGGCTGAGCCCGCAGCGGCCGCCAATGTTTCCCACGGGCTGTGGCGTTGTTGCCGCAGGCCGTATCCCCACGGCTAGAACGAGGTTCCCACCTCTCCCCCGAACGCCCCCATGGCCGTCACCGCTCCTCCGATCGACATCGGCATTCCTGAGAGCCAGCGGCTGCAGATCGCCGCTGGCCTCGGCAACGTGCTGGCCGATTCCTACGTGCTCTACGCCAAGACCCACGGCTTCCACTGGAACGTCACCGGGCCGATGTTCAACACGCTCCACCTGATGTTCATGGACCAGTACACGGAGTTGTGGACGGCCCTCGACCTGATCGCCGAGCGGATCCGTGCCCTCGGTTGCCCGGCCCCCTACGGCGGCGCCACCTATGCGGGCCTCTCCTCGATCCCCGAAACCGAAGGTGTGCCCACCGCCCTCGCCATGGTGCGCGAGCTGGTGGAGGGCCACGAAGCGGTGGCTCGCACGATCCGCTCGGTGTTCACCGTGGCTGATGAGGCCAATGACCAACCCACCGCCGACCTGCTGACCCAGCGCCTGCAGATCCACGAGAAAACCGCGTGGATGCTGCGCAGCCTGCTGGAGGGCTGAGTCTCGCGGTGGTGGCGCAGGCCGTGTTGCCCGCGCAGCGGGCCTGGTGGCGGCGGCTTCAGTGCGGGCGGAGGACGCTCGATAGATTGATGTGTCCGCCAGTGCCTGCTCCACCCCCATGGCGAAGTTCGTGTTCGTGACCGGCGGGGTGGTGTCGAGCATCGGCAAGGGCATCGTGGCGGCCAGCCTCGGGCGGCTGCTCAAATCCCGTGGCTACAGCGTTTCGATCCTCAAGCTCGACCCCTACCTGAACGTGGATCCGGGCACGATGAGCCCGTACCAGCACGGCGAAGTGTTCGTCACCCAGGACGGCGCTGAGACCGACCTTGACCTGGGCCACTACGAGCGCTTCACCGACACCGCCATGTCACGCCTCAACAGCGTGACCACCGGCTCCATCTACCAGGCGGTGATCAACAAGGAGCGCCGCGGCGACTATGAAGGCGGCACCGTCCAGGTGATTCCGCACATCACCCGGGAGATCCGCGAACGCATCCACCGGCTGGCCGCCGACAGCGGCGTGGATGTGGTGATCACAGAGATCGGCGGCACCGTGGGCGACATCGAATCTCTGCCCTTCCTGGAGGCCATCCGTGAGTTCCGCGGCGATGTGGGCCGCCACGACCTGGCCTACGTGCACGTCACCCTGCTGCCCTACATCGGCACCTCCGGCGAACTCAAGACCAAGCCCACCCAGCACTCGGTGAAGGAGTTGCGCTCGATCGGCATCCAGCCCGATCTGCTGGTGTGCCGCAGCGACCGGCCGATCAGCGAGGAGCTCAAGGCCAAGATCGGCGGCTTCTGCGGCGTGTCCACCCACGCGGTGATCGAAGCCCTGGATGCCGACAGCATCTACGCGGTGCCGCTGGCGATGGAGCGCGAGGGGCTCTGCCGCGAAGTGCTCGATGTGCTCGGCCTCGACGACCACAGCAGCGACATGGCCCGCTGGGAGGAACTGGTGCGCAAGCTGCGCAACCCCGGCCCACCGGTGAAGGTGGCCCTGGTGGGCAAGTACGTGCAGCTCAACGATGCCTATCTCTCGGTGGTGGAGGCGCTGCGCCACGCCTGCCTGGAGCAGGACGCCTCCCTCGATCTGCACTGGGTGAGCGCCGAGCAGATCGAAACCGAAGGGGCCGATGCGCTGCTGCAGGGCATGGATGCGGTGGTGGTGCCCGGCGGCTTCGGTAACCGCGGCGTCGATGGCAAGGTGGCGGCGATCCGCTGGGCGCGAGAGCAGCGCGTGCCGTTCCTCGGGCTG
Organism: Synechococcus sp. MW101C3; assembly: GCF_002252635.1. Taxonomy (NCBI): domain Bacteria; kingdom Bacillati; phylum Cyanobacteriota; class Cyanophyceae; order Synechococcales; family Synechococcaceae; genus Synechococcus; species Synechococcus sp. MW101C3. Next base: position 14,034 of record NZ_NQKX01000011.1, read on the forward strand.
TGCCTGGGCATGCAGTGCGCCGTGATCGAGTGGGCGCGCCACCTGGCGGGCCTGGAAGGGGCGACCAGCGCCGAGATCGATGCCGATGCAGCCCATCCCGTCATCCACCTGCTGCCCGAACAGCAGGACGTGGTCGACCTGGGCGGCACCATGCGCCTCGGCGTCTATCCCTGCCGCCTGCAGCCCGGCACCATGGCCGAACGGCTCTATGGCGAAGCGGTGGTGTACGAGCGGCACCGCCACCGCTACGAGTTCAACAACGCCTACCGCAATCTGTTCCTCGACTCCAACTTCCGCATCAGCGGCACCTCGCCTGATGGCCGCCTCGTGGAGCTGATCGAGCTGGAAGGCCACCCGTTCTTCACCGCCTGCCAGTTCCACCCCGAGTTCCTCTCCCGGCCCGGCCGCCCCCATCCGCTCTTCCGTGGCCTCGTGGAAGCGGCCCAGTTGCGCCATGCCGCCGGCAGCGCCAGTGAGGCCGCGGCCAGCGAGGCGGCTCTTGCCGCCCTGGAGCGTTCCCAGCCCGACCCAGTTGCCGGTCTGCCCGTTTCCCCTTGAGTCTGTTCTCCTGAGCCTTTCCCGTTGAGCCTTGCCCTGCCCGTGGCCATGACTCCGCCGGCGTCCGCTGCCCTGCCGGTGGTGGAAACCTTCCACTCGATCCAGGGGGAAGGAAGCCACGCTGGTCGCAGTGCGTTCTTCCTGCGGCTGGCGGGCTGCACAGTGGGTTGTCCCTGGTGTGACACCAAGGGCTCCTGGCCGCAGCAGGCCCATCCGCTGCAGCCCCTGGCGGCGCTGGCGGCGGAGATGACCGCGGCGGCGGCGGCCGGAGCGGCCTTTGTGGTGATCACCGGCGGAGAACCGCTGCACCACGACCTCACGGCCCTGTGCGCCCAGCTGCGCGGCGCCGTGGATCCGCCGCTGCCCCTGCACCTGGAAACCAGCGGTGTCGATCACCTCAGCGGCCATTTCGACTGGATCACCCTCTCGCCCAAACGCCACCGGCCGCCGCTGCAGGAGCTGCTCAGCTGCTGCGACGAGCTCAAGGTGGTGGTGCACGAGCCCGACGACCTCGCCTTCGCCACCGCCATGGCCGCGGCGGCCCGGCAGGAGCGGCACACGGCTCCGCCCCAGCTGCTGCTGCAACCCGGTTGGCAGAGCAGCCAGGGGCGGGCGCTGGCCTTGGAGTTCGTGCGCGCCAGTCCCGACTGGCGGCTCAGCCTGCAGAGCCACAAGTGGCTGGGGGTGCGCTGAGCGGCGATCCCGCAAACTGTCCCCAGACCTGGACATGGGCGTGGAGAAACTGCAGAGCCTGCGCGGCATGGTGGATCTGCTGCCGGCGCAGCTGCCGGTCTGGCAGCACGTGGAGGCGGTGGCCCGCGATCACTTCCGCCGTGCCGGGCTGAGTGAGATCCGCACGCCGCTGCTGGAGGTCACCGAGCTGTTCGCCCGGGGCATCGGCGAGGCCACCGATGTGGTGGGCAAGGAGATGTACAGCTTCGAAGACCGGGGTCAGCGCCGCTGCACGCTGCGGCCGGAAGGCACCGCCTCGGTGGTGCGGGCGGTGCTGGAGCACGGCCTGCTCAGCCAGGGCCCGCAGCGGCTCTGGTACGGCGGCCCGATGTTCCGCTACGAACGGCCCCAGGCCGGGCGTCAGCGCCAGTTCCACCAGATCGGCCTGGAGTTTCTCGGTGCTACCGATCCCCGCAGCGATGCCGAAGCGATCGCGATCGCCTGGGATCTGCTCACCGCCCTGGGCGTCAGCGGCCTGGCGCTGGAGCTCAACTCCCTGGGCGATGCCAGCGACCGGGCGGCGTACCGGCAGGCGCTGGTGGGCTGGCTGGAGCAGCGGCGCGAGCAGCTCGACCCGGAGGCGTGCGAGCGCATCGCCACCAACCCGCTGCGCATCCTCGACAGCAAGAACCCGGCCACCCAGGCCGTCCTGGCGGACGCGCCGCTGCTGATCGACCACCTCAGCGCGGCGAGCCGCCAGCGCTTCGAGCAGGTGCGCGAGCTGCTCGATCGCCTCGCGATTCCTTACCAGCTCAACCCCCGCCTGGTGCGCGGGCTCGACTACTACGCCCACACGGCGTTCGAGATCACCAGCGATCAGCTGGGTGCCCAGGCCACCGTCTGTGGCGGCGGCCGCTACGACGGGCTGGTGGAGCAGCTGGGCGGGCCAGCCACAGCGGCGATCGGCTGGGCGATCGGCATGGAGCGGCTGGTCGTGCTGCTGGAGCGTGCCGGTGCGACCGGCGCCGCGGCGCCGGTGCCGGCGGTGTACGTGGTGAGCCGCGGGCCCCTGGCGGAAGCGATGGCGCTCGATCTCGCCACGCAGCTGCGGCGCCGGGGCCAGGCGGCGGAGCTGGATCTCTCCGGTGCCGCCTTCGCGCGGCAGCTCAAGCGCGCCGACCGCTCCGGCGCCCCCTGGGCGGTGGTGATCGGCGAAAGCGAAGCGGAACAGGGCCTGGTGCTGCTGAAGAATCTGCTGGGCGGCGGTGCCGAGCAGCGGCTCAGCCCGTCGGCCGTTCTTGCCCAGCTCGCCGGATCCGCCGGCTGACTGGATCAGCCGGTTCACCAGTGCCCGCCGGCCCGGATCACCCCGTCGACCTGAACACCAGAGCGACCGGATCAGCAAGTTGACTCCGCAACGGCAAGAGGCCCGGCCAGCGGGGATAATTTCCGGAACAGGATGAATGGATTCAGGGTGAGCCGTTGGACGTAGTGCATCCGCCCGAGGTTCGCTCCATCTGCTGCATCGGTGCCGGGTATGTCGGCGGGCCGACGATGGCGGTGATTGCCGATCGCTGCCCGCACCTCCAGGTCACCCTGGTGGACCTCAACGCCGCCAGGATCGCCGCCTGGAACGACCCGGATCTCGCCAACCTGCCGGTCTATGAGCCGGGACTGGCGGAGGTGGTGGGCCGCTGCCGCGGTCGCAATCTGCACTTCACCACCGAGGTGGATGACGCCATCGCCAGCGCCGACATGGTGTTCCTCTCGGTGAACACCCCCACCAAGACCCGCGGTCTGGGAGCGGGGCAGGCCTCCGACCTGCGCTGGATCGAAGCTTCGGCCCGCCAGGTGGCGGCGCAGGCCACGGGCCACACGATCGTGGTGGAGAAAAGCACCCTGCCGGTGCGCACGGCCGAAACGATCAAGCAGATCCTGATGGGATCCCAGAGCCTGGCCGGCGGTGCCAGTCCGGGCGGCGAGTCCGGCCTGGAGGCGAAAACCTTCTCGGTGCTCTCCAATCCGGAATTCCTGGCAGAGGGCACCGCCATTCGCGATCTTGAGCATCCCGACCGGGTGCTGATCGGTGGCGAAGACCCTGCAGCGATCGCCGCGCTGTCGGCCATCTATGGCCATTGGGTGGACCCGGAGCGCATCCTGCACACCAACCTGTGGAGCAGCGAGCTCTCCAAGCTCACCGCCAACGCCTTCCTGGCCCAGCGCATCTCTTCGATCAACGCCGTGGGTGCGCTGTGCGAGGCCACTGGCGCTGACATCACCGAAGTGGCGCGGGCAATCGGCAGCGACTCGCGCATCGGCATGAAGTTTCTCGCCGCGGGCCCCGGCTTCGGCGGCAGTTGCTTCCAGAAGGACATTCTCAACCTTGTCTACCTCTGCCGCCATTACGGCCTCGACGACGCTGCCAGCTACTGGGAGCAGGTGGTGGTTTTCAACAGCTGGCAGCAGCAGCGCATTGCCCGACTTGTGGTGAGCCGGCTGTTCGGCACCGTGAGCGGTAAGCGCCTGGCGGTGCTGGGTTTCGCCTTCAAGGCCGACACCAACGACACCCGCGAGTCACCGGCCATTGCGATCTGCCGTGGTCTGCTTGAGGAAGGGGCTCACCTGGTGATTCACGACCCCAAGGTGGCCACCACCCAGATCAGCGCCGATCTGGGCCGCCCACCCGATGCCTGCGAGCGTGGCTTTGCCGATGACGGCAAGTGGCAGCGGGCGGAAACCCCACTGGAGGCCGTGACGGGCGCCGATGCGGTGATCGTGCTCACTGAATGGGGCGCTTACCGCACGCTTGACTGGCCGGCGATCGCCGCCGCAATGCGACGGCCGGCCTGGCTGTTCGACGTGCGTGACATCACCGACACCGCAGCGGCACGACAGGCTGGTCTGCAAGTGTGGTCCGTGGGCAAGGGCTGAGTGACGGCACCTGTGGCTTCAAGGCGCAACCTGGTGACCGGTGGCGCCGGCTTTCTCGGTTCCACCCTGGTGGACCGGTTGATGGAAGCTGGCGAGGAGGTGATCTGCCTCGACAACTACTTCACTGGCACCAAGGTCAACGTCGCCCGCTGGATCGGGCATCCCAGCTTCGAGCTGATTCGCCATGACGTGACCGAGCCGATCCTGCTGGAGGTTGACCGGATCTGGCACCTGGCTTGCCCCGCTTCGCCGCGGTACTACCAGGCCAACCCGATCAAGACCGCCAAGACGAGTTTTCTCGGCACCTACAACATGCTGGGTCTGGCCCGCCGGGTCGGAGCCCGCTTGCTGATGGCCAGCACCAGCGAGGTGTATGGCGATCCGGAAGTGCATCCACAGCCCGAGAGTTATCGCGGTTGCGTGAACACCACCGGCATTCGCTCCTGTTACGACGAAGGCAAGCGCATTGCCGAGGCGCTCTGCTTCGATTACCACCGAATGCATGGCACGGAGATTCGCGTGGCGCGCATCTTCAACACCTACGGACCGCGCATGTTTTCTGATGATGGCCGTGTGGTGAGTAACTTCGTGGTCCAGGCCTTGCGCGGTCAACCCCTTACCCTGTACGGCGACGGAAGCCAGACCCGCAGCTTCTGCTATGTCGATGATCTTGTGGAAGGATTGATTCGCTTAATGAACGCGAACCATAATGGACCGATCAATATCGGCAATCCAGGTGAATTCACCATCCGCCAGCTGGCTGATCTGGTGCGCGCTCGCATCAACCCATCGCTGCCCTTTGTCTATCTGCCGCTGCCGCAGGATGACCCGCTCCAGCGCCAGCCGGTGATCGACCTGGCCCGCCGCGAACTGGGCTGGGAACCCAAGGTGTCCTTGGAAGAGGGGTTGGACCCCACGATCGCCTACTTTCGCCGCAGCCTGGGGCTCGATTCATGACCCTGCTTGTGACTGGAGGGGCTGGCTACATCGGCAGCCATACGGTGCGTGCCCTGCAGCAGGCGGGCCACCGGCCTGTGGTGCTCGACAACCTCGTGTATGGGCACCGTTCCATCGTGGAAGAGGTGCTGCGAGTGCCGCTGGTGCAGGGCCAGGTGGGTGATCGTGCCTTGATTGAGGCCTTGCTCAGCGGCCGCCATCCCGCCTGCGGCGGTGTGCCAGTGCGTGCTGTGCTGCATTTCGCCGCCTATGCCTATGTGGGCGAATCGGTTCTGGATCCTGCCAAGTATTACCGCAACAATCTCGGCGACACCCTCACCTTGCTCGAAGCGCTCGTGGAGCCGGTGCGCACCGGCCAAGGGCCGGCCATTCCGATCGTGTTCTCCTCCACCTGCGCAACGTATGGCAGCCCGGAGACGGTGCCGATCACGGAGGACACCCCCCAGCGGCCGATCAATTCCTATGGACGCAGCAAGTGGATGGTGGAGCAGATGCTGGCAGATTTCGCGGCCGCCTATGGGCTGCCCAGCGTGATCTTCCGCTATTTCAATGCGGCCGGCGCTGATCCGCACGGTGACCTCGGCGAAGACCACGACCCCGAAACCCACCTGATCCCGCTGGTGCTCGATGCGATTTCCGGCCGGCGCGAGAGCATCAAGATCTTCGGCACCGATTACCCCACCCCCGATGGCACCTGCCTGCGGGATTACATCCACGTCAGTGATCTGGCCGACGCCCATGTGCTGGGCCTTGAGCATCTTCTGGCCGGCGGGGCGCACCAGCCGGTTGAGCCGTTGATCTTCAACCTCGGCACGGGCACGGCCTTTTCGGTCCAGGAGGTGCTCACCGCGGCCCAGGAGGTCACGCAACGCCCGCTCACCGCCGTGGTGGCGCCGCGCCGGCCTGGCGATCCGCCGACCCTGGTGGCCAGCGCGCAGAAGGCCCGGCAGGTGCTGGGCTGGGAGCCCCGTTACCCGGATCTGCGCGAGATCATCGCCCACGCCTGGGCGTGGCACCAGCGCACCGGACCCACCCCCTGAACCATGGCGTCACCCGTGTTGCCTCCAGCTGGACCCATCCTCGTGACTGGCGCTGCCGGGTTCATTGGCGCGGCGCTCTGCGAGCGCCTGCTGGCCCGTGGCGAACGGGTGATCGGCCTCGACAACCTCAACAGCTACTACGACCCGGCCCTCAAGCAGGCACGGCTGGCCCGGCTTGAGCGCAGCGATGGCTTCCGGTTTCACCGCCTGGATCTGGAGAATGGGGAGGCCATGGCGGCGCTGTTCGCGGCCGAGCGCCCCGCACGGGTGGTGCATCTGGCCGCCCAGGCGGGGGTGCGCTACTCGCTGGAGAACCCCGCCGCCTACATCCAGAGCAACCTGGTGGGGTTCGGCCACATCCTGGAGGGGTGCCGCCATCACGGCGCCGGCCACCTTGTGTATGCCTCCAGCAGCTCCGTGTATGGCGGCAACCGCCGCATGCCCTTCGGCGAGCAGGACGCGGTCAACCATCCGGTGAGCCTGTACGCGGCCACCAAGAAGGCCAACGAGCTCATGGCGCACACCTACAGCCACCTCTATGGGCTGCCCGCCACCGGTCTGCGCTTTTTCACCGTCTATGGCCCCTGGGGCCGGCCGGACATGGCCCCGATGCTGTTCGCCCGCGCCATCCTGGCCGGCGAGCCGATCCGGGTGTTCAACCACGGCCGCATGCAGCGGGATTTCACCTACATCGACGACATCGTTGAGGGGGTGGTGCGCTGCCTCGATAAACCGGCCACCGCCGATCCGCTCTTCGACCCACTGGGCCCCAATCCCGCCACCGCGGCGGTGCCCCACCGGGTGTTCAACATCGGCAACAGCCAGCCCACGCCTCTGCTCGAGTTCATCGGGGTGATGGAGGCGGCACTCGGCACCCCGGCGATCCAGAGCCTGGAGCCGATGCAGCCTGGAGACGTGGAGGCCACCGCTGCCGACACCGCCGCCCTCGAGGCTTGGGTGGGCTTTGCGCCCCACACCCCGATCACAGAGGGTGTGGCCCGCTTCGCCCACTGGTACCGCAGCTACTACCAGGCCTGAGCGGTTCCGCTGGAGCCGCCCAAAGAAAGGCGCAGGAAGGAAAAGCACAACAAAAAAAGCGGGCCCTCGGGCCCGCGAAGCTTGAAGCCGAGCAGGGGGAATCAGGCCGAACCCACACCCACATAGGAGCCGTAGAAGAACAGGCCGACCACGAAGATCACGGCGATACCGCCGGCGGTGGCCACCAACCAGAGGGGAAGAACCCCTTCGGTCCAGCGGCTCTTCCAGGCCACGGCCGGTCGGCCGTCAGGCAGGCGATCGGGAATGCGACCGTCAGGTAGTGCGGATTTCTTGCCGCTCATGGCTGAATCTCCCGATCAGTTGAAGAAGTAGCTGGTGAACAGAACGCCGATGACGAACACAAACAGCAGGCCCAGATAAAGGCTGGTGCGGTTGAGTTCGACCGGCAGATTGTTCGGGTTGGGATTGCGCTGCATGGCGGAAATCAGCGGCGGACGAATTGCATGGCCGCCAGGGCTCCCAGGAAGAAAACCGTGGGGATGCCCAGCGCATGAACCGACAACCACCGCACCGTGAAGATGGGGTAGTTGCGTGGCGTGGTGGAGACAGAAGACTGGGTCATGGCGTTACTTGAGGCGCAGGTCAAGCTGGCTCTTGCCCTCGTAACGCTGGCTCACCACCGGTGCCTTGGCTTCCTGGGGTTGGAAGTAGGCATCGGGGCGAGGCGTTCCGAAGGCGTCGTACGCCAAGCCAGTGGAGACGAAGAGGAATCCGGCCAGGAAGATCGCCGGCAAGGTGACGGCGTGGATGACCCAGTAGCGGATGCTCGTAATGATCTCGAAGAACGGGCGTTCCCCGGTGGAGCCGGCAGCCATAGCAGCGGGCAAATCAGCTACGGAATCTTAAGGGTCGGGCTGTGACCGGCGAGAGGCGGAGCGGCGGTTGGTTACACAGGGATGCAGTTGGGCCGGCTGGCCCTAGCCCACCCAGCGCAGCAGGTTGCCCCGTTCGCCCAGCACGAAGCCCTTGCCGTCGCTGGTGAAGCTGATCCGGGTGAAGTTCGTGGGCTGGACGGCGCCCACCGGATCGCGCTCCCAGTGGCTGCCGCCGTCGTGGCTTACCAGCAGGGTGCCGCTGCCGCCGCCTGTCCACACGTCACCATTCGGCCCCCAGGCCATGTCGAGGTAGCCGAAGCCGTTGGTGATCGGGATCACCGGCTTGCTCCAGGCCTCCGGATCGGTGGCATCGTCGTTGAAGCGCAGCTGGGCGCCCCGGGTGACCATCCAGAGGTGGCCGTCGGGTTGGAAGCCCATGCTCTGAAGGCGCTGGCTGCTCACCCGCTGGTGGGGCTGCCAGACCGCCTGGCCCGGCTCCCAGGTGGCGAAGAAGTTGCCGAGGCTGGACACGCTCACGTAGCGGCCGTCGGAGGAGCGGCGCAGGTCGCGCACGGCGCCGGCCGCATCGCTCACTTCCGCCTGCCAGGTGACGCCCGCATCGCCGGTGCTGTAGATCGCCCCCACGGTGGTGGCCAGCTCCGCACTGCCCCGACCGGTGGCGGTGACGGTATAGGGATCGCCAGGCAGCTTGGTGTCGAGCAGCAGGCGTTCCCAGCTCCTGCCGGCATCAGCGGTATGCAACAGCAGGCCCGGTTGACCCACGATCCAGCCCTCGGCTCCGCTGAAGTCGATGCTGATCAGACGGAAGTTCTCCCCATCGGGCAGATCAAGGGAGCGCTCCTCCCAGCTGGCCCCGCCGTTGTCGGTTTCGAGGATCAGCCGGTTGCTGCCCACCAGGAAGCCGTGCTTGGCATCGGTGAAGGCCACATCGAGAGGGTTGGCGCTGGTGGACAGCGCCACGGGCTGCCAGGGGCTGGTGGCGGCCACGGGCAGGCCGGTGGTGACGCAGCCGCCGAGGCCGAAGCTGAGGCCGAGCGTGATCAGCACGGCCAGCAGGGGAGAGAACAGGCGCTTCACGGGGGTCAACGCAGGGAATAGAGGGACAGGAAGAAGGCGAAGGCCAGGGCGAAGCCGCCGAAGATGAGCACGTTTTTCTGGCCGGGGGTGAGGGTGTTCACCCCGAAGCCGTAGCTGAGGTTCTCCTCGAAGCCGCTCGGCTTGTTGCGGGGGCCGATGTCCTTGAAGGCCCCCACCCGGCTGCGGCAGACCGGACAGCGGAAGCCCACCGGATCAAGGCTGCTGAAGGGCGTGCCGGCGGGAATCGCCAGCTTGCGCACCCCCTCGCCCGGGTCGTAGACGAAGCCGCAGCTGCGGCACTCGAACCGGTGGGTGTCGGGATCGGTGCCGGCGCTCTCGGGCGCCGCCTCGCCCACCGGCTGGTCGCCGGCTGGCGGCGCGTCCTGCGCAGCGGCTGGTCCAACGTCCTGATCTGGTCCAACGTCCTGATCAGTGTCCTGGCCATTGACCATGGCGTTGGGCCCCGCTGCCGTGAAAAGAAACTCTATCCAGGCCCTTGTCGCGGCAGCACCTTTGGCGGCAGCGACCGTTTGACGGGCGCGGATGCCAGACTCTGCGCCGGGTTCAGCCTCGCGATGTTCGTCTTACCTGGCTACGACGCCTTCCTGGGCTTTCTGCTGATCTCAGCAGCGGTTCCGGTCCTGGCCCTGGTCACCAACAAACTGGTGTCGCCGAAATCGCGTGACGGCGAACGCCGACTCACCTATGAATCCGGCATGGAGCCGATCGGCGGTGCCTGGATTCAGTTCAACATCCGTTATTACATGTTCGCGTTGGTCTTCGTGATCTTCGACGTGGAAACGGTGTTTCTGTACCCCTGGGCCGTGGCGTTCAGCCGGCTCGGCCTGCTCGCCTTCATCGAGGCCCTGATCTTCATCACCATCCTGGTGGTTGCCCTCGCCTACGCCTGGCGCAAGGGCGCCCTCGAGTGGAGCTGACGCCCTTTCCACCATGACCCTCACTCCCACCTCCGCCTCCAGCACCCCTTCGATCGACGCCCTGCGCGATCTGCGGGCGTCCAGTTGCAACCCGGTCGGTGCTCCGCAGATCACCTCGGATCTTTCCGAGAACGTGATCCTCACCAGCCTCGACGACCTGCACAACTGGGCACGGCTCAGCAGCCTCTGGCCCCTGCTCTACGGCACGGCCTGCTGCTTCATCGAGTTCGCGGCACTGCTCGGCTCCCGCTTCGACTTCGACCGCTTCGGTCTGGTGCCCCGCTCCAGCCCCCGCCAGGCTGATCTGCTGATCACGGCCGGCACCGTGACCATGAAGATGGCCCCGGCCCTGGTGCGGCTCTATGAGCAGATGCCCGAGCCCAAGTACGTGATCGCCATGGGCGCCTGCACGATCACCGGCGGCATGTTCAGCGCCGACTCCACCACGGCAGTGCGCGGCGTCGACAAGCTGATTCCGGTGGACCTCTACATCCCCGGCTGCCCGCCCCGGCCCGAGGCGATCTTCGATGCCGTGATCAAGCTGCGCAAGAAGGTGGGCAACGAAGCTCTGGCCGAGCGGGGCAACAACCTCCCCACCCACCGCTACCTCACCATCGGCCACGCCATGAAAGCGGTGGCGCCGATCGTCACCGGGGCCTATCTCAAGGCCGAAACCCAGGTGGCCGCTCTCGCCGATCCCACCGCTCTCCCCCTCGACACCTCCACTCCATCGGAGGTTGTTGCGGCCGAACCGATCCCCACAGCCAGCGCCTCCAGCGATGCCTGATCCCACCCCCGCCCCCGAGGGCGCCCCATCCGGCGCCAGCGACTCCGCCACCACCCTCGCCGCACCGGTGATCGGCCCGGTGAGCCAGTGGCTCAGCCAGCAGGGCTTCGACCACCAGCCGCTGGAGTCTGATCACTGCGGCATTGAAATGCTGGCCGTGGAGCCCCTGTTCCTGCCGGCGGTGGCCGCGGCGCTCAAGGCCTATGGCTTCGATTACCTCCAGTGCCAGGGCGGCTATGACGAAGGTCCGGGCGCCCGGCTGGTGAGCTTCTATCACCTGGTGAAACTCGGCGCTGGCGCCGATCCCTGCCCCGCCCCTGACAGCAAGCCGCAGGAAGTGCGGGTCAAGGTGTTCCTCGCCCGCGACGGCGACCTCACCATTCCCAGCCTCTACCGCCTCTTCCGCGGTGCCGACTGGCAGGAGCGCGAAACCTACGACATGTACGGCATCGTGTTCGAAGGCCATCCCCATCCCAAGCGGCTGCTGATGCCCGAAGACTGGAAGGGCTTCCCGCTGCGCAAGGACTACGTGCAGCCGGACTTCTACGAGATGCAGGACGCTTACTGAATCCGGCAGGCCCGCTCTCAGACTGTTTCCAGCACCGGTCGGCCGCCTTTGTGCCGGCGGTAGAAGCGCATCACCGCCAGGGCGAGGCTGCGTGGGTCATGGCGCAGGGTGCCGGTGGGACGGGCCCCCTGCAGCGCCGTGACCATCACCTCGTAACCCTTGGCGCGCAGGCTGCGCACATCACACTGCACGGGCTCGGCGCCGCGGGCGCGGTAGTGATCCACTAGGGCTACATCGTGGATCGGTTCCTGAGCCAGCACGGCGGTGAACAGGCGCCGGGTCACCCCCAGGCTGGCCAGCTGGGCCTCGATCGCCCGCACGTGGCCCTCCACATCCAGCCGGTCGGTTTCGCCGGGCTGGGTCATCAGGTTGCAGATGTAGAGGCGTGGCGCCTTGCTGCGGCTGATCGCCTGCACCAGCTCCGGCACCAGCAGATTCGGCAGCAGCGAGGTGTAGAGGCTGCCGGGCCCAAGCACGATCAGCTCAGCGTTGGCGATCGCCTCCAGGGCGCGCGGCAGCGCAGGTGGCCGCTCGGGGGTGCAGCCCAGCCGCACGATCGGGCTGGGGGAATGGCCGATGCGGGATTCTCCCTCGATGCGGTCGCCGTTCTCGAGCTCCGCCCAGAGGCGCACATCGGCGTTGGTGGCCGGCACCACCTGGCCCTGCACCGCCAGCACGCGGCTGCTGGCGGTGATCGCCGATTCGAGGCTGCCGGTGATGGCCGTGAGCGCAGTGAGGAAGAGGTTGCCGAAGCTGTGCCCCTCCAGCCCACTGCCCGATCGGAAGCGGTACTGGAACAGACGGGTCAGCAGCGGTTCCTCGCGGGCCAGGGCCGCCAGGCAGTTGCGGATGTCGCCGGGGGGTTGCACGCCGAACTCACGGCGCAGCACCCCGCTGCTGCCGCCGTCATCGGCCACCGTGACGATCGCGGTGATGTTGCTGCTGTAGCGCTTCAGGCCGCTCAGCAGGGTGGCCAGGCCCGTGCCACCGCCGATCGCCACCACGTTGGGGCCGCGGTTCAGCCGGCGCTGGGCCAGCAGTGCCTCCACCAGCAAGGTGTCTTTTTCAGGGGCGAGCGCCTGCTGGATCGAGCCGAAGCTGCGGCTCTGGCCCCACACCACCAAGGCGGCGCCACCCAGCAGCACGAGCGGGCCGGTCACGCCGCGCGGCAGCACCCGCGTCATGTTCGAGAGCACCCAGTTGAGCGACTCCAGTGACCAGTAGATCGGCTTGAGATCGGCCAGGATCGCGGCTCCCAGCAGGGCCAGCAGCAGGCCCAGGCCGGAGGTGAGCATCCAGCGCTTCACCACCAGCCCCGGCTGCAGCCAGCGCACCGCCCGCCGCGAGCGGCTCATCAGGTCTTTCTGGCGCAGATCCCCGCGACCCATCCAGCCAGGGCGCCGGGCTGACCGTGTGCTGAGGCGTCGTGGCGGGAGAGGGCGCTGGGAAGTCAAGCCGAAGGGGCGTTACGCCACAGCACGGAGCTGTAGGAACTGTAAGGATGAAAGGTGTCGGCGAACCAGAACCCAGCGAGGCTCCTCCTCACGCCTGCAGGCCCTCACCACCGTCGTCCGTGTCGTCAACCCTTTCGTCCACCACCACTGGCCTTCTGCCGTCGGCTGTGCCGGTGGTGGAACTTCACGACATTTCCATGCGCTGGGGTTCGCGCACCGTGCTGGAGGGCATCCACCTCACCCTGCTGGAGGGGGAACGGCTGGCGGTGGTGGGGCCTTCAGGCACCGGCAAATCCACCGTGCTGCGCATTCTGGCGGGCCTGTTGTTGCCCACCAGCGGAACCTTCCGCCTGCATGGCGTTCCACAGCGATACCTGCGCCTGGATCAGCGCCGCCCCGCTGATGTGCGCCTGGTCTTCCAGAACCCTGCCTTGCTGGCCTCGCTCACGGTGGCGGAGAACGTGGGCTTTCTGCTCTACCGCCACAGCAAATTGCCGGAGCCAGAAATCCGTCAGCGGGTGCAGCGGGCACTGGAGGCGGTGGGCCTCTACGGCATCGAAGACCAGCTGCCCGGTGAACTCAGCGGCGGCATGCAGAAACGAGTGAGCTTTGCGCGCGCCCTGATCGATGATCCCAGCAAGGCCTCCGGCCAGCATCCCTTGCTCCTGTTTGATGAGCCCACCGCGGGGCTGGATCCGGTGGCCTGCACCCGCATCGAGGATTTGATCGTGAAGGCGAATCAGGTGGCGGCCGGTTGTTCGGTGGTGGTGAGCCACGTGATGAGCACGATCGTGCGCTCGGCCCAGCGCGTGGCCATGCTCTACGACGGGCAGATCCAATGGTGCGGATCCACCGAAGACTTCGGCCGCACCGACAATCCTTATGTCGTGCAGTTCCGTACCGGTAGCCTGAACGGCCCGATGCAGCCGGCGGAGCTTTGACACCCTATGCGTCGTAGCGTCCGCGAGGCCTTGGTGGGTTTCACCCTGCTGGGAGCTGTGATCGGTGGGCTCAGCCTTTGGTTCTGGCTGCGGGGTGTTTCGCTGGGCCGCAGCAATTGGACGCTGACGGTGCGTTTCGCCGATGCCGCCGGCCTGGCCGACCGCTCCGCGGTTGTGTTCCGTGGGGTGCAGGTGGGCAATGTGCGGCGGATCTCGCCCACCTCATCGGCCGTGGTAGCCGAACTGGAGATCACTGATCCAAGTCTGCAGCTGGCGCGGCCGGTGGTGGCCCAGGTGCAGTCGGCCTCGCTGCTGGGCGGTGACGCCCAGGTGGCGTTGATCAGCTCCGGGCCGCCGCTGCCCGCATCGGCTCCGCGGCCAGGCGACAAGGTCTGCAATAACACCCGCATGGTCTGCAACGGCTCCTCGCTCGAAGGGGTCAGCTCCGCCAGCTTGAGCAGCGTCACCGAGTTGATGCAGAGCCTGCTGCTCGAGGCCGAAAAGCAGAACCTGGTGCCCGAGATCGCCAGCACTACCAAGAGCTTTGATGCCACCTCCAAGGAGGCGACCCGCTTCCTCAAAGAATCCCAGAAGATCGCCGTTCAATTGGACGTGCTGATCCGCCAGCTCAACGTGGTGGCCGGAAAGGCCGACCCCATGCTTGCGTCGCTCACCACGGCCAGCGCCGATGCCGCGGCCGCCAGCCGCCACGTGCGCAACCTCACGGCCGCCCTCGACAACCCCCGCACTCTGGCCGAGCTCAAGGCCACGGTGAGCAACGCCGAGAGGCTCACAGCACGGATCGATGCGGTGGGCGGCGATGTGAGCAAGCTCACCGGTGACCCCCGCTTCATGGATGGGGTACGCAGTCTGGCCATCGGCCTGGGCCAGTTGTTCGATGAGCTTTATCCCGCCCAGACGGGCCTGGCCAAAGACAAAGCAGCCAAGGACAAGCCAGAGAAGGTCAGCACGGAGAAGCCAGGCAGCGGCTCGATCGGTGGTGGCAGGCAGGGCGCCGCGGGTGGCACCCGGCTACCGGCAGAGGCTCCCCGCCGGCTCGATCCCTGAGCCGTTGGCCTTCAGCCGTTGCTGGCGAGCAGCGGCGCCGCCCCGCACTCAGGGGGCGTTCAGTGCCTCCAGGGCGATGGCCGCAATCGCCTGGTCGCTGGCCTTGGGCAGTTGCACGTAGCGGCCGCCGGCCGCCTCCGCCAGCTCCTTGCCCATGCCGCTGCCGATGAACTTGCGCTCGGTGTCGATCACCAGCAGCTTGATGCCGAGGGCGCGGTAGCGGGACGCCACCCCCTTCACCTCCTCGCGCAGGTCCACCGGCTCCTCCCCTTCCAGTTGGGGCTGGCCCAGGGAGCGGCTCAGCGGTACGTTGCCGCGGCCGTCGGTGATCGCCACCACCACCACCTGGCCCAGATCGCCCTTGGACAGTGCATTGGCGCCCACCCGCGCCGCCTGGGACAGGCCATGGGCGAGCGGTGAGCCGCCGCCGCAGGGCATCTGCTCCAGCCGACGGCGTGCGGCGGTGATGGAGCGGGTGGGCGGCAGCAGCACCTCCGCCTGCTCGCCACGGAATGGGATCAGAGCCACTTCGTCGCGGTTTTCGTAGGCCTCGGTGAGCAGCCGGATCACGGCGCCCTTGGCGCTCTGCATGCGGTTGAGCGCCATCGAGCCGCTGGCGTCCACCAGAAAAATCACCAGGGCGCCCGCCTTGCGCTGCAGTTGCTTGGCGCGCAGGTCGCCGTCTTCGACGATCACGCGGCGGTGCGGTTCCCGCTCACGGCGGCTCTTCTGATGCGGTGCCGCCGCCCGCAGGGTGGCATCCACGGCAATACGTCGCACGGGCCCGCGCGGCAGCATCGGCTTCACGTAGCGGCCGCGCGACTCGCTCTGCACCAGGGAGCGCTTGCCGCTGCCGCCCCCACGGGAGCGGGCGGCGGCGAACAGCAGCAGGTCGGGGTCGATGGCGGTGGCCTCCGGATCGAGCAGGAATTCCTCCGGAATCGATGGCGGCGCCTGGTCGTCGGGGCTGTCGTCGTCGTCTTCGGGCGGGTCTTCTTCCGGGGCGTCGTCGTCGCTGGCCTCGGGGGGTTCGGGCGGTTCCGGCTCCTGGGGCTGCTGCTCCGCCTGGGGCGGCGGCGGCGGCTCCAGCGGCTGGTCGGGATCGGGCGGCGGCAGCTGCAGGGCCCGCGGGGCGATCACCAGACGCACCGCCACCTGCAGGTCGTCGGCCTCCACCCGGTCGCGGCCGCTCAGCGCCGCATGGGCCCGGGCAACCCGCACCGCGTACAACTCGGCCCGGTGCCCCTCCACACCGCCACGGATCGCCTCGGTGACCAGATAGCGGACCTGCTCGCGCTCGATCACCACATCCTTCAACCACTGGCGGGCCAGCAGCAGCTGGGTGGCCAGGGCGTCGGTCTCCTCCTGCCAGCGGGAGCGGAACGCCTCGCTGGATTCGCCGTGGTCGAGGGCTGAGCGGGTGATCGTCACCCGTTCCTCCGTGCTCACCAGCTGATTGGCCGACAGGGCGATGGCGAAGCGGTCGAGCAGGTGATCGCTCACCGCCCCCTCCTCGGGGTTGTAGGTGGCGATCAGCAGGGTGCGGCAGGGGTGCACAAGGCTCAACCCCTCGCGCTCGATCCGGTTGATGCCGGATCCCACCGCCGCCAGCAGCAGGTTGGTGATGCCGTCATCGAGCAGGTTCAGTTCGTCGATGTAAAGCACGCCGCGGTGGGCCTCCGCCAGCAGCCCCGGCTGGAACACCGGCGTGCCACTGCTCAGGGAGGCGGCCACGTCCACCGCCCCCAGCAGCCGGTCTTCGGTGACGCCGAGGGGGACCTGCACGAAGGGGGCGGGAATCACCCGGGTGGGAAGCAGGGTGGTGGGATCGGCGCCGCTGGGATCGCCCCCGCGCGCTGTAATGCGCTGATGAATAGCGGTATCCCAGTCGTCGGGCCGCTGGGGATCCACGTTGCGGCTGCTCACCCCCTCGCCCAGATCGAGCACGTCGATCGGCGGCAGGAGCGCATGCAGCCCGCGGGCCAGCACCGACTTGCCGGTGCCGCGGCCCCCGGCGATCACCACCCCACCGAGCCCCGGGTCCACCGCCGCCAGCAGCAGGGCCAGCTTCAAGGTGCCATGCCCGGTGATCGCGGCGAGCGGAAAGGCGCGTGCGGCGGCGCCGGCGGCGGCCGGAGTGGCAGCGGACCCGCTGACGACCATGGGGCAGAGGCTGGAGAAGGGGGTTCAGTCTCGCTGACGGTGCTGCGCCACCCATGGCGGCGGCTGGGGGTGCTGGGGCGAACAGCCTTGTGGCCGGCAGAACCTACACTTTTGCAACGAGGCCGGGCGGTGTTTCCGCACGCCTGGCATTTCTTTCTGCTATCGCTGCGGCCCCGTCATGGTGTTGTTTTCCCGGGTCGATCGTCCTGGCCGCACCAGTGAATCCAAGGCGTCACGCCGGAACGCCGCCGAAGCTGGCGCCGCTGCGGCGCGCGGCTTCGGTGGTGGCACCGGCGCTGGTGCCACCACCAAGGCTTCCCGCAGCAGCAACAAGCGGCGCAAGGGGCTCAGCCGCGCCGACTGGGGCCCGCTCGGCAAGCACCCGGATGTGGACGCGATCGTGGCCCGCCAGCGTCTGCATCTGCCCCTGTCCGGCCGCCTCAGCGTGGAGGAGGTGAACCGGGCCTGGAAGCTGGCTGCAGCCGAGCACCACCCCGATCGCGGCGGCGCCCACGACACCATGCAGCTGGTGAACGGCGCCCGGGATCTGCTGCTCGGCCGCGACGGCGACACCCCGCTGGAGCGGCCGGAGGAGCGCCGCCGCTCGGACTTCTACTGATCCCCCGCGTGCCGTGCGGCCCGTTCGAGCGCACGCTCGCGATCGCGCTCGGGGCCAATCTCGACGACCCCGGCGCCACCCTGGCGGCGGTGCGACCCCTGCTGGCCGCCGAACTGGTGGCCTGGGCCGGTACCTCCCCGCTGGGGGCGCCGGAGGCCGGGCTGCAACTGCACTGGTCGCCGCTCTTTCGCACTGCGCCGGTGGGGGGACCGCCTGGTCAGCCGCCCTATCTCAATGCTGTGCTGCTGGTTCACCACAGCCCTCTGCCCGCCACAGCGCCCGCCGCTCACGCGACCTGGCCCGCTGCCGAGGAGCTGTTGCGGCGGTTGCAGCGTTTGGAAGCCGCCTTCGGCCGTGAGCGCTCGGTGCACTGGGGGCCGCGCACCCTCGACCTCGACCTGCTCTGGTGCGGCCGCCAGGTCTGCTGCACCGCCACACTCACCTTGCCCCACCCGCGCCTGCGCGAGCGGGCCTTCGTGCTGGCCCCGCTGGCGGCCCTCGATCCGCTGCTGATCCCGCCTGGCGGGGCGGTCACGGCGGCGGAGCTGCTGGCTGCTGCCCTGCTCTGTGGCGCCGAGCCCCCGCCGCTGGCGCTGGCGGGGGTACCGGGCTGGCCCGACACCGCGCCCGTGGCGGCAGACGGTCACACTGGAAGCCCGAAGCGCGCCGTGCATGGCCCCCTTGCCGCCCCCTGAGCCCTCCACTCGTCTGGCCACGGTGGGGGCTCTCGATGCCCGCAAGATCCGCTTTGAGCTCAACCGCGTGGTGCTGCCCAAAGGCGTGGAAGGCACCTACGGGATCATCCGCCACCCTGGCGCGTCCCTGGCGGTGCCCGTGCTTGACGACGGCCGGGTGGTGATCCTGCGCCAGTACCGCTTCGCGGTGGAACGGCGCATCCTTGAATTCCCCGCCGGCACTCTGGAAGATGGCGAGGACCCGTTGGCTTCGATGCAGCGGGAACTGGCGGAGGAAGCGGGCTACAGCGCCAGCCGCTGGGATTCGCTGGGCCTGATGTTGCCCTGCCCCGGCTATTCCGATGAGGTGATCCACCTGTTCCTGGCCCGCGCCCTCACGCTCCTGCAGCAGCAGCCCGCTGGCGATGACGATGAAGACATGGAGGTGCTGCTGATGGAGCCGCAGGCCCTCGATGCGGCCCTGGCCAGCGGCGATGAGGCCCTGGATGGCAAGAGCGTGACCGCCTGGTTCCGCGCCCGTCAGCTGCTGGGTTGCTGAAGCGGTGCAGGAACGGTTGCGATGACCCCGCCCCGCTGGCTGTTCTGGCACCGCCGTGACCTGCGGCTGGCCGACAATCTCGGCCTGGCGGCAGCCGCTCGCGCCACGCCCGCCGTGACCGGCGTGTTCGTGCTTGATCCGGCCCTGCTGGAGGCGAGCGACCTGGCCCCGGCGCGGCTGTGGTTTCTGCTGGAAAGCCTGCGGGAGCTGGAGCAGCGCTGGCGTGAGGCCGGCAGCCAGCTGCTGCTGCTTCGGGGGGATCCAGCCGAGCTGCTGCCCCAGCTGGCGCTAGCGATCGGCGCGGAGGTGGTCGCCTGGAACCGCGATGTGGAACCCTTCGGCCGCGAGCGCGACCGCCGCGTCGCCGCCGCGCTGCAGCAGGACGGGCTGAAGGTGCTGGCGGGCTGGGATCAGCTGCTGGTTCCCCCCGACAGCCTCTTCACCGGCGGTGGCGCTCCCTATCGGGTGTATGGGCCGTTCTTCCGTGCCTGGCGGCGCCGGCTGGAGCCGGCCGGGCCGGCGGCCGCCGGTGCTGGCGGGCTGGAGCTGGCGCCGGTAGCGGCTCCCAGCGGCCTGCTGGCTCTTGATCCCACCGCCCTGCCCGGCCGCGGCCAGGCCCTCTGGGCGCGCCTGCCGCTCCTGGACGCCGTGCCTACGACCGGCGACAGCGCCGCTTCCCTTGGCCATGCCGGCTTCGCCGGCGCCGATCTCTGCCCCTGCCGCCCGGGAGAAGCCGCTGCCGCCGATCAGCTGGCCCTTTTCGCCGATGGCGCCCTGCTGCGGTACGAACCCGGCCGCAACCTGCCAGGCGAAGCGGGCACCTCCTGCCTGAGTGCGGCCCTCAAGTTCGGCACGCTCAGTCCGCGGCAGGCCTGGGCGGCGGCCCAGCAGCAGCGGCCCCGCGCCCGCAGCGACGAGGACCTGCAGGCGATCACGGTGTGGGAGCAGGAACTGGCCTGGCGCGAGTTCTACCAACAGGCCCTGTTTCACTTTCCCGAGCTGGCTGACGGGCCCTATCGCCCCCAGTGGCGCCGCTTTCCCTGGGAGAACGACACGGGCCGTTTCGAGGCCTGGTGCGCGGGCCTCACCGGCGTGCCGATCGTGGATGCGGCGATGCGGCAGCTGAACACCAGCGGCTGGATGCACAACCGCTGCCGCATGATCGTGGCCTCCTTTCTGGTGAAGGATCTGATCTGCGACTGGCGCTGGGGCGAACGCCAGTTCATGCGCCTGCTGGTGGATGGGGATCTGGCTGCCAACAACGGGGGCTGGCAGTGGAGCGCCAGCAGCGGCATGGATCCCAAACCCCTGCGCATCTTCAATCCCTACACCCAGGCGGCCCGCTTCGATCCCGAGGCTCAGTACATCCGCCGTTGGCTGCCGGAACTGGCGCACGTGGCCACTGCCGATCTGATCAGCGGGGCGATCGCGCCCCTGGAACGGCGGGGTTACCCCGCACCGATCGTGGACCACAAGCAGCAGCAGGCGCGCTTCAAGGGGCTCTACGCAGGGCTAGCCTGAGCCGGCCGAGACTGGCGTCGGTGGGGAGGATCTGGCCGGCGGCCGTGGCTCAGACCCGCACCTGGGCGCGGGACTCGGCAGGGGCAGAGGCGGGCGCTGCAGCCGCTGAGCTGCTTGCGAGCTGGCGCAAGGCAGTGATCACAGCTTGTTGTTGCTCGGAAGTGAGTTCGGGGAAGATCGGCAGGCTGAGCACCTGGGAGGTGAGCCGCTCGGTGGCCGGCAGGCTGCCGGGGCCATAGCCCAGCTGGGCGTAGGCCGGCTGGCGGTGAATCGGAATCGGGTAGTAGATGATCGTGTTGACGCCGGCGGCGGCCAGCTCCTGCTTGAGCCAGTCGCGGCAGCAGCTTTCGGGCAGGCCGTAAGTGGCGCTGGTGCTGGAGGGGGCGCAGCTGCCGCCGCAGGTGTTCGCGCCCGCTGGGCAGAACGGGACGCGCACCACGAACTGGTTCCAGCTGTGGCCGTCGGGACCCGCCTCGGGCAGGGCGATTCCAGCAAGGCCCGCCAGCTCACGCTGGTAGGTGGCGGCGAGCTGGCGGCGTCGCTCGATCCAGCGCTCCAGATGGGGGAGCTTCACGGCCAGCACCGTGGCCTGGAGAGCATCGAGGCGGCTGTTGTAGCCCAGCGACGTGTGCAGATAGCGCTCCGGCATGCCATGCACGGCCAGCTCGCGGATGCGCTGGGCCAGCTCTGGGTCGCTGCAGAGCACAGCGCCGCCATCGCCGGCACCGCCGAGGTTCTTGGTGGGGAAGAAGCTGAAGCAGCCCGCATCCCCCCAGCTGCCCACCGGCTGCCCCGCCCAGCTGGCGCCGGTGGCCTGGGCGCAGTCTTCGATCACCTTCAGGCCATGCACCGAGGCGATCGCGGTGATCCGCTCCATGTCGACTGGACGGCCGAACAGGTGCACCGGCATCAGGGCGCGGGTGGCGGGCGTGATCGCCGCCTCGATCCGATCGAGATCGATCAGATAGGAGCTTTCCTCCACATCCACGAACACCGGCGTGGCCCCCACGCTGCTGATCGCTTCGGCCGTGGCGAAGAAGCTGAACGAACTGGTGATGACCTCATCACCCGGACCGATCCCCAGGCCTCTCAGGGCCAGCACCAAGGCGTCGGTGCCGCTGTTGCAGCCGATGGCATGGGGGCTGGCGCAGACAGCGGCGAACTGTTGCTCGAAGGCCGCAATCCGGGCCCCCCCGATGTACTGGCCGCTGCGCAACACCTGCAGAACGGCGTCTTCGAGGCCTTCACCAAGCTGATGAAGTTGCTCGGTGAGATCGAAGGGGGGCACCTGCATGCGGGCAACCTTAATCCCCTCAGCCTTCGGTTCCAGGGGGCGCTTGGCCAGGGTGCCACTTGATGTTGCAGCCGATGGCGGGCCGCTGATCGGGGTCCGGGGCCTGGCCGCTGAGCACCGCATCGAGCGCCTCTCGCAGGGCGCTGCCATCTGCGGCCTGGCCCGTTCCGGGGCGGCTGGCATCGAGCTGGCCGCGGTAGGCAAGCCGGTGGTCTGCACCGTAGAGATAGAGGTCTGGAGTGCAGGCGGCGTGGAAGGCCCGGGCCACGTTCTGGTCGCTGTCCAGCAGGTAGGGGAAGCGCCAGCCGTGCCGCCGGCGTTGGTCGTTCAGCCCCTCAGGGCCATCCCCGGGGTGGGTGCGGACGCTGTTGCTGGCGATCGCCAGGATCACCACCCGGTCGTGGTAGTCGTGCTCAAGCCGCGTGAGCTCCGGTTCGATGTGCTTCACGAACGGGCAGTGGGCGCAGAGGAACAGCACCAGCAGCGGCTGGGGCGGCAGGGCGGTGCTGTCATGGAGGCGGCCATCGAGATCGGCGAGCCGAAACGGGGGCAGGGCCGTGCCCAGCGGCAGCATGGTGGAGGGGGTGAGGGCCATGGCGCCAGGCTCCGCGGCGGGACTTCCGCTGTGATTGTGGCGTCCGCGCCGGCGCCGCCACTGGGGCAGGATCGGCGCCCCCCGGTTCGCCTGCGAGAGCCCCTTGAAGTCTTCCTGGCGTTTGTCTTCATGGCGCCGCCTTGTGGCGTTGCCGGCGCGGCTGCGAACGGCGCGCTGGTCGCCAAGGCGGCCCTTGCTGCGGCCGTCGGCGCTGGTGGTGGTGACGCTGCTGGTGACGTCTTCCCTGCTGGCGAGTTGTGTTCCCGCCACCAACAGGGCCAGCTGGCGAATCTTCCCCCTGCAGCGCCGTCAGCCCCACGACGGCCTGGCGGTGGTCAACCAGCCCGACGGTTTCGGTGTGCACCTGTGGCTCGAAACCGACACCCGCCAGCGGGGGGTCTGCCGGCCGCGCTGGTTGCCGGATCCGCCCCGTCTGTTCAACGGCAACGGCAGTGCGCCGTTCAGCTCTGGCCTGGCGACCCGCCAGGAGTTTTTTGAGGTGGTGGCCCGCGGCGATGTGCGCCGGGCGCTGCAGCGCGAACTGGAGGCGCTCTGCCAGGCGCGCGCCCCGCGCAGCCGCTGGGAGTGGACCGATCCGCCCCGCCGTGCGGATCAGGTGAAGCAGGAGAGCTTCCCGATGCTGCAGGAGGAGGATCTGTTGCCCGATCCCAACGAGGTGCGGGCCCGTGAGGAGGCGCTGGAGCAGGGAGCTGGAGCTGAGGCCCCGGCACCGTCTGCAGCACCGGAGGCTGCGCCCTAGTCCCTGTCTCCCGGCGCGCTCAGCCCTTTCCCTCGTCGGCCTTGAAGCGGGACAGGGCCAGACCCCCGCCGACCAGGCCTGCAGTGGTGCAGGCGTGCTCAAGCGGCGGTGAGGCGTGGCCCCTCGAAACCGGCCCAGACCGCCCGCTCGGCCCGCTTCCAATAGCGGCTGAAGCGCTGCAGATCCACGGGGCCCTCCAGCTGCACGAACGGCTCGGGCTCCAGCACCACCAGCGGCAGGGCGGCGCCGATCGTCGCGGAAAGGTCTGCAAAGCGGGGATCCACCGCCCGGCTGGTCACCACCCCGTCGGCGCCATGGCGAGCGGCGAAAGCGAGCAACTCCTCCGCCACAGCTCCGGCCCGTAGCACCACCGGCAGATCCAGCAGGCATTCGTAGAGGAAGCCGAGCCGCTTGAGGCTGATCGCCGGGCCCTGGCCGGCGCTTCCCTCGATCAGGGCCCGGTCGAACACGAACAGGGCCGGTCGACCGGGATGGGCGCGCCAGGCGGGGTTGGCCTGCCCCAACGCCTCGCCGTGGATCCAGAGCACCGGCCGCTGCAAAAGGCCGGTTGGAGCGACGGTGGCCTGCTCGGGTGGGCCAGCGGCTGACCTGCCGGCGGTAGGGGCTGGCGGCAGGGTCTGGTCCTGCAGCGGCGGTTCCGGCAGGCTGAGCGGCGCCTCGCTGCGGAACAGCCGCTCGCCCAGCCGTTCGTAGCTGGCCTCGAACGGGCAGCCACCCGGCCGGCCGGCGCCGCCGGCTGGCGCCTTCGGGCAGGCGCGGCAGAAGCGGCCGCCGCTGAAGCGCTCCAGGTTGGCGCGGTTGAACAGGTAGGGCTTGGCACTGAAGGTTCCGGCCACCCATTGCCAGCTGAGGTTGTTGCTGGCCGGATCGCCGTCGAGCAGGTGGCGCAGGAACCAGCGGGCGCCGGTCTGCCAGCGCACCCGCCGCCAGTGCACCAGGTAGGCCGCCAGCCACATCCGGGCATGGTTGTGCAGCCAGCCCTCGTGCACCAGCTGGTGGCGAAAGGCATCGATGCAGGCCAGACCGGTGCTGCCGCCGGCGATGTCGTCGGGCAGGTCTGCGCGGTAGGCCGTGGGCGGCAGGCCGCTGGCGCCCTGCTCGCGGTCGTCCCAGATGCCCTCGCCCAGCTGCTGCCAGACGCGCTGCCAGTAGTCACGCCAGCCGAGCTCGTTGATCAGCTTCTCCCCGGCGCTGCGGCCCAGCCCCCGGGCGGCCAGGGCCGCGAACACCGCCTGCCGCATCTCCGCCAGGGTGAGCACCCCGTGGCGGATGTAGGGGGAGAGGCGGGTCACGGCGCCATCGAGATGGTTGCGGCTGGTGGCGTAGGCCACCGGGTCGAGCGCAGCCAGCGCCGCCAGCGCCGCTGCCCGGCCACCGCGCATCGGGCTCAGCGGTGGGGCGTCTTCGGCATCCGGGGCGGCCGGTTGCTGGCCGAAACGGGCCTGCAGCTCGACGGCCAGCTCGTGCCGATCGGCGAAGGTGCGGGGCAGATCGCCGGCGGCAGGCGGCCAGGCGAGGGGGACAGCGGGCTCCATGGCACCGATCGTGGCGCGGGCAGGGCGCCAGCGCTGCGGGAGAATCGCTGCCAGCTCGCTCCCCGGACATGCTTCTCGATCTGCGCGGCAAGAAGGCCCTGGTCACCGGCATCGCCAACAACCGCTCGATCGCCTGGGGCATCGCTCAGCAGCTGGCCGCGGCGGGCTGCGAGCTGGCGGTCACCTACCTGCCCGACGACAAGGGCCGCTTCGAGGGCAAGGTGCGTGAGCTCACGGCCCCGCTGGCCCCCAGCCTGGTGCTGCCGCTCAACGTGCAGATCCCCGCGCAGATCGAGGCCGCCTTCGCCGCGATCCAGGAGCAGTGGGGCAGCCTCGATGTGCTGATCCACTGCCTGGCCTTCGCCGGCAAGGAGGAGCTGGTGGGCGACTACAGCGCCATCACCCCCGAAGGGTTCGGCCGGGCGCTGGAGGTGAGCGCCTATTCGCTGGCGCCGCTCTGCCGCTATGCCAAGCCCCTGTTCAATCCTGGCGCCAGCGTGATCACGCTCAGCTACCTGGGCGCCGAGCGGGCGATTCCCAACTACAACGTGATGGGGGTGGCCAAGGCGGCCCTTGAGGCCTCGGTGCGCTACCTGGCCGCCGAACTGGGCCCCGACAACCAGGTGCGGGTGAACGCCATCAGCGCCGGCCCGATCCGCACCCTGGCCAGCTCCGCCATCGGCGGCATCCTCGACATGATCCACAACGTGGAGGAGAAGGCCCCGCTGCGGCGCACCGTTACCCAGGACGAAGTGGGCGCCACCGCCGCCTTTCTGGCCAGCCCGCTGGCCTCGGGCATCACCGGCCAGGTGATCTATGTGGACGGCGGCTACTGCATCACGGGGATGTGAGCGCCCTCCCGCCTCACGGTGCACCCATCAGCTCGTCCGAGCGCATCGGCATCACCGATCCCATCCAGTCGATCGTGGTGGTGTGCAGGTTGTAGAAGGCGGCTTCCACCTGCAGGCGGCCGCTGCGCATCAGATCGGTGAGCAGCACGCTGGAGTCGACCAGGTTGCGCGCCGCGTTGAGGGTGTGGTGGCGGGCGGCCTGATCCAGGTCGTCATGGCCGCCGAGGTGGAGCAGCTCCATGCGCAGCTGCCCCACCACCTGGGCCAGGCTCGGGGTGAGGATCAGCGCCGGGTTGAA
The DNA here is from genome assembly GCF_002252635.1 of Synechococcus sp. MW101C3. Lineage (NCBI taxonomy): Bacteria > Bacillati > Cyanobacteriota > Cyanophyceae > Synechococcales > Synechococcaceae > Synechococcus > Synechococcus sp. MW101C3. The sequence continues at coordinate 39,810 of NZ_NQKX01000011.1, forward strand.
GGCCGCTTCCATGGCGCCACAGCGCTCATGGCCCAGCACCACGATCACGGGCACGCCTAGGTGGGCCACGGCGTACTCCAGCGAGGCGATCGCCGCGGTGGTGGAGAGGGTGCCGGCGTTGCGCACCACGAACAGGTCGCCGAAGCCCGTGTCGAACAGCAGCTCCACCGGCACCCGGGAATCGGCGCAGCCCAGCACCGCCGCAGCCGGATGCTGGCCCGATTCCACTTCGAGCATGCGCTCGCGGCTGCTGTGGGGATGGAGCGATTCACCGTCAAGGAAGCGCCGGTGGCCCTCTCGCAGTTCGGCGAGCACCGTCAGGGGACAGTTTTTCACGCAGGGGCCGGATCGGTGCTGGCGATTGTGGACCGAGTCAGGCCTTCGGGTTCGGCATGATTGGTACTTTCCCGCCCCACAGCCCGTGTCCCTCCATCCGGACCTCGATCCCGGCAGTCCGGGAGGCCGTAGCGGCCGTGTCCACCGGGTCACCGGGGAAACCGATGTGCGGGTGCGCCTGGATCTCGATGGCAGCGGCGCCTGCCAGGTGAGCACCGGGGTGCCGTTCCTGGATCACATGCTGCATCAGCTGGCCAGCCATGGCCTGCTCGACCTGGAGATCAGCGCCCACGGCGACACCCACATCGACGACCACCACACCAACGAGGACGTGGGCATCGCCGTGGGCCAGGCCCTGGCGCAGGCCCTGGGCTCCCGCCGCGGCATCCATCGCTTCGGCCATTTCGTGGCGCCGCTCGATGAAGCGCTGGTGCAGGTGGCGCTTGATTGCTCCGGTCGCCCCCACCTCAGCTACGGGCTCACGATTCCGGCCCAGCGGATCGGCACCTACGACACCGAGCTGGTGCGGGAGTTCTTCGTGGCGGTGGTGAACAACTCGGGCCTCACCCTGCACATCCGCCAGCTCGATGGCCTGAACTCCCATCACATCGTGGAGGCCTGCTTCAAGGCGTTTGCCCGGGCGCTGCGGCTGGCGGTGGAGATCGACCCGCGCCGGGCCGGTGCCGTACCCAGCAGCAAGGGGGTGCTGGAGCAGGCAGGCGCCGCTTAACACTCCTTTACGTGATGATGGGAGGAACGCCGTCCGCTCGCCCGTTCATGACCCTGGCCGCCAGCCGCCCCGACCATCCGGACGCACCGGAGTCCGCCGCGAGCCCCACCACCTACGCCCGTGCCGACTGGGCCAGTGCGTTCCGCAACGTGGGCAGCGAACTCACGGCGGCGCCGCTCACCGCCAGCAAGGGCTCCATCCCCAGTGAGCTCAGCGGCACCCTCTACCGCAACGGGCCGGGTCGGCTGGAGCGCGGCGGCCAGTGGGTGCACCACCCCTTTGATGGCGACGGCATGATCACCGCCGTGCGCTTCGACGGTGGCGGCGCCAGTCTCACCAACCGTTTCGTGCGCACCGAGGGCTGGCTGGCGGAGGAGGAGAAGGGCAGCTTCGTGTACCGCGGCGTGTTCGGTACCCAGAAGCCCGGCGGTCCCCTCGCCAATGCCTTCGATCTGCGGCTCAAGAACATCGCCAACACCCACGTGGTGCGGTTGGGCGACCGCCTGTTGGCGCTCTGGGAGGCGAGCCTGCCCCACGGCCTCGATCCCGACACGCTGGAGACCACCGGCCTCGAGCGGCTGGATGGCGTGCTTGCCGCCGGGGAGGCCTTCAGCGCCCACCCCCGCTTCGATCCCGGTCACCGGGGCGGCCCGCGCATGGTCACCTTCGGCGTGAAGGCGGGGCCCCGCAGCACGATCCGGCTGATGGAGTTCGACGCCTCCACCAGCCAGGCCAGCAACGGCGAGGCCATCACCAGCCAGGACCCAAGCAGCCACGGCACCAGCGGCGATCACAGCAGCGGTCACCAGGGCAGCGTCACGCGCGGCAGTGGCCGCCTGCTGGCCGATCAGACCCGCAGCTTCATGGGGTTCGCCTTTCTGCACGATTTCGCGATCACCCCCAACTGGGCCGTGTTCCTGCAGAACGCCATGGCCTTCAACCCGCTGGGCTTCGTGTTCGGCCTGAAGGGGGCCGCCCAGTGCCTGGCCTCCAAGCCCGGCGAGCAGGGTCAGTTCTGGCTGATTCCCCGCTCCGGAGAAGGCGAGCCCCTGCAGGTGCAGGCGCCGGCTGGCTTCGTGTTCCACCACCTCAACGCCTTCGAAGACCCCGGCGCCGGCGCCGCCGGCCAGGTGGTGGTGGATTCGATCTACTACGACGACTTCCCCACGATCGGCCCGGACACCGACTTCCGTGCTGTCGACTTCAGCACCCTGCCGGTGGGCCAGCTGCACCGCTGCCGCATCGATCTGGCCACCGGCACGGTGAGCAGCGAGCGGCTGGAGGAGCGCTGCTGCGAATTCGCGATGGTGAACCCCGCCCGCGTGGGGCTGGATGCCCGCTACGCCTGGATGGCGGTCACCCACCGGGAGCGGGGCAACGACCCGCTGCAGGCAATCGAGAAGCTTGACCTCCACTCCGGCGAACGCTGGGTGTGGAGTGCGGCGCCGCGCGGCTTCGTCAGCGAGCCGCTGATGGTGCCCCGGCCGGCCGTTGGCGCCGGGTCCGCTCCGGCGGAAGACGACGGCTGGATCCTCTGCGTGGTCTGGAACGGTGCCCGCTCGGCCAGTGACCTGGTGATCCTGCGGGCCGACGACCTCACCGAGCAGGCGGTGATTCCCCTGCCCCTGGCCATCCCCCACGGGCTGCATGGCAGCTGGAGTGCGGCATGAACGCGCACCCGCACGCCACTGGCCCCGCCTCCAGCGCCGCTTCTGGCCTGGCGCCGCAGCTCTTTTTGCGTCTGGGACGGGTGCTGGTGACGGCCGGTCTGTGGCTGTTGGCCGTCGCAGCTCCGCTCGCCCTTCAGCCGGCGGCCGCTGCTGCTGCGCTGTTCCACCTGGTGGGGCCGGTGCCGGTGGAGCTCGGCCTGCACGACGGGCGCCTTTCCACCTGCACGGCGCCAAGCCATTGCGTTCGCCAGGACTGGCCCCTCGCCGATCCGCTGGACGGTCTGCGCCAGCTGCTGCCGGTGCTGAAGGCCACGCCGGGGATCAGGGTGGAGCGCTTCGAGGAGGAGCCGGAGGCGGCCTATCTCCACGCCACCGCGGAAAGCCGCCTGTTCGGCTTCATCGACGACCTCGAACTGGCGGCCGATGCCCGCAGTGGCGTGCTGCAGGTGCGCTCGGCCTCACGCCTCGGGGATTCAGACCTGGGGGTGAACCGAGCTCGGCTGGAGAGCCTGAAGCAGGCCCTCGATGCCGGGATCAGCCCCGCTGCTGCCGGCTGAGGGTGGCGGCGGAGAACACATGACCAAGCTCGGCGGCAATCAGCACCACCGCAGCGGGATCGGCGGCCCCGTCCACCCTGGCCTTGAGCGCGGGATCGCCTTCCACCTGCAGCAGGAACGCGTTCAGTTGGGCTTTGGACATGGTCGTTGACGGCGGAGGCCTGACTCCGTCCTACTCGGGGGCGCTGAGCGCCCCGGGCCTCAAACGTTGCCGAAGGCCACCTGGCAGGCGGCATTAAGCAGTTCCGCCTCCGCGGCGGACTGGGGCTGGCGGCCATCCAGCAGGCCGGCGTTGCAGTCGGCCGTGAGCTGGTAGGTGCCGCCGTCGGCGGTAACGGCGAAACTCACCACCGAGCTGCTGGTTGGCACCACCGAAGCGAAGATCAGCTGGTAGCTGCTGTTCGGCACCAGGATGTAGGTCTGGTTGGCGCTGATGGCTGAATTGACGGCGTTGTTGATGATTGAAGCAGTGGCGAGGGTGGCGATGCCCCAGGTGGCGGCGCGGGCGCCCCACCAGCCCCATGTTGGGGTGCTCCAACCGCCATACCAGCCGTAGTTCCACGGCCGCGCCACGCCCCAGCCTGGCCGCGCCCAGCCGGCATTGACGTTCACGTTGTTGATGTTGACGCGCCGATCCCAGTTGACGTTGGCGGTGCGATTCACGTTGACGTTTCTGTTGATATCGCGATTCACCTCCCGATTCACGTTCCAGTTGTTGTCCAGATTGCGATTCACACTACGGTTGGTGTCGCGGTTCAGGTTGCGGTTGCCGGCCACGGTGTTGCCGCTGGGCCGGTTGAGCGAGGGGTTTAGGCCGGGTTGACGCACTTGGTTGCTCCAGCCGCCGCTGGGCCTGGAGGATCCACGGCTGAGACCGCTACTGGCGTTGCCAAAGCCTGTGTTGCCCCTGCTGCCGCCCTGGGATCCAAGGCTGGCCCGTGAGGCACCACCCCCACCACCTCCACCACCACGGGAGCCGCCGCCGCGGGAGCCACCACCACCTCCCCGAGCGATCAGTTGTGTGGGAGGGGAGGCAGTTGCCGTTGAGGAATCAAAAGCGAAGCCGGCACCAGCGGGAAGTGTGACCATGCCAGCCAACACAAGGGCGAATCCGGAGAGTTGGTTCATTTCAGGACAAGATCACATCCGTCGTCGTAGCAGCTCGCGTTGGTGCGCCCGCTGCTGTCGAAGTGCACGCGAACCAGATCCCGCCCAGTCATCAGATCGGGTCGGTTCTCTTGCACGCTGTTGAGGTAGTTGGGATTGACGACGCAGAGATCCCGGCCGTTGAAGCACACCGTGTTGGCTGAAAACCGTGCCGACGCGCTTTGCAGGGTCTCCCACTTCTTGCGCTCGGCGTTGTAGAGCTCCATTTTCAGAGGGGAGTCGGTCACACGGATCGTTTTGGTCACTGCGCCGATGCGGTGTCGATACAACGTGACGCTGCCGAAATCCTCGGCTTCAACTGTGCAGGCCTGGGGATCCGCTCCCGCCAGGCTGCATCTGGTGGAAAGCTTGTAGAGCAACTCTGCACAGGCCGGTGCCGCAAGCAGGGCGAGTGCGCAGCTCGCCAGAGCTCCGCTGAACAGGACGATCGCTTTCTGGGGCATTGGGGTGGAAGGCTTCACCCTGCGGACAACCGCAGGGTGGAGGTAGGTGTTGCCTCACTGTGGCTGGGACGACTACATCGCCGCCACGGAGCGAATGGGTCCGCAACATTCTGACTCACATCCAGCGGCGCCGATCTTCGGAACCCAGGCGAGGACGTGGGTTGGTGGACACGGTGGGTCCCTGAAGGTACGTGAAACCTGTTGGCATGATCCGCTTGAGCCCCGGTCTCTCGCTGAATCCAACTTGGAGTCAACTCCCTGCCTGATGATGGTGTTGAGGGTATGGGTGAGTGCCGATCTCCACAGCGTCCGGGTTGTGCGCATCGCCCAAAGAATCGTATTTGCAGCGCGGGCTTTCAACTACTCCGGCGACGTCCCCTCCTTTGGCAGGAGAACGTTGTTCTCGTGAAGAAAGGCCACAGGCAACGCCTCGCCCCCAGCCTGCTGGAAAGGGTGGCGCGCGACACCTTCAATGGGCAGATGTCTTCGCCGCCCCGATGGGCGCATCTCGATCGCCTTCACCACCCCACGCGCATCCTGACCTGTGCCATCCGATTCAGGCCCGCAGCCGCTGCCGTTTTCGCCAGCGCACAAAGGGCAGCGCCAGCGCCACGGCCGGATTCACATCGGCCTCGCACCGGTGATCAACAGGATCAGGGCGACGCTGCCGATCAGGGTGAGGGCCATGGCGGTGGCGATGCCGATCGAGGTCTGGTCGAGATAGACGAAGTCGTCACGCTGGAGTCGCTTGAGCGTGCGCAGGTGTTCCCGCGCAGCGGCGGCCATGGCCAGGATGCCGGTGAGCACGAAGCCGATCGCCACCAGCCGCACGCCGAGGCCGGCATGGACGGGCCGCTCGAAGCGATTGGTGTTGATGGCGCCGATGATCTTGTCGAGACCAAAGCCGAAGCTGATCAGCGCCAGGCAGGTGCGGATCCAGGCCATCAAGGTGCGCTCTGCCGCCGCCCGGTTGCGTTCCTTGGCCAGCTCGTTGGTGAGATTGACTGCCATCAGGGCTGCAGCAGCGGCCCGAGCTGCGGCAGCAGCGCCGCCAGGGCCCGGCCGCGGTGGCCGAGGCGGCGCTTCAGATCGAGGTCCATCTCCGCGAAGGTGAGGCCGGCCTCCGGCACCAGGAACACCGGGTCGTAGCCGAAGCCGCCGCTGCCGCGCGGCGCCGTGAGGATCTCCCCAGGGCAGACCCCTTCCACCGTGAGCACGGTGTGGCCGCTGGGATCTGCCAGAGCCAGGGCGGCGGTGAAGCAGGCGCGGCGGTTGGCGGTGGGCGCCTGGGCTGCAGCTTGTTCGCCCAGTTCCCGCAGCAGCCGGGCGATGCGCTCGCTGTCGCTGGTGGCGTAGCGGGCCGAATGGATGCCGGGGGCGCCGCCGAGTGCCTCCACACTCAGGCCCGAGTCGTCGGCGAGTGCCCAGCAGCCGGTGGCCAATGCCACGGCTTCAGCCTTGAGCCGGGCATTGGCGGCAAAGCTCTCGCCTGTTTCCTCCACCTCGAAGCCACTGGGCTGGGGGCGCACATCAAGCGGTGGCAGGCCGGCGGCGCGGGCCGCCTCGCCGTTGAGGGCGGCGTTGAATTCCCGCAGCTTGCCAGCATTGCCGCTGGCCAGCACCAGCACGGTGGCGGGAGAGCCGGGCGGGGTGGTGGGGGTCATGCCGCCTCCGCGTACTGGCGCGCCCAGGCGAGCACCGCGGCCACCCGCTCGGGGCTGGGGCCTTCGCAGTAGAGACGCAGCAGCGGTTCGGTGCCGGAGAAGCGCAGCATCAGCCAGTGGCTGGCGCCGAGCCGCAGCTTGACGCCATCGGTGCGGATCACCTCCAGCACAGGCGCTCCGGCCACCTCCGTGGGGGCGGCATCGGCCAGCTGGTGTTCCAGCCGCTGGCGGGTGGCCATGTCCCGCAGCCGCAGGTCGAGGCGGTCATAGGTGCCGGCGCCGCCGTGGGCCTCGCGCAGCTGATCGAGCCGCTCTCCCAGCGGCAGCCCCCCTTCCACCACCGCTTCCACCACCAGCAGGGCCACGAACAGGGCATCCCGCTCCGGCAGGTGCATGCCCAGCCCCACCCCACCGGATTCCTCCCCGCCGATCAGCACATCGCCGCTCAACATCTCGGCGGCGATGTACTTGAAGCCCACCGGCTTCTCGATCACGCGCCGGCCGAGGCCTTCGGCCACCTGCTGCATCAGGTCGGAGCCGCTCACGGTTTTGACCACGGCGCCGGGCAGGCCGCGGGCGCGGGCCAGGTGATCGATCAGCAGTGGCATCAGCAGCTGGGTACTGCAGTAGCGGCCCCGCTCGTCGATGGCGGCGATGCGGTCGCCGTCGCCATCGAACACGATGCCCAGCGCCGGCTGGCCGGCGGCGGTGCTGGCGCGCACCGCTGCGATCAGTTCGCCCAGATAAGGCTCCAGCGGTTCGGGGGGATGGCCGCCGAACAGCGGATCGCGGTTCGAGCGGATCTCCTGGATGCCGCCGGTTTCAGCCGGGTGGGGTGCAGCGGCAGGCGGCTGGCCCAGCAGCGCCGGCAGGCCACCGGCGGCCGAGCCGTGCATGGGATCCACGATCACCGCCATGCCCAGCCGTGCCAGGCCCTGGCGCAGGGCGCCGGTGTCGACCAGCCGGCGCAGCCCCGCCAGGTAGCCGGCCCAGCCATCGAAGCGGGGGGTGTCGCCGGCGATCGGCACGGTGATGCCGCCGGCCTCCAGGCGCTTCTCCACCCGGGCGGTGAAGTCGCCTTCCACCGAGCCGCCGAAGTGGCCCTTGATCTTGAGCCCGAGCCATTCCGGTGGGTTGTGGCTGGCGGTGATCACCAGGGCGCCCAGGGCGCCGCGCTCCACCACCGCCCAGCTGCAGGCGGGGGTGGGCACGGGCGTGTCGGTGAGCAGGGGCTCCAGGTCGGCGCCCCGCACGGCGGCGGCGATCGCCTCGGCCAGTTCGGGCGCGAGGAAGCGGCGGTCGTAGCCGATCACCACCTCCCGGCTGTGCAGGCCCGGCGGGGCGGAATGCTCCAGCTCGCGGGCGGCGGCGGCTGCCACCGGCAACAGCCGCTCCACCGTGATGTCGACGCCAAGGATGCCGCGCCAGCCATCGGTGCCGAACCGGATCGGGCTGGGCTCCAGGGGCAGGGGGGCGGACGCCATGGGGGGGAGGGGAAGTGCCAGGGTCGTAGCAGCGTGACGCATCCTGCGGGGCAGAGCGCGTGCCGGCCTCTGGGCAGGCCACCGTTCCCTTTAGCTTGGCCGCATGCCTTCCGCCCACCCCGATCGGGTGCTCACCGACCGGTTGCTGCGCAGCTGGGTCCGCTGCCGTCGCCGCGCCTGGCTCGACCGCCATGGCCCCCAGGAGCGACGACTCTGGACGGCCCACCGCACCCTGCAGCTGGACGATCAGCAGCGCTGCTTTGTGCAGTTGCTGGGCCGCAAGCCCCAGCGGGGTGAGGCGGGTTGCGCCGACGCCGCGCCCGCCGTGGTGGGGCTGCGGCTGGCCGGCGAGGGCCCGGGCGGGCTGGCGCTGCAGGCCCACCCGCCCCTGCTGCTGCGCACCAGCGGCAGCAGCCGCTGGGGCGCCCATGCCTATCTGCCGGTGATGGCGCGCCACGGCCGGCGGCTCACGCGGGAACACCGCCTGCTGATGACGCTCTGGGGCCGGCTGCTGGGGGAGCACCAGGACGCCAGCGTGGGAGAGGGCCTGGTGCTGGCCCACGGCGCCCGCGGGCTGGAGCAGGAACACCTGGCGCTGGGCCCTGGACTGCAGCGCCAGCTCGACGACAGCCTGCCGAAACTGGCGGACGATCTGCAACGGTCTCAGCCGCCACCGCTGGTCAACGACCGCAAAAAGTGCGTGCTCTGCTCCTGGCGGGGCCTGTGCGACCAGGAGGCGGCCCAGCAGGGCCACCTCAGCGAAGTGAGCGGCATCGGCGGCAAACGCCGCGAGCTGCTGCTGGATCTCCATGTGGGCGGGGTGGCGGATCTGGCGGCGGCCGACCCCGGTGCCCTTGCCGATGCGCTGGAGGTGCACGGCGAGCAGCACCGTGAGGTGGCTGAGCGGCTGGTGGCCCAGGCGCGGGTGCAGCGCGACGGCGCTCCGCAACGGATCGCGCCTCTCCCCGGCCAGCCTCTGCTGGCGCTGCCGGAGCTGGCCGCGGCCCCCGGCGTGCTCGTCTACGACATCGAATCCGACCCGGACGCCCGCGACGACTTTCTGCACGGCTTTCTGCGGATCGAGCGGCAGGCCGATGGCCGCTGGCCCACGGCCGCCGCCGCCGGCAGCCGTTACCAGCCGCTGCTGGCCCTGCACGAGCACGGCGAAGCCTTGCTGTGGCAGCGCCTGCGGCGGGCGCTGGCGCGCAGCCCGGGGTGGCCCCTGCTCCACTACGGCGAAACCGAGGCGGTGGCGCTGGTGCGGCTTGCCCAGCGCCAGGGCGCCAGCGAACGGGAGGTGGCGGCGCTGCGGGCGCGGTTGGTGGACCTGCACGTGCGCCTGCGGCGCCACTGGTTGCTGCCGGTGAGCAGCTACGGGCTCAAGGGGGTGGCTGGCTGGCTCGGCTTCCGTTGGAGCCAGAAGGGGGTGGATGGGGCCCGCTGCCTGCTGTGGTGGCGCCAGTGGCGCGGCGATGGCACCGCTGCGGGTCGCGGCAGCCACCACAACCTGCGCTGGATCCTCCGCTACAACCACGACGACGTCCGAGCCACCTGGGCGGTGGCCCGCTGGCTGCTGGAGCAGGACCAATCGCCCCCGCACCAGGACCCGCCGGCACCACTGGCTTAGAGCTTGCCCGCCCCGCCGCCGGCGCCCACCGGCGGGGTTACGAACGCCTCCGGGATGGAGAGCGCCAGTTCCAGCCCGCCCTCGGCCTGCAGGCACGCCTCCGCCAGTGCCTGCCGCCGCACCAGGGCCAGCCCCAGCCAGCAGGCCGGCTGCTGAGCAGTGGCGGGCAGCTCCAGACACGAGGTGATGCGCCCGGCCCGGTCGCCCGCCGGGGTGTGCAGGCTGCCGCCCGGCAGCGGCAGCGGGCCACCGGCGGGAGGCGTGCACACCCAGCGGCGCAGTTGCTGCTTGACGCCGTCGTAGGTGGCCAGCTTGGCCAGGGTTTCCTGGCCCACGTAGCAGCCCTTCGAGAGGCTCACCCGCCCTGCCAGGCCCAGCTCGAACGGGTTCACCTCCTCGTTGATCTCGGCGGGCGCGGCGGGGTGGCCGCCCTGCAGCCGCCAGCGCTCGGCCTCGGCGGCAGAGAGGGCCGGCAGCGCCTGGAGCGCCTCTGGCTCCGGCGTCTCGGCCGGCAGCACCATCCGGCCGCCCGGCAGCAGAAAGCCCTCGGCGCCGTCGGCCGCGCCGAGGGGTTGCCATTGCCCGGTGGGCGCCAGCAAGGGGCCGGGAGCCTCAAACAGCGTGAACAACCTGACCGGCTGGGGCGCCCCCAGCACCACCTGATCGGCCGGAAACAGCACCCGATCGAGTGCCTGATGCACGGCGCCGCCATCACCGGCGCTCACCAGCAGCCAGGCGCCTGCGCCATCCACCAGCACCTCGGCCAGCGCGCGCAGACGGCCGGTGGGGCTGATGCAGCAGGTGGCCAGGCACTGGCCGCTCCGGGCCCGCTCCAGGTCCTGGCTGGTCTGGCCGTGCAGGAAGCGCAGGGTGTCGGCCCCTTCCAGGCGGATCAGCACCGCCGGCTGCTGCAGACGGCTGGGGCGGGGCGGCTGCCAGGCCCATGGGTCGGGCTGGGGATGGGGCGTCACGGTGGGGGAGCATCCGGCGCCCTTACCCTTGCAAATCACCGCCGGGATCGGGGCGGGATCAGTTGCTGGTGGTTGGGGAGTGGTTGCTTGCGGCTGCTTCGTTGTTGCTGGCGGCCGCGGCGATCTCCTCCAGCAGGAACAGGCTGCGCAGTTCCAGCCCGGCTGCGGTCATCGCCTCGAGGCCGCCTTCCTGCCGATCCACGATCGTGACCACCCGCTGCACCACATAGCCGGCCTCCCGCAGTTGTCGCACCGCCTTGAGCGACGACCCGCCGGTGGTGACCACGTCTTCCAGCACGGTGATCGTGCTGCCGGCGGCGGGGAGGGGGCCTTCCAGCCAGGCACCGGTGCCGTGGCCTTTTGCCTCCTTGCGCACGATCAAGGCATCCAGCGGCCGTCCCACCAGCGCCGCCGCCAACGCGACGCCGCTCACCAACGGATCGGCGCCGAGGGTGAGCCCGGCGACGGCCAGCGCGCCGTCTTCCACCTGCTCCAGCATCAGCTCCGCCAGCAGGGCCAGCCCGTAACCGCTGAGGCTCACCGGTTTGCAGTTCACGTAATGGTCGCTGCTGCGCCCGGAGGCCAGGGTGAAACGGCCATGGCGATAGGCGCGGTCGGCCAGCAGCGGCAGCAGGGCGCGGCGCCGTTCCGCCGGATCAGCGGGGGGCAGCGGGGTGGCCGGAGCGGCGGCAAGGGAGTCGGGAACGGCGGACACTGGCAACTTTCCGGCTTGCTGACTTAGTTTGCGCTCAAATAGCCAGCTCCTGCCTGCAACGGGCACGGGCGTCTCTGGTGCTTCCGATGACCCGCCCCACCCCTTCTGCTGTGGCTCCCACCCGCTCCGTTGCATCCCTGGCGTGGCCTTCCATGATGCGGCCGGGTCTCGTTGCATGGCTGGTGGCGGTTGGTGGCCTGGCGGTCATGACCACAGCCCCTGCGTTGGCCGACCCGGTGGTCTGCACCACAACGGTGGAGGCCGGTGCCTCCGGTTCGGGCCCAGGCCGCGCGGCGCCGGTGGAGGTCACCCGCTGCGGCGTGGTGGAAGCCACCGACACCCTCTTCATGCGGCGCGCCTTCAGTTGGCGCTCACCGTTTGCGGCGGGGGTGAACATCCTTCATCAGGCCACCGATATCCTCGGCATCGCGATGGGTGGGCCGGAAGGCAACCGCGTGATGGGACTGGGCTTTCCTGATCAGGCGATCATCTGGGATGGGAGCGCCATCAACAACACCGTCAACGCGGCGATGGAAGAACTCAGCTCGCCGATTCCGTTTCGCACAGCTGACCTGCCCAGCCAGTTCACCGGCAGTCTGCAGGGTTCCGGTGAATCGATGGCACCGCATCAGCTGGATGATGGCGCAGTACCCCCGTCGATGTGGTCACGGCCGATCCGCGGCTTGTGGTGAGCGGCACGCTGGGGGTCTAGCAATCTGGTGAATGCAGCGGACTCATAATCCGCCTAAGCCGGGTTCGATCCCCGGGACCCCCATCAAACAATTGTCGTCGGCTCATTGCGGCGCAAGCGGTGCGGCTTTCCGGAAGCAGACTCCAGCTGGATTCATTCCACACCGCGCCGTTGACACCGCCCTCTGCCCCACTTAAGGAGAGGTCGGAGCCGATCGGTTCTGCTGTTTGTTTCCCGCACCGGAATCGATGAGCCTCGAGAGCTTTCGCGATGAACTGGCCAGCACAGCCTGCACGCTGGCGGCCCGGGGCAAGGGACTGCTGGCCGCCGATGAATCCACCGGCACGATCGGCAAACGCTTCGAGGCCATCGGTGTGGACAACACCGAGGCGAACCGCCGCGCTTACCGCAGCCTGCTGGCCACCACACCTGAGCTCAACGAGCACATCAGCGGCGTGATCCTGTTTGAGGAAACCTTGTTTCAAGACAGCGTGAATGCGCTGGGCGAACCAGGTGCGCCGCTCGTGGACTTGTTCCGCAGCAGCGGCATCGTTCCCGGCATCAAGGTGGACCAGGGTCTGGAGCCGCTGGCGGGCGGACTGGAGGGAGAGAGCTGGTGCACCGGCCTGAAGGGACTGCAGGAGCGGGCAACGCACGCCTATGCGCGCGGCGCCCGTTTCGCCAAGTGGCGGGCGGTGCTGAAGATTTCCGCCGAGGGATCCCCCTCGGATCTGTGCGTGCGCGAGAACGCCTGGGGCCTGGCCCGCTATGCGCGCACGGTGCAGGAGGCGGGGCTGGTGCCGATCGTGGAGCCGGAAATCCTGATGGATGGAGACCACGACATCGAAACCACTGCCGCCGTGCAGGAGTGGGTGCTGCGCACGGTGTACAGCGCCCTCAGCCACTGCGGTGTGTTCCTGGAGGGCAGCCTGCTCAAGCCGTCGCTCACCCTGCCGGGCATGGCCTGCGCCACCCCGCCCAGCCCCGACCTGGTGGCTGAGTACACCTTGCGCACGCTGGAGCGCACGGTGCCGGTGAGTGTGCCGGCTGTGCTGTTCCTCTCCGGTGGCCTGAGCGAAGAGGAGGCGAGTGTGTATCTCAACGGCATCAATCAAGCCACCACGCCAGCGCCGTGGCACCTGGGCTTTTCCTACGGCCGTGCGCTGCAGCAGTCGTGCCTGAAGCACTGGGCTGGCCACGATCTGGCCTCCGGCCAGCAGGCGCTGTTGGCGCGTGCCCGGGCCAATGGCCTGGCGTCTCAGGGCCTCTATGCGCCCGGCTCAGAACCCTCCGATGGTGCGCCGTTGTTTGAGGCGAATTACAGCTATTAGGGGTGGGTTTTGATACGACGTTGGTGCGTTCCGGGCTGTGGGGTTGAATGCCTGACGATCTGAGCGGTTGACTGTTCGAGGACCTGAGACCTTGGACGCTGGTCATGGATAAGGTCGTCGTCAGTTCCTGTATTGATTGACACCCATCTGCCGAATGGGTGGCAGATGGATGTTCTGCTCTTCCTTGATGGCCATGTAGGCAGGATGTTGATGGCAATGGCGTTTGGCTGTCGTGAGTGGCAGAAGGCAGTGGGAGCGCCCAGATCCCTCTTGGCTGTGATGGCAAACGTCTGGAGAGAGTCTAAGATTGAACACTATCAGTTGATCTCGTTGTGGCCTCAGTTGATTGCGGCGGATTCCTGCATCGCTACTTCTTGGAAAACTCTTCCAAGCTCATGCATAAATGGATTCATTACTTTGATATCTATGAGCGACATTTCTCAAGATTCCGCAACGCCGCTCCGGTGATCCTTGAGATCGGGGTTTTTGGTGGCGGTTCTTTAGCTATGTGGAAGGAGTATTTCGGTCCCGGCGCACAGGTTCTTGGTCTTGACATCAATCCAGAATGCAAGCAGCATGAGGGCGAAGGTGTTGAGATCTTCATTGGTAGCCAGGATGATCCTGCGGTGATCGAGCGGATCCTCAGTCGCTATCCACGAATCGATATTGTCTTGGATGATGGCAGCCATCGGATGAGCCACATGGTCTCTTCGTTTGAATTGCTTTATGAACGCATTCATCCCAGAGGCGTGTACATGGTGGAAGATACGCATACTTGCTATTGGGATGAGTATGAAGGTGGAATTGGAAGATCGGGGAGCTTTATAGAGTTCGCGAAGGGAAAGATTGATGAGATCAATGCCGTGCATACGCGGGGTGCCTTGCCGATTTCCTCGTTCACCCGCACCACAGACTGCATCTCGATCTACGACAGTGTGGTCGTCTTTGAAAAGCAACCTCAAGGTACGAGGCAGGCGCCGATTACAGAGCCATTATGATGTTTCGTCTTCAAGCGATGGGACCAATTTCTGGCTTTTGGTCTTGTGGCATCGTTGGTCTTTTCCTTGGATCATTGAATTGATCATCGATCTTCAAATTGCTTCGCGGAGTTGCGGCGCGTTGTGGTCAGGTGTTTTTTCACAGAGCTGAGCCCAGGTCTTGTGAAGGCTCCACGACGGTCGGTCCGATCGGGAGGATACCTGCACACTTGTCAGCGAGAACCACGGGATCGAACACATCGGCTCTGCTGCTAATTGATCGTCAGCGACCATCTGGCTGATTATCTTTGGTCCATCTCCCCCACACCATGACCATGGTGATCTCAGCGCTCCAGCATCACCTCCTGCTCAGGATTCAGTCGTCCAACAAAAGCCTGCTGGCTTTTCACTTTCCTCCCATACAATCCAGCTCCCGGCTGGATCGGTGCGAGCGTGGGCCTGCTTCTTGTTTTGGTGGCGATCGGCCTGGTTGACAGTCTGTCGATGGTTCCCCTGGCTCTGGTGCCGATGACGGTGGCGCTTGGTAGCCGTCGTCCCGTGGCCCTTGCGGGTTCGTTTGTGGCGGGGGTTTATGTGGTGTATGTGTGCTTTGGCCTTTTGTTGTTGTTAGGAGCAGAAGCCTTCACAGCGCACTTCGGTGCAGGTCTTGCACGTCTCTGGAATCAACCCCAGGCACTGGAGTTGGTGATTCAGATCCTGGTGGGACTGTTGCTGCTGGCCTCCCCCTGGCTCATGCAGCGATCAACCACCGCCAAACCACAGGAGGCCCCAGCAACCGGCAATTCACCGGCCGCCATGGCGGTGCTCGGGGGCAGCTTGGTGTTGGTGGGCCTTCCGGGCGCCGTGCCCTACCTCGCGGCTGTGGAGCGGATCGTGCAATATGACCCACAGGGGCTGGCGGGAGTCGCTTATCTCCTCGTTTACAACCTCATCTTTGTGCTGCCTCTGCTCAGCCTGATCGGGCTGCGTTTCCTCTTTCCCCAGCGGGCCGGCAGGATCTTTCAGTCGTTGGCCTCGCTCAGTCTGTCGGTGCTGCCGAAGCTCACAGCGGCGGTGGTGGTGGTGCTTGGCTTGGTGCTGGTGGCCGACGGCATCGGTTGGTTTCTCGGTCATCCCTTGCTGCCGGTGTCGAGCTGACGTGCACGAGTGGTTCATTCACCTGTGCCAGCTACGGTCCATCTCCGATCACCATGGTTTTGCATCCACGGGCCAGAGGATGGAAACCTCAACCCATCAGCAGAACCATCAGGAGCAGGCTCAGTCCCTGCCTGGCAGTGGCTGGCAAGCTGCTGCCGCGCTTGTTCGTGATGTGGTTAGCGCGGAGTAGGCCTTTACCAATGATGACACTTGCCAGACAGGTGGGCCTCATTCAGTTATGTTTGCGCTTCGGATGATGGGTGTAGTCATGGGGTTGCAATCTTTGTTTCTCAAGTCCTTGCACTTGCTTTGTTCTGCTAGGCCGGTTCGGCGTTCGTTCCGTCTTCCGGGTGAATCTTCGCGGCCTCTTTCGGCGGCTTGTTCGGCGCCACACTCCTTGCAAAGGTCTGCGCGCCGCTGGTGGGCCATCCCCTTGCTGGTGATTCCGTTCACAGTGGCGCAGGCCCCAATCGCCTCCGCTCAGTCAACGAAGTTTGCCTTGGCCTGCATCGGCACCGAAACCGGTTATTCCGTGAACTTCGCTTATCGCTGGGGCAGCTCAGGTGAGTGGACGTCTGCCACCGTGGCACCCGGAAAGTGGCTGAAATTGACCTGGAACTACAAGTTTGCAGGCGAGAATAAATCGCCTGCGCTCAATGTGCGCTACGACGACAACACCACCGGCGTCACCAATATCGTGCGCACCCCTCTGAAGGCTTACGCGGCCACCCAATCCGATTGCGAAGACCAGGGTAAAACCTTCAACTTCTACCAGCGAGGCACGGAGCTGTACATCTCCGAGGAAGACTGACCACCGGCTTCGCTGATGGGGCGGCCTTACCTTCCCGACCATTGCTGCTGCCGCCACGTCTGTCGTCGCTGCTGCTGCCTCCTTGCTGCAGGCAGTGGTTCTCCCCTGTGCGTCTGCTCTACAGTTGCTCTGACAGTTCTGGGGTTTGGGTGATGGGCTCAGTGCCTTTCATGACCTTGGGCTCAATGCTTTGCATGGCCTTGGGCACTGGCGCTCATCCACCCAGGCAGCTGTGCAAGCAGCTTTGCATCAGGAGTGATCAGTGCAACGACTCCGGGCCCTGTTTCTCTCCCATGGTGGTGGTCCATTGCCTTTGCTTGGTGATGCGGCCCATGCCGAAATGGTTGCTTGCCTGACAACCATTGCCGCCACGATCGAGCGGCCTTCCGCCATCCTTGTCGTGAGTGCCCATTGGGAAGAGCAGCAACCCACTGTGACTGCCGGCGCGAATCCGTCGCTTCTCTACGACTACAGCGGATTTCCAAACGAGTCGTACGAGATTCAGTATCCATGCCCGGGTGATCCGCCGCTGGCGTGCGCCATCGCTGCGGCGCTGGCTGAAGCTGGCATCGAGGCCCGCCTCACGACCACGAGAGGATTGGATCATGGCCTGTTCGTGCCTCTGAAGATCATGTTTCCCGCGGCAGAGATCCCGTGCGTGCAGCTGTCTTTGCTTCGCAGCCTGGACCCTGCCCAGCATCTGGCCCTGGGCCGTGCCCTGCAAGGCCTGGCAGATCCGGGGTTGCTGCTGATCGGTTCGGGCTTCTCCTTCCACAACATGAAGGCCTTCTTCACGCCCGATACAGCTGAATCCAAGGCGATGAATGGGGCCTTCGAGAACTGGTTGCTCGACACCTGTTCCAACCGCCAGCTCGCTGAACAGGAGCGCAGCCAGCGTCTGCTCCATTGGCAGGACGCCCCTTTTGCCCGCTACTGCCATCCCAGGGAAGAGCATCTTCTGCCGCTGCATGTCTGCTATGGCTATGCGGCCTCGGCCTGTTCCAGCAGCTACGAACTACAGATCCTTCACAAGCGAGCGTGCATGGTGCTCTGGGAGGTTGAGGCCTAGGAGGCTGCTGACACTGTCTGGGGAAGCCGGGTGATGCGGGGTGAACACTTCAAATCCATCTCCTGCTGCGCCCCTGAATGACTGCCGCTCGCCGAGATACGGCTTGAAGTGCCTCTCTGTTCAGCCTCACGGAATTGCGACGGGAGCGCCCAAACGTTGTTCCGCAGCTTCCCAGCTGTGCTTTCCCATCGGGGTTGTTCATGCCTGCAGCTGAGCCACCCGCTGCGGGGCGGGTGAGGCCCACAGATTCATGGCATGATGCTCATCATGCGATACGCCGACGGTCACAAGCAAGCTGTGCGTGAGCGCATCCTGCGCGCTGCCGCTGCTGAGTTACGCCGTCAGGGGCTCTCGGGTATCGGCATCCCGGCGCTGATGAAACAGGCCGGCCTCACCCATGGCGCCTTCTATTCCCATTTCCAGAGCCGCGATGCCCTGGTGGCTGAAGCCATCCGCACGGCGGCCGCCGCCAGCGCCGAGGGGCCGCTGGCTGAGGAGCTTTCGCTGGAGCAGAGCCTTGCCTTCTACCTCTCGCCCGAGCACGTCGCTCACCCGGAGCGGGGCTGCGTGATTGCGGCGCTTGGGGGTGAGGGGGGTCGCCAGCCGGCGTCCGTGCGCGCCGCCTTTGCCGCTGCGGCCCATGGGTTGCTCGCGGCGATCGAGCGCAAGTTGCCCGCCCGCCCACCCGCCAAGGCGCCCTGCGGGGACGAGCCCGGCGATGCCACTCCCAGTGATGCAGCGCTGCAGCTGGCGTCGGCCATGGTGGGAGCGGTGCTGCTGGCGCGCCTGGTCGACGATCCCGTTCTGGCCAGGCGCCTGCTGGAGGCGGTGGCCCGCCCTGTTGGCCCCGGAGCCGGAGGTGGCTGAGCTGGGCCACGCCCCTGCCGGATCTGTCCCCTCTCTTTTTTGCTCAATGGCATGACGCACGTCATGGCTAACACCTGGAACTGCCGCTCGCCTGCCGCTGCCTATCCCCGCCGCGCTCCAATCCACTCCCCGCCTGTACACCAGCCGCG
Source organism: Synechococcus sp. MW101C3 (assembly GCF_002252635.1). Classification (NCBI taxonomy): domain Bacteria; kingdom Bacillati; phylum Cyanobacteriota; class Cyanophyceae; order Synechococcales; family Synechococcaceae; genus Synechococcus; species Synechococcus sp. MW101C3. The sequence goes on from NZ_NQKX01000011.1 coordinate 58,227, forward strand.
CTCCATCCGTTCCCCAGTCGTTCCAGTCGCTACCCAGCAATGACAGCCGCCCGTACCCGCCGTCAGCAGCATTTCCTCAGCCGCTACGGACCCTGGGCCGTGGTGACCGGGGCCTCTTCCGGCATCGGCCGTGCCCTGGCCTGCCGCCTGGCGGAGACGGGGCTGAACCTGGTGCTGGTGGCCCGCAGCCGCCCTGCGCTCGATGGCCTTGCCGCCCAGCTCGCTGCCCGGCACGGCGTGCAGGTGCGCGTGCTGGATCTGGATCTGGCGCGGGACGACCAGCTCGCTGTGCTTCGTGCCGCCACGGATCCGCTGGAGGTGGGTCTGGTGGTGGCCGCCGCGGGTTTCGGCAGCTCGGGCCCCTTTCTCGATGCCGACCTCACCAGCGAAACCGAGCTGCTGATGGTGAACGGCCGAGCGCTGATGCAGGCCTGTTTCCATTTCGGGCGCCGCTTTCGCGCCCGGGGCCGGGGTGGTCTGGTGTTGCTCAGCTCGATCGTGGGCTTTCAGGGGATGCCCTACGCCGCCCATTACGCCGCCACCAAGGCCTACGTGCAGGCCCTGGCGGAAGCGCTGCAGGTGGAGCTCAGCGCCTGCGGCGTGGATGTGCTGGCGGCTGCGCCGGGGCCCACCCACAGCGGTTTCGCGAGCCGGGCCGGCCTGCGCCTTGGCCATGCTCTCGACCCCGAAGCGATCGCCCAGCCGATCCTTGAGGCCCTCGGGCGTCAAGGCACCGTGCTGCCCGGCGCCCTCTCCAAGCTGTTGACCTACGCCCTGGTCCCCCTGCCGCGCTGGGTGCGGGTGAGGATCATGGGCCAGGTCATGCGTGGGATGACCAGCACACACTCGCCAGCAACGAAGACAAGCAGGAGCTGAAGAGCGAGGACTGGGAAGCAACAACTGAGGTGCAGCACAAGCAGCACCAGCAGTAGCTGAGGAGCAGCCTCGAAGCAGAAGGCCCGAACCGTTCCTCCTGACCTGAACTGTTCCTCCTGGAATGCCAAGGCCTGCGCGGCGCCACCCTGACGGGGTTCAGCCCAGCCTGGCGAGCACACCCACCAGGGCCATGACCAGCAGCACGATGCTGCTGGTGAAGCTGATCGCGAAACCGGCGGCCCGTTTCTCGGCCGCCTGGAGGTAGCCGACGGCGAAGGCCACGCGGCCGCCCACCCAGACGAAGCCCAGCGCTGTGGCCACCGGCTCACTGCTGAACGCCACCGCCAGCCAGAAGCAGGGCAGGAAGACCATCAGCTGTTCCAGAGTGTTCTGCTGCACCCGCAGCGCCCGCTCAAACGGTTCGGGACCCACCACCGAGGGCGGTTTGACGCCGTGCTTGACGCGAGCCGCGCCCACCAGCATCACGGTGGCAAGAAAGCCGACCATGGCCACGAGGGTGACCAGGGCCGGTAGTGGGGGAATCGGCATGTCCGCTCAGCGGGGAGATTCGATTCTCAGAGGGAGGTCGGAGCAGCGGTGGCTGCGCGGTTGAGGGGCACGCTGCTGGACATGGCCGCGCTGCCGGCGGCTGCGGCGGTCTGGGGCTGGCGGGCGCCGAGCAGGCCGCTGAGGATGCCGGCATCAAAGGAGAAGCGGCCCGGGCCGTTCAGCAGGATCGCCAGGCTGCCGCCCAGGTACAGCACCACCAGTTCCAGCACGTAGATGTTGAAGCCGCTGGTGAGGATGTGGTGGTAAGCCGCCACGCCCATCGTTCCGGCCAGGGCCAGCGCACCGATCGGTGTGAAGAAACCCAGGATCACGCACCAGGAGCCGAGGATTTCCGAGAAGCCCGCCACTTCGGCGAAGAACACCGGGAAGGGCAGGTGCAACGGCACCACGTAATTGGTGGCGAAGGTCTGCGGATCTGCCAGCTTCTCCTGGCCGTGGTGGATCATCATCGCGCCGATGGCCAGGCGCAGGATCAGCAGGCCGGTGTTGGCGAGGAAGCCTTCCCGCAGCACGTAGCGGGACAGAAAGGAGGTCATGGGTGCAGCCGGAGCGGTGGTGAGGGGGGAAGAAGGGGGAAAGGGACGGGGGGCGGGAATTCTGAGAAAGGCGGAGCTGGCAGCGCCGGCTCAGAGCTGTCCCTGGGAAGGGCCGGCCAGACCGGCGGCCCATAGGGCAACGGCCGCGGTGAGGAAACCGAGGAACACTTCCAGCAGGGTGAGGGTGGTCATGGACTTTTCATTTCTTTACACACGATGGCGCGACAGGTGAAGAAGTGTGAGGAGACCGGCTTGTGGGCGGGGTCGAGGTCGGGGGGTGGGGTCGGGGCCGAGCGGCTGCGGCGATGACGCGGGTGCGGACTTGGAGCCGTTGGGCCGCAGGAGGGCGCCGTGCGCCTGAGCGATTGGTGCACGGAAGTGGCGCCGCACAGGAGCGCTGGAGGCAAGGCAGCGGCTGGCCCTGCGGCTGACTCGGTCTGGCCGTGTGCGGCTCTCGGCCGGGCCCGCGCCGGCCCGCGTCTCGCGACAGGATGTTTACATTCCGCAACATCGGTTCATGACCGTCGGCGAACTCTTCATCGAAACCCTCGCCACCGGGGTGATCACCCCGTCGGAGCTCGATTGGGTCGTGGCCCGTCAGCAGGGCTTTTCGCGGGTCGAGGAGGCCACGGCGCTGCGTCTCGGTCGCCTGCTGGACGACGGCGAAATCCAGCTGGGCTGCCGCCTCTCCTCCGCCAAGCTGCACAACGACCTGATCCGCCAGGAGTGGATCGAACCGCTCGGCCGCCGGCGCCATCGCCAGGGCTGAGTCCGCTCCCTTCTCCTTCTCCCCCGCCATGACCGCTGCCCCCGCCCCTGAAGCGGCCCCAGCTCCCGCCGCAGGAGTGGCCGTCGGCTGCCGCGCCCCTGCCGCGCTGCTGGAGCGCCTGGCTGGCCTGCCCGCCATGGGGCCGGGCCGTCGTCGCCTAGTGCTGCTGTGGCCCCAGCTCGGTGATTTCGACAGCCTCGAGTACGCCCAGGCGCTGGTGCCTGCCCTGCCCCGGCTGCAGTCCGCCGGCATCGAGGTGCTGGCCATCGGTATCAGCCATGGCCCCGGGCGTGAGCGCTTCTGCGCGTTCACCGGCTTCCCCCCGGAGCGGCTGCTGGTGGATTCCGAGCCCAGGCTGCACCGCGCCCTTGACCTGGCGGAGGGTCTGGGGGCCAGCGCCGGCCCCTGGCCAGGCCTGCTGCTGATGTGCGCCGGGATCAGCTCGCCGGGCACGCTGGCGGAAGTGCTGCGTGGCTACACCGGCGATCGCCGCACGCCGCTGCGGCCCTTCGAGCTGGCCACCACCCGGTTGCGCAACATGATCGAAGTGCTGGGCCATTGGCGCACCTATGTGCCCCGCGACGACTTCCTCACCCAGCGCGGCGGCACCTTCCTGATCGACGCCGACGACCGTCTGCTCGCCGTGCACCGCGATCCGGGGCTGCTGGGCTTCTCGGCCACCATGCACCGGCCGCTCCAGTTTCTCGAGCCCTTTCTGGAGGGGGAAGCGCTCCCGGATTGAGCGTGTTCTGGCGGCACAGGCGGCTCAGGGATTGAGCGCCTCGCACTGCCAGCCGGTGGCTTCCCGCCAGCGCTGACGGCGGTGCGGTGTGCCGCTGAGCTCCAGCAACTCCACCTGCTGCACCGCAATGCGCAGCAGCAGAAAGTGGGGCGGCAAGGGCGTGCCGTCGGCCAGTTCGCTCGGAAACGCCGCCTGCGGATCGAGTGCCTGCCCCGGCGGCGGCCAGCCCCACAACGCCCGCCCCGCCGGGCTCAGCTGGCGCCAGTGCCGCTCGCGCGCCGCCAGCAGGTCTGCGCCGACCGGCAGCTCCAGGCGCCCGCGCAGGCGGAACTGGCTGCGGGCCTTCGGCAGCAGCCAGCAGAGTTCCACCGCCGGCTGGGTCGCCAGCTCCTCGGCTTTGGCGCTGCGCCCGTCGCTGAGCAGATCGAGCCGCACCGCATCTGCCCAGCCGCGGAACACCAGCGTGCGCACCCGTGGCGTGCCATCGGCGCCCACGCTGGCCAGCTGCAGCCAGCGCGCTGCCGGCGAGCGACCCTCCCGCTCCCGTGCACCGCGCAGCAACACGCGCCAGGCGGGCAGGGCGCTGCTGCTCAAGCGGCGCGCTCGCAGGCGTAGCTGATCACGCCCCCCTGCCGCTGCTGGAAGCGCGGCGCCGCCGGATCCTCCAGGCTCCACCACCACTTGCCGTCGGTGTAGCTGGGGGCGCCGGCGTTGTTGGTGCGCGGCAGCTGCAGCGTCACCCCGCGCCACCGCAGCACCACGAACGCGCCCGGCACCGTGCCCGCCGCCGTGTTGGGAATGCCGATGGCATCAACGGCGCCGTTGTCGGCCAGGGCCAGCAAGGGATCGCCATCGCAGCGGTAAGCCTCGGGGCTCGCCGCCAGCGCCGGGGCGGGGGTCTGCAGGAGCGGCAGCAGCACCAGAGCCAGCACAGCAACCATCGCCGCTGCGGCGCGCCCGGCCGTGGCGAACCAGTGGCCGGCCGAGCGCCCGGCTTGGCGCGGCAGTGGCCCTGCCTGGCGCTTCAGTTGCTGCGCCAGAGCCTGCGGCCGGCACATCGGGGGCATGGGCGGCAGGCGGGGCTCAGCCATTGTCTTGCCTCCCTCGGGCCGCCGTGTCGGGACGCGCGTTCCACGCTGAAGACGAACGCCTACCCCCAGCCGTGGCCGTAGCTGAAGCCTCACCGGTGGCCGCAGTAGAAGCCTCATGCGCTTCTGCAGCCAGACAGCCCGAAGCCGCGCCCACTGCTGGCGTGCCAGGGGGGCTCAGCAGCCCCATCAGGCGCTCGGCCAGGTGTTCGCCGCTGCGCCACGCCCCTTCGGCGCGGCCGAATCCGGGCCCGGCCAGGTAGTCACCGCAGAACGCCAGGCGGCTGCGGGCGCAGAGGCTGAGGTCGGCGGGCAACCCCTCGCCGCGGGGAAAAGCGGCGCTCCAGCGCATCAGCTGCCGCTCTCCCGCCGGCGGCTGGCCGGTCGCCTCAGGGAGCCAGGCGGCTAGCGCGGCCTGCACGGCGGCCGTGAGTTGCGCGATCAGGGCCTGCTCGCGCTCCGGGTCGAGCTTCACCCCCGGCAGCTGCACAGCGGCGGAGCCCGAGCCCACCGTCTGCAGATGGTCGGCGGCGAGCGCGGCGCTGGAGTGGGCCACCACCGCGCAGCGGCCCTGCGCACCGGGCTGGATCGACACGCGCCGCAGTCCCCAGCGGTGCTGGGCGCCGGCATCGAACTCCAGCAGGCGAAACGGCAGGGCCAGCCAGGGTTCCGCCGCCGCCCCCTCCAGCTGCCAGATCAGGTTGCTGCAAGGCTCCGCGCCCAGGGTGGCGATCACGCGCAGCGCCGCCGCCAGCTGCGGGTCGCCGGCCGCCAGCGCCGCCAGCGGTGCGGGTGCAGCGCCCAGCAGGGCCCGCCCGCGCGGATGCACCAGCAGGGTGCCGCTCAGCACGAGCCAGTCGGCGTCTGCCAGGTGTTCGCCATCGCCGCCGAGCAGGCGCCAGCCGCCGCCTGCCCGTGGTTCCAGCCGCTGGATCAGGCGGGAGCTGTGCAGCGTGCAGCCGGCGCCGGCCAGGGCCAGCAACCCGGCACACACCTGCTCCATGCCACCGCGGCCGCGGTAGAGGCTGCCCTGCAGCAACGGCTCCGGCCCGATCGGCTGCAGGGCGCCGCTGGCATCAAGGCGGGCGCAGGGTTCAGGCCAGGGTTCGATCCAGCCACCCGCCAGCAGTGGCGCCAGCAGCGCCGGCGGCGGATCGGTGGTGATGGTGAGCAGTGGAGCACCGTGGTCGGCCCGCCGCTGCGGATCGTGGCGGGAGCGGCGGGTGCTGGCGCGACCGCCGGGCCCACGCCCGGCTTCCCAGAGGGTGATCGGTGCCGGCCAGCCCAGCTGCGTCAGCTGGGCGGCGAGGGCACATCCGGCCAGCCCCGCGCCGACGATGGCCAGCTGCGGCTGCGGGCTGCTCGCCTCAGGGGGCATGGACGCGGAGCAGTTGGGCGCCGTAGTCCTCGCTGAACATGGCCTGCAACTGCCAGGCCTCCAGCAGGGTCTTGGCGATGGCGCGCAGGGCTTCGATGTCGTCGCAGTCGTCGATGGTGCGCGAGTGCATCGCCACGGTGAACTCGCGATCGAGGGAGAGGGGAGAAGCCACAGCGTTTTTATAAAACGTTACAAAGCTCGATGCCTTGCTGTGGGTCGGCTCACCGCACCACCCGCTGCTTGCTGCTCACCTGCGCCAGCCCCTGGAGGCCATGTCTCACCAAGTGACGCCGTGCAGCTTCGGCAGCGGTGCTGTCTGGCTGGTGACGGCGTAGAGCTGGGGAATGTTGTGGCTGTTGTAGACGCGGAATTCACGCACCAGCGACGCCCCTTCCTCGCGCACCGCCTGGTTCAGCACCAGCGAGCCATCCGGGTCGGACACCGAGCGGTGGAAGGTGCCGGGCGGAATGCGCAGGATGTCGCCGCCGGTGTCGAGCCGAACGATGTGGAACGGGTAGTTCCAGCCCAGGTTCACCAGGAAGAAGGTGCGGCCGCCGTGCATGGCCAGCAGGTTGTCTTCCTGATGGGGATGCAGATAGAACTGCCACGCCCCGGTGGCGGGGTCGTCGGGGGGGCTCACGGCCGGCCCGGTGTGCACCACCAGATCCCTCGCATTCGAGGTGGGCACGGTGATATCGAAGAAGCGGACCGCCGGGGTATCGCGAAACTTCTCGTAGGGGATCAGCTCAAACATCGGCGCCGGCCGGGGCGAGCGATGCGGGCCCTGTGGCAGAGCGGTTGTGGTCATTGGGGCCACACCGGGCGGAACCGGCGTCAGACGGTGGTCTACCTAAACGATCATCACACTCAGTTGAACGTTTCAACCACTACGGAATGACGTTTTGGGACCGGAAACCGTTCCGGTTGGTTGAATGCGCCACAGAGCTTCAACCGTTGCAAGCGCCGCCGCTGCCCCCTGCCTGCTGACGCCGCTGCTGCCCGCCTCGGCCCTGGCCCAGAGCCAGCGCACGGCCCCCCGCCCCACCAGCCGCCCCACCAGCCGCCCCACCGTGTCGGTGCCGGCCTTCAAGAACACGGTCACCCAGCAGACCTGGTGGTGGAGCGCGCCAACCTCAAGGAGGTGCTCTCCGAGCAGAAGCTCAGCGAGCTCGGCATCGTGCGCAAGGGGCCCAACGCCGCCCAGAAAGGCCAGCTCCCAGGGCGTGAGCCTGTTGCCGGCCGCCAAGGCACTGCGCGCCGCCTTGATCGATGCCTCCAGCTACGTGAGCTGCCTGGTCCCGCCCACCGATGGCTGCATGGAGGCGTTCGAGGCCCAGGACCGCCAGCGGCGCGAGCGCACCCGCGGCGTGCTCCAGCTCGACTGAGCGCCGAAGGCCAGCCGGGTGTACCGCCGTGCTGTACTCCCGCGTTCAGAAGGGGATCGGCATGTCCACGGCGGCCGGTGCTGGTGCGCAGCCCGCCACCCGCTCCTCCACCACCTGGCCCACCACCACGATCGACGGCGACTGGAACCCCTCCGCCGTCACCCGCGCTGCCAGGCTGCCGAGGTCGGCGATCAGCTGGCGCTGGCCGCTCACGGTGCCCTGCTGGATCACGGCGGCGGGGGTGGTGGACGCCAGGCCGCCCGCCATCAGTTCCTCGCAGATGCGTGGCAGGTTGTGCAGGCCCATGTAGATCACCAGGCCGTCGCTGCAGCGGGCCAGGCCGCGCCAGTCCACGCCGGGGCGCCCTTTGTCGATCTCCTCGTGCCCCGTCACGAAGGTGACGCTCGAGCCGGCGCGCCGATGGGTGACCGGAATGCCCGCATAGGCCGGCGCCGCGATGCCGGCGGTGACCCCCGGCACCACTTCCACAGCCACGCCATGGCGGGCCAGGTGCGCCGCTTCCTCACCGCCCCGGCCGAACAGGAACGGATCGCCTCCTTTCAGGCGCACCACCAGCCGATGCCGCCGGGCCAGCTCCACCAGCACGGCATTGGTGCTCGGCTGTGGCACCGAATGGTGCCCGCGCCGCTTGCCCACGAAATGGCGCTCACAGCCGGCCGGCGGCAGATCGAGCAGGGCCTTGGGCACCAGCGAGTCGTAGACGAGGGCATCGCACTGGCTGAGCAGCCGGTGGGCCTTGAGCGTGAGCAGCTCGGGATCGCCCGGCCCTGCCCCCACCAGATAAACCTTGCCGCTGGCAGACACGCCGCTGGAAGGGGAAACGTCGTCCGGCAGGGGCGTGGCTGTCATGGCAGCGCCGCGAGCTGCTCCAGCAGCACACGCTGCAGGCGCGGCCGTTGCAGCAAGGGGGGGCCGAGCTCCAGCGGCAGGCTGTCCGTGAGGCGGTTGGCGGCCAGCGCCAGAGCAAGGACAGGGCTGCGGATCGCCAGTTGGAGCTCCTGTGGATCTGGCGCACTGTATGAAGCGGGCCTGCAACCGGCACCGGTGATCCTGCTCAGGTGCTGCAGGTAGCGCCGGCCCAGCGCCCCGTCCAGGGGGTGGTGCAGCAGCAGCGGCGCTGCGGCCGCCCCGTGTCCCAGCTCCTGCACTTCCTGCGCCAGGGCCTGCTGCCAGCAGCGCCAGGCCCCCAGAAACGGCAGCCGGTGCAGCGGACCGGCCTGACGCCAGCGGGCGGCGATCGCCGGCAGGTCGTGCCGCACATGGCCGCCTGGCACCAGGAACAGGGGCACCAGCGTGGCGCCCTCCGGTCCCTCCGGCCGCGGCGGCAGGGGTGCATGGGGCGACCCCTCCGCTGCGGTCAGCGCCAGCAGCCGCACGCTGGCGCCGCGCTGTTGCTCCAGCGTGTCGCGCAGGGCCAACAGGTCGTCCGGGATCAGACCGCCGCTGCGGCCGTGCACCAGCAGCAGCAGGGGGCTGGGCGGCAGGGCGTGCAGGCGCCGTTGCCGCCGCGCCGCCACGGCCGGATCGAGCCGGTCTGCCGCCAGGCCCAGCAGCAGCGCCCGCCCTCGGGGCAGGCGGGCCAGCAGGTCGATGGCGTCGGCGGCCAGCTGGGGGTCGAGATCGGCCGCCAGCTGCGCGAGCGTGCGGCGCAGCGCCGGCAGCGGCCAGCTGGACAGGCCCACCGCCAGCCCTTCCAGCGCCGCACGGCGCTGCGCCGCCGGGCCCGGCGCCAGCGCCAGCCGGCTGAGC
>NZ_NQKX01000012.1 GCF_002252635.1 Synechococcus sp. MW101C3
GACAGGTTGAAGAACACCGATCGATCAGCAGCCCCCGCAGATTGCGGGGGCTTTTTTTTGGCAGGAAGCAGGGAGAGGTGGATGGGGTTAGGCGCAGGTCTGCGGGGTGGGTATGTGGCTCTGGGCCTGGCTCATCCCCAGATCCGCATCGGCAGGCCGGCACTGTCTCTGACGTCAGCGTCACCAAAGGCCACGGCTGACCCGTCGGCGAGACGGCTGGCGGTGTGCAGAGTGGCTAGGGCATCAAGGATGTCGTCGTCGGCCACCTCCCGCTTCAGAAATCGGCTCCGCACGCGGCTGACGGTGCCAGGGAAGCAACCCTCCACCAGGGCGAGCCGCTCGGCGCGGCCGGCAGCCGTCTTCTTGGCATGGAGCATCGGCGTGTCGCCGTTCCAGCGAGCGAAGCACACCTCAGGGTGCGCCTCCACCGTGGCAGCGGCCAGCTGCGCATTCGCCCGCAACACCCCATCGAGCTCGCGGATCTTCGGCAGCAGGAAAAAGCTCTGCTTGCTGAGCTTGCGCCCCTGCGCGGCCAGCGAGAGTTCACAGGCCTGTACGTAGGTGGTGGCCGCGAGCACGGCCCGCACCGGTGCAGGAAACACACTGCTACCCCGCTGGCGCAGGAAGCGCCGTGCCGCCCGGTCGCAGGGACGTGGCCCGTTGTCGCCCAGTCCGATCGGCATATCGATGGCGGTGATGGCTGGTTCAGCCCCCTTGAACAGCTCGACGGCGCTGCGGCAGAGCCGCACCCGCACCAGCCGTTCTTGCTGCCCCAGCTCCACGCACAACCAGCCGGCCCGGCAGCCGTCGACGCCGCGCAGCAGCGTCATCTGGCCCCGAGGACGACCTCTGCATCGCCCTGCGACAGGCGATCCCGGGGGCAGGGCGGCGCCACATTGGCCGTTCCCCTGGCTGTTCCACTGCCTTGATCAAGTCTTGCCCCACGGCCTCGCTTCGCCTCGGCCTTGCTTGGGCGTTTCATTACCGCGGAACAGGCGGTTGAGGAGCCATTCGCCTGGCACCGGGAACTGCAGTGGTTTCTGAATCTGCGGACGGCGCTCGTTCCGCCCTTGTGGACATCTGCGGAAAATGATGTCCTGTGGATCATTGATTGGTTGAAACTCTGGAAAGCCAGTCCGACTGCGAAGCAAGGGTCCTGGGATAGCAGGGATGGATGGGTGGGGCTCATGGGCAACAGTTAGCTCGGGTTTGGTGATTTCGAGCAGACCACATCCAGGTGAATCCATCCCCCAACAGCGTGTTGTTTGGCCGCAGGAATGAACAACCTCGTGAGGGATCACCGCTAAGAAAGCACAAGCAGGCTGCCAACCTTTTCCCCGTTGATGACGTGGCGAATGGGTCGAGTTCTGGCGTGGGGTTGGAAACTGCGTGATGGAGTGAAAAGGCGCTGCTGGGAGCTTGTAGGCAGCGGCTTCCCATGGCCACGTGGCGTGCCCCAATTCATTTTGCCAGCCGTTGGCCCTCTGTTGGGAGGGGCGGTGGTATGGGAAAGCTAGTCCCTTGGAGCGGCCTGACAGAGCTGGCCTGGGTCGCTGAGACTGGAGGTGGCAGCCTTGAATCAATCCGGGAATTCACTGCCTTTGGTGGGGATGGCAGCGATTGCAGCAACGGGTGGATGGTTACCAATGCGATGGATAGAGCGCCTTGATTCGGTACAGGCTGTTGTGCAGCCCAGTCTTCAATGTCTTTGATTGCTGCACGACTGTGGGGCGCACGCAGCAAAGTGGCAGTACCGTCGTGGTGGATTACCACAGGCACCTGTTCTATCAGGGTAACTCTGGTTGAGGGAAGATGAACAACTTGTGCAGTGAGTTCGGTGAGTTTCTGTTTGCTGGTAGAAACGAGCTGGTTTACCGCCTGGCGCATGGGAGTGCGCCACTCGGCGGGCAGCGGCGCTAGTGGATCACCGCTGCTTGCCCAGTGTGCACGTTGAGCCCTAGCAAGAACCGGCATCACGACTTCGCGTGAGGAGGCGAGGGTGAGCGGACCGCCCAGCAGATCAGCCTTGCTGAATCCGATCGATACGCCCGGCCGGGGAACTCCAATCTGTTCACGGAGCCCTTCTTCCCTTGCTCTTGAAGACGCAACCAGGACGTTGTCGCTTCGTTCAGATGGCACGGCCGCTGGGCTTGAGGATGGATTATGTCCAAGGCCTTCTTTCGGGCTTGATGACTGAAGGAAAGGGCCCTCCTTTCGATTCGACGCTGGCTCCTTGGGGAGAGAGGAGCTGGACGAATTCAGCAGCAGTGCTGACAGCACCGAATCGTGAATAGCCGCAGCATGATCTGCAACGAGCTTGCGCTTTGCGGGTAATGGCCTAGCGGGAACGTCAACCAATTGGCTCACCCCATGGCGCTCACTGCCATTGATCATGGCCAGGGTGATCCAGACCAACGGGAAGAGCGTAGTGACACAGATGACCCGCAAAGTGGCCATCGCATTGCTTTGCATCATGACCTCTGCGTTACAGACAACCCTAGGTAGGAGACGCTAGATGAGCGCTTGTCAGAACCGTGGGTTGATGTTGTCATTAGAAGAATGGATCACCATGAACTGCCCTCTGGGCAGGCTTGCCTAGTTCCGGGTGTCCACCGCGTTGTCTGAGGGGTTTCGATTCTTTACCATGGTGTCACCCTCACGCAAAATTGAGTTGAAGGTAGTGGACACCACACCCATTGGTTGTAGGCGATGGCGGGGGTTTGGCGCTACATAGTGCTATTGAGGCGGATGAGAATGATCTGAGCGTCGCTCCTCGGTGCACCAGTGCTTAGGCCCCTTTGCGATTCGAGTGATGTCCATCAGAGGGTGGTTGCTTTCCCGCAGAGGGACGTACCCCAGAGCTCGGACCGCCAAGCTCACAGTCATGGTGATTGTCTCGGCGAAAGGGTTGCCATCGTCAATCTTCGGCTCATCATCCGCTGATGGCGTGAAGATTCGAGCGGTCAGGAAGGTGTTCCGGTAGAACAGAGATTGTCCTGATACTGGCTGTTGATGCGTGGAAATTCAACGAAGTTGAGCTTGATAGGCTTGACCTCTGCGCCTATGCTCGGCGTTCTGAGGCTGAGGTGAAAAGCCACCTGGCGCAGATCCGCGCTTCATGGGGTGATGCTGCCGGGCTTCTCAATCGTTGATATCACGAAGGAAAGGCTCGGTTAGTTCATAGTGAGTCATTGTCTTTCGCACCATCTCCCGCTTGGCGCCAATGACCCTGCTTGGATTCGGAATCTCTCCTAACCCCGACGCAAGCACGGGCTTATCCGAACAATTCGCAGCGTGAGCTCGGGCCGCAATAGCACCTGTTTATAGAGTTGGGTTAACCACCTCTCTGCTTGACTCAGAGTGAGGCCGCTGAGCTTGGCTGAACCAATGAGGGCCAGCGAGGCAGTGCCATCGCTGAGTATTTCCAGGCTGCCACCTAGGGGCTGTGCCGAGGAATGGAGCATTCTCAGTTCCAGTACATCCCCAGGGGCGAGGATGTAGCCTTCCACCTGTATGGGCTCGCCGCAGTGTTGCAGGAGCTCCGTTTGAATCTGCATGGCCTGTGTCGCTGATCCTGCAGGCAAGGCTGCTGGAGCCAACAGCACAGAGGCAGCGGCCACCATCAGAAAACGATGTGGTAAGGAACCTGGCTTACGGGAAGGCATGGTGCTGACAAATCGCTGGCCTGAGAATGGTTGCTATTCGGAGGCCGATATGCATGGTTAGCAGATGGCTCACTGTTTGATCCGGGAAGCAACCTACACTGTCCCTCATACCTGAAGGTTGCCACAACATGCGATCAGGGAATCAATGCTGGCAAGGTTACGCTCCAGATGGGCGAGCTGCTGCTTGATCGCCTTTTGCATTCTGCTGATGCGAGGGCGCCTCTTCTTGACCACGACAAGACACTGCGGGCTGGTTTTCTGTCGATGTGTGCCTAGCTTCTGGGCAAAGGTATCTCTGATTGGCGGATGCATCGCATCAGGTTTCCCCTGCTGAATGACGAGAATCGGATTTCTAGCAGGGTGAGAATTCATCAGATCAGCAAACGGTGTGGATTCTGTGCAGCTAGTTCATGGGATTGGTGCCCATGCTATTGGATTCGCTTGATGCAATGCATACTCGTTCTCGCGCAGAAAATCGCACACCTAGAGGAGGTCTTGGCTCGCCTTGTTGGTTCATCCGGAGCAAGTCAGCATGAAAAAGCCAGGGGTAACCCCCTGGCAAATCACAACACTGTGCAGTGTTCAGTCGCGCCGGCCGCCGCCGTTGAGGGCAATGATCAGGCGCAGAATGAAGATGAACAGGTTGATATAGGTGAGGTACATTCCCAGAGCGCCGGCCAGGTACTGGTCGTCGTTGTAGGTGCGGGGCATCGTGTAGAAGTCGAGGAAGGCGGCTCCCACGAACAGCACGGTGCCGAAGCCGGCGATCAGCAGCTCGAAGCCGTTGCCACCGAAGCCCGGAATGAAGATCCCGCCCACGATCTGCACCACCATGGCGATGATCAGGCCGAGGATGCCCAGGCCCACCACACCGCCCAGGGCCTGGCCCAGGTTGTCGCTCATGCGGCGGCCCACCATTGAGGCCACCACGAAGGTGATGCCGGTGGCCAGGGCGGCCGTGCCGATGGCGCCGATCCCGGCGGTGCCGATGGCCATGGCCACGATGCCGCTGAGCGTGAACCCCGTGATCAGGCTGTAGATCGCCAGGATCGGCAGCGCCGTGCTGTTGTTGCCCTTCATCGCCACGTTCTGGGCGACGAAGAACAGGATGAAGTTGCCGATCAGGGCCACCCAGAACAGGGGCATGAACAGCGGGGTGCCGATCATCGACAGGCCACCCACCACACCCCCGGCGGTGAGCACCATGCCGCCGCCCACATAGGGGAGAGCCTTGTTGACCACATTGGGGCCAACCAAGGCGCTCGACTGGGCCTCACGAATGGCTTGCTGAAAATTGCTGCTGGCCGGCATTGCGCTCCAGTGGAACGAAACTCCATCCATCCTGCCAGCGGGTTTCGGTCATTGGGAGCGTCCACGCCTGCTGAGGGGTGCGGATCTCCCCATGCCGTCTGAACGGTCGCTTCAGTCTTTGTCGACGGGACCTGGCCAGAGCCGGACGCCCAGCATCGCCACGCCCGTGCCGATGCAGGATTCAACGAAGCGAAGCAAGGCGTTCAGGCCCGGGCTCAGCTTCGGATCCAGGCTGCCGGTGACCATCACCACGATCACCGTGATCGCAGCCAGGCGGCCGTGGCTGGGAATGTTGACGACGGCGCAGAGCAGAACCGTGGCGAAGATCGCCAGGGCCATGCCGAGCGGGTGAAAGGGCAGCAGCGTCAGGTAGATGGCGCTGGTGATCGCGCCGATTGCCGATCCAAGAATGCGCAGGGAGGCGGAGGAGGTCGTTTCCCTGCGGGTGGACTGGGTGACCACGATCGCCGAGATGGCCGACCAGAGGCCGCCGATCTTGGGCAGATAGCCAGGGAACAGGCTGGTGAACCAGAAGCCGAGCACATAGGCCACAAGGGCCGCCAATGCGATTTCGGCGGGAATGCGGAGCCGTTCTCTGCTGTTCATGGTCCCCGGCGGCGTTGCTGGCCGTCGAATCGCTGTTGCGCTGTGGGTGCCGGCCCGTTGGCATCGCGGTTGGCGTAGGCGGTCACCAGCCGCTGCACCAGGGGGTGGCGCACCACATCGGCCGCCGTGAGCTCGCAGATCGCCACGCCTTCGACCCCCTGAAGCACCTGGGCCGCCTCGATCAGGCCGCTGAGCTGGCCCGCCGGCAGATCCATCTGGGTGGGATCACCCGTGACCACCATGCGGGAGTTCTCCCCCAGCCGCGTCAGCACCATGCGCATCTGGGCTGTTGTGGTGTTCTGGGCTTCATCGAGGATCACGAAGGCGTCGGCCAGCGTGCGGCCTCGCATGTAGGCCAGCGGAGCCACCTCGATCACCCCTTTTTCCAGCAGCGCGCTGGTTCGTTCCGCCCCCAGCAGGCTGTGCAGCGCGTCGTAGAGGGGACGGAGGTAGGGGTCCACCTTCTGCTGCAGATCGCCGGGGAGGAAGCCCAGCCGTTCGCCTGCTTCCACGGCAGGCCGGGTGAGGATCAGCCGTTCCACCCGCCGCTCAGTCAGCATCCGCACCGCCTGGACGGTGGCCAGGAACGTTTTGCCGGTGCCCGCTGGACCGAGCGCCAAGGTGAGGTCGTGGCGCTCCATCGCCTCGACATAGCTGCGCTGGCGCAGGGTGCGCGGACGCAGCAGCTTGCCGGCCTGGCTGCGGGCCAGCACCACATTGCCCAGGTCGCGATGTTCGGCGCTGCGGCCGGTGTCGAGCGCCACCAGTGCGGTTTGCACATCCACGGCCCCGACGGCCTGGCCCTCTTGCCAGAGGGGCCTCAGCAAATCAACGAGGGCGGCGGCCCGCTCGCGCTGGCTGCTGCGCCCCTGAATCGACAAATCAAGACCCCGCAGCACCATGGAGACGCCGGTGAGCGCCTCGATGTGGTGCAGGGTGGCTTCTGCTTCGCCAGCCAGAGCCAGGGCTGACGATGGATTCGGCAGCGCGATGAGCGTGCGCGAAGAGGAGGTGTCGGCCCCGGTCATGGGGCGCGCCCTCAAGCGGCCGCAGAAGCAGCAGTCGGTTCAGGTTCGGCGGCGGCGGCAGCAGCGGCTTCAGCAGCCTCTGCCGCTTTGGCAGCAGCTTCAGCGGCTTCCTTGGCGGCAGCTTCTGCAGCGGCGGCCTTGGCTTCTGCCGCTTCCTTCTCAGCCTGCTTGGCTGCAGCTTCGCGGGCAGCGGCCTGGTTGGCCTTGCCGACGGTTTCGCCCGGACGGATCGTTTTCTCGATCAGGCCGCCTTTTTCCAGCAGCGAGCGCACCGTGTCGGTGGGTTGGGCGCCCTGGCCCAGACGCACACGGATCGCCTCGGTGTCGAGGCGTGTTTCTTTCGTGCGGGGGTTGTAGAAGCCCAGTTCCTCCAGCGGCCGCCCATCACGACGTGATGTGCTGTTGGTGGCAACCAAGCGGAAGCTCGCTTCCCGCTTCTTGCCGAACCGCTTCAGGCGGAGCTTGATCATCGTGGCGCAGTCGTGAAGATGGCAGTCCATAACGGTACAACAGCCCTCACAGCCCACAGGCGCGGCCGGCTGCTGCTCACAGCTGGCCGAAGCCTTTGCGCTTTTTCGGCGGCCGGTTGGCTTTGCGCGCCCCCCCAGCAGTGCCCCCACCGGCAGCGGCCGGCATCCCTCCGCCCATGCCGGGGAAGCCGCCCATGCCTGGCATGCCGCCCCCCATTCCGGGGAATCCAGGCATGCCGCCGCCCATCCCTGGCATGCCCGGCATGCCTCCGCCGCGGGTCATCTGCTGCATGAAGCCGCGCATCTTCTGGAAATCAGCCAGCACCTTGTCGACATCCGCCGGGGTGTGACCGCTGCCTGCGGCGATGCGCCGCCGCCGTGAGGGTTGGGCCGCCAGCAATTGGGGTTGCTTGCGTTCGTCCTCGGTCATTGAGCCGATCATCGCCTCGATCCGCTTGAGCTGGGCCTCGCCCTGCTTGAGCATGCCGTCGTCGATCTTGTTCATTCCCGGGATCAGCTTCATCAGGCCGCCCAGAGATCCCATGCGCTTGATCATGCGCATCTGCTGAACGAAGTCGCTGAAGTCGAAGGAGGCTTCCTGCAGCTTCTTCTGCATACGCTCCACATCGGCGATCTCCACCTCCTTCTGGGCTTTCTCCACCAGGGTGAGCACATCGCCCATACCGAGGATGCGGCTGGCCATCCGCTCCGGGTGGAACGGCTGCAGGGCTTCCACCTTTTCGCCGGTGCCGATGAACTTGATCGGCGCGCCGCTCACCTTGCGGATCGAGAGCGCCGCACCCCCGCGGGAGTCGCCGTCGAGTTTGGTGAGCACGGCTCCGGTGATGCCCACCTGCTCGTGAAAGGCGCGGGTGAGGTCGGCGGCCTCCTGGCCGATCATCGAATCCACCACCAGCAGCACCTCATCGGGCGCTGCCACGGTGCGGATCCGCACCATCTCCTCCATCATCGCGGTGTCGATCTGCAGCCGGCCGGCGGTGTCCACCAGCACGGTGTCGAAGCCTTCGGCACGCGCCTTGGCCACACCCGCGGCAGCGATGTCCTCCGGCCGGGCGTCGGCCCCCAGGCTGAACACCTCCACGCCGATCTGCTTGCCGAGGGTCTGCAGCTGATCGATGGCGGCGGGCCGGTAGACGTCGGCGGCCACCAGCAGCGCGCGCCGGCCCTGTTCCTTGAGGTGGAGGCCCAGCTTGGCGGTGGCGGTGGTCTTGCCCGCCCCCTGCAGACCGGCCATCAGCACCACCGTGGGGGCCTGATCGGCACGGGCCAGCGGTGCGTTCTCCCCGCCCATCACCTCCACCAGTGCCTGATGCACCAGCTGGATGAACTGCTGATCCGGGCTCACCCCCCGCACCACCTCGGCACCGATGGCGCGCTCGCGCACATCGGCGATGAAGCCCTTGACCACATCGAGGCTGACATCGGCCTCCAGCAGGGCCCGGCGCACCTGCTGCAGCGCCCCATCCACGTTGCTCTCGGTGATCTTGTCCTGGCCTCGCAGGCTCTTGACCGCGTCTTCGAAACGCTGGGAAAGTTCGTCGAACATGGGGCGAAGCACCGGCGGATCGTGACCCGATCGTAAAAACATGCCGGCCGGCCTTCCGCCGCTGCTTCGGCGGCGCCGCTTGCACGCCCCCAGCCTCAGCTCAGGCTCAAGGGCTCAGCTGCGGCTCAGGAGAGCGGGCGGAAGCCCACCACCTTCCACACCTCGCCCTCGCGGCCGAAGATGTAGAGGTTGCGAAAGTTGGTGGCAGGGGTGCGATCGACCACCTTGCCCTGGGCGTCGAGCGCCGTGTCGCTGTAGCGGATGTCCACGGCGGCGGCGATCCGGCGGGGGGTGCGGGTGTCGATGCGGAGGCCCTGGATCTCGGTCGTCACCTGCTCACGGCTCACGCCCCGGGCACGGTTGCGGCGTAGCTCGGCGGCCAGTTCGCGCACCAGCCTTTCCCGGGCCAGGTCTGCGGGCGGGATGGCGGGGGTTCGGCCATCGAGGGCTGCGGCTTTGGTCTGCAGCCAGGCTTCCAGCAGGGCGCGCAGCTGGCTTTCATCCGGCTCGGCGCTGGTGAGCGGCACTGGGCCAGCCGCCCGGGCTGGCTGGGGCTTGGCCGCGGGGGGGCTCTTGGCGGGGGTGTCTGCTGGCGGGGGGGAGGTGCTGGTGGCGCCCACTCCTGGTTTGGGCTGCTTGTCGGGGCTGGCGGGCGACAAGGGCCGCAGGGCCATCATTCCTGCCAGGCCAGCGGCGACGAAGGCGCTGACCAGAACGGCGGCCGCGGCCATGCGGCCCCAGCCGGGCAGAGCTTTCCAGCCGGCGGCGCCAAGGGGAGCGCGCCTGGGGCGGGGGGCGGCACTGGACCGCGCCGGGGTGGTTGTCGCTGTGCGGAAGGGGTCTGAGCTCTCGAGCGGCAGGCTGGCCGGGTCAGCGGCGGGCTCCAGTGGATCCGGCCAGCGCATCGGGTCTTCAGAAGAAGCTGCCGTGCCACGGGACGCCAGAGAGTCGAGGACCGGAGCTGTGGTGAGCGGAGCAGCAGACATGGCTTCCGCACCGGCATGGCTCCTGCCCTGCAGCTCCCGGTTCTGGCGCCGGTCGAGCTGCTCCACATAGGCCTGCACGTCGCGATCGGCGAAGTAAGCCTCCAGATCAGGGTCGATTTCGATGTCGCGGTATCCGGCGAGAACATCGCGCCGCAGCCAGTCGCAGCAGTAGGCGCAGAGCTGAGCCAGCGGTTCGCTCCCATGCTCGGCCGCCCAGGCGCGCAGGGCGGGATCAGCGCCCTGGCTGAAGCAGGCCTCCGCCGTAGCCACCCGCCCCAGCAGCAGATGCTGGCAGGCCAGGAAGGGCTGCAGGCCCGGTTGACCGCTGGCCTCCAGCCGCAGCTGGGCGGCGGCGATGCGTTCTGGCTTGCGCTGGGCGAAGCCGGAGGCGGTGAGCGCCAGGCAGGCCAGGAATTCGGCGGTGGCGGAGCCGGGGGTGGTGGCGTTGCCGCTGGCCCAGCGGCTGAACAGGTCGACCTGCTCCTGGAC
Organism: Synechococcus sp. MW101C3; assembly: GCF_002252635.1. NCBI lineage: Bacteria > Bacillati > Cyanobacteriota > Cyanophyceae > Synechococcales > Synechococcaceae > Synechococcus > Synechococcus sp. MW101C3. The sequence continues at coordinate 10,123 of NZ_NQKX01000012.1, forward strand.
CGTCAGGTAGTGGCGGATCTGCTTGAAGAAGTCCTGGAAGTCTTTCCTGGGTAGGGCTGGATCTCCGTCGCCCTCCAGTCCGCCGCGCCGCTCCACCAGCATCTCCAGCAGGTTCAGACCTTCGGCGCGCTCGTCGGTGGCGCTCAGATCACGCCGCAGCAGATCGAGCACCCGAAACGGCAGCAGATCGGCCAGGTCGTGTTCCATCTGCCGTTGCTGCTCCGGTTGGCGGCCCGTGCGCCGCATCAAGGTGATGCCCTCCTGAAGCAGCTGGGCCGCCCGCTCGAACTGACGGCGCCCCTGCAGCTCTCTGGCACCCATGCGGCAGGCTTCCCCCGCCAGCAGGGTGAGATCGGCCTCGCGGTGGCTGCCCAGTGCCGGCGCCTGCGGCGGTTGCAGGCAGCGACGGGCTGCATCGAAAGCATCGATGGCCAGCCCCGCTTCCCAGAGCAGCAGCAAGGCCCCCATCTCGCGGGAAGGCGGCACGTCCAGGCCCGGTGTCAGGGCGCCGTCCTCGGTGTCGAGCGCCATGAGCTCGGCTTCGTAGGCCTGGCGTCGCTCCGGATCGCTGAGCACATCAGCGCTTTCGCGCAGCAGCACGGCACGGGCCTCCAGGGCTGCGGCGGTGAAACCCTGCTCCGGCGGCCGGTCGAGCCGCTGCTGCAAGGTGTGCAAGACCGTCTGGGCATCAGTGGCCGGTCTCACCCCCAGAAGTTGGAAATGGTCGATCGGCAGTTCCAACCCTGGCGACTCGCAATCCCGCGGCACGGGCTTGGCAGGGAGTGTAGGCAGAGGCAACCAATTTGACTCTGCAGGCGGAACAGACCCCGTACAGTCAGCGGTCAGAAGTTCCGCTGTCCCTGCCATGACCCAGGAGATCGCTGTCCCGGCCCCGCCGGCGGCCGAGCCTGTCAGCAGCCATTCGGAAAGGCTCGCATCCCTTTACACGGCTGGCCCCACATCGGTGAGCCGTGCCGACGGTCTGGTCCTCTACCGGGACATGACCCTGGGTCGACGGTTCGAAGACAAGTGCGCGGAGATGTACTACCGCGGCAAGATGTTCGGCTTCGTGCACCTCTACAACGGCCAGGAGGCCGTGAGCACGGGCGTGATCAAGGCGATGCGTGCCCAGCACGACTGGTTCTGCAGCACCTATCGGGATCACGTTCATGCGCTCAGCTGCGGCGTGCCGGCCCGTGAGGTGATGAGTGAACTGTTCGGCAAGGCCACCGGCTGCAGCAAGGGCCGGGGTGGCTCCATGCACCTGTTCTCCAGGGAGCATCACCTGCTGGGCGGCTATGCCTTCATCGGCGAAGGCATCCCGGTGGCCCTGGGGGCGGCGTTCACCAGCCGCTACAAGCGCGACGCGCTTGGTGATGCCAGCAGCGATGCGGTCACCGCCGCCTTCTTCGGCGATGGCACCTGCAACAACGGCCAGTTCTTCGAGTGCCTGAACATGGCGGCGCTCTGGAAGCTGCCGATCCTGTTCGTGGTGGAGAACAACAAGTGGGCGATCGGCATGGCCCACGACCGTGCCACCAGCGATCCGGAGATCTGGCGCAAAGCTGCCGCCTTCGGCATGGCTGGCGAGGAAGTCGACGGCATGGATGTGCTGGCGGTTCGCGCTGCGGCTCAGCGGGCGGTGGAGCGGGCCAGGGCGGGTGAAGGCCCCACCCTGCTGGAGTGCCTCACCTATCGCTTCCGCGGCCACTCCCTGGCCGACCCCGACGAGCTCCGCAGCGAGGCGGAGAAGGACTTCTGGGCGCAGCGCGATCCGATCAAGGCCCTCGCCGCTCACCTCACGTCCCACGGCCTCGCCAGCGCCGATGAGCTGAAGGAGATCGAGAAGGAGATCGACGCGGAGGTGGCCGATGCGGTCAGCTTCGCCCTCGCGGCGCCCGAGCCCGATCCCGCCGAACTCACCCGCTACATCTGGGCTGAAGACTGAGGCGCTGAGGGCTCGCCAGCCCCAACACAGAGGTGCAGTGGCGGCCTGCTGGGCTCACAGCCCGTGCAGGCGGGCCTGCTCAGCAGCGGCGCGGAACACCAGCCCATGGCGCTCCACCAGCTCCGGCAGGCTGTCGTAGCCGCCGCCGATCACGCTGGCCACGGGGACCCCTCGCCTGAGGCAGGCGTCGAACACCAGGCGGTCGCGCTGCAGCAAGCCCTCGCTGCTGAGACAAAGCCTGCCCAGCCGATCGTCGCGGTGCGGGTCCACACCGGCGTTGTAGAGCACGAGATCCGGCCGGAGCCGCTCGAGCAGGACGGGCAGGTGCTCCCCCACCGTCTCCAGGTAGGCCTGATCCTCGAGGCCGTCAGCGAGTGGCAGATCCAGGTCGCTGGCTTGCTTGTGCAGGGGAAAGTTGCTGGCGCAGTGCACCGAGAAGGTAAACACGCGTGGCTCTTCGGCGAACAGCGCCGCCGTGGCATCGCCTTGATGCACGTCCAGATCCACCACCAGCAGCTGACGCACCGCCCCTTCCGCCAGCAGCACCCGGGCAGCGACGGCGTAGTCGTTGAAGATGCAGAAGCCGCTGCCCTGGGTGGCGAAGGCGTGGTGGGTGCCGCCGGCCAGATGGCAGGCCACGCCATGGCGCAGGGCTAGCCGGGCGGTGAGCACGGTGCCTCCTACCGCCAACCAGGTGCGGCGCACCAGTGGTGCCGTGGCCGGCAGGCCGATGCGCCGCTGCTGGGCCGCACTCAGCTGATTGCGGGCAAACGCCTGGTGATACGTGCGGGGATGCACCTGTTCGATCCAGCGACGCGGCGCTGGCAGCGGCTGGTGCAGCTGGCTGTCCCGGGCCAGATCCCGTGCGCGCAGCAGGTCGTGCAGCAGCCGGAATTTGGCCATCGGAAAACGATGGCTGCTCGGCAGCGGCGCGGAGTAGGCCGGGTGGTAAACGAGGGGAGGCCGCAGGGGCTGGCCCTCAGAGGCGGCTGGGCAGCCGGTGGGTGAGGCTGCGCAGCTTGCGCAGCGCCTTCAGTTCCACCTGCCGCACCCGTTCACGGGAAACGTCGAGCTGACGGCCGATCTCGGCGAGGGTGTGGCGCTCGTCGCCATGCAGTCCGAACCGGAGTTCGAGCACCTGGCGCTCCTGTTCGGAGAGATGGCTAAGCCAGCGGTTGAGCTGTTCGTGGTGCATGCCACGCTCCACCACATCGAGCGGTTGCTCGTTGGCGGGATCGGCGATCAGATCCCCGAGGAAACTGCGGCCCTCTTCGCCGTTCACGGGCGCATCCAGGCTGGAGGTGGTGAGGGCCTGGCCCAGCAGGGCATCAAGCTCTTCGAGCGGCATCGCCATGGCCTCGGCGATTTCGCGGCGGCTGGGCATGGCGCCAAGCTTGTGGGCCAGATCTAGGCTCACGCGGCGGATGGCGGTGAGCCGTTCGCTGAGATGCACTGGCAGGCGGATCGTGCGCGACTGGCAGGCGATCGCGCGGGTCATGCTCTGGCGGATCCACCAGAAGGCATAGGTGGAGAACTTGTAGCCGCGGGTGGGATCGAACTTCTCCACCGCCCGCTCCAGACCGAGCGAGCCTTCCTGGATCAGATCGAGCAGCTCCAGCCCTTTGCCCTGATATTTCTTGGCCACGCTGACCACGAGCCTCAGGTTGGCTTTCATCATCCGCTGCTTGGAGCGGCGACCGATCCGGATCAGCTGACGTTCCTGGTCGGTGGGATGGTCGGGCTCACCGGATTGGGTGAGCTGCATCATCGCCTGCACCTGATTGCCCAGTTCGATCTCTTCGGCAGGGGTGAGCAGAGGTTCTCGGCCAATGGAGGTGAGATACCAGCTGATCGGATCCCCACCGCGGCTCCGACTGCTTTTTTCGCCCTGGAGGCTGGAGGCTGTCATGGAGGAGCCTGTGCCCGCTGATTGGCGTCACTATCCGCTCTGTTTTTTGAAAGGGGCTGTGATTTCAGCAACCTTTCAACTTTCTGCGTGCAAAAGGAAACATTGGCCGGTTTGATTGATCGATTCGTTCATTTGTCGCCTGATTCAAGCGGCAGATCCCAAGGTGGCGGCCACTTCCTGGGGCGTGGTCTGCCCTGCCCCTCGCTGCCGGGCACAGGTCAGGCCCGCCTCGGCATGCTCCAGCACCGCCGCTGCCAACAGCACCCCGTCCCCGGCGGCGGCGCATGCGCCTCGCCCGGCGGCGTACCCCGCCAGCACATCCCCCAGGCCGGCCCGGGCGGCGGCGGTGGCCGCCTGGAGCACTTGCCAGCGCCGCCCATCGGCAGCGGCCACCACGGTGCGGGCCCCCTTGAGGGCCAGGCTCACACCGCACCGCTGTGCGGCGGTGGCGGCGGCCCGCAGCGGCGTTTCACCGGCCAGGTCGGGGAACAGCCGGGCGAACTCGCCCTGGTGGGGCGTGAGCCAGGTGGTTCCGGCCCGGCCCCGCAGCCACTCCTCTGGCGCACCGGCGGCGCCGGCCGCCAGGCGGTTGAGCCCGTCGGCGTCGAGCACCACCAGCCCGGGAAAGCGACCCAGCGCCTCCCAGCCCTTCTCCTCGCCGCCCGCCGTTGCAGCAGAGCCGTGCTCCATCCTCAGGCACGCTTCGCCACCAGCCCCGCTGTCGCCCCAGTGATCGCCTCCGATGCCGGGCCCCACCAGCACAGTGTCCAGCCGCTCCAGCAGCCCGGGATTCGCCAGACCCGCCAATGCCAGCCCGCCGCCGACCCGCTCCTCAAGTGCGGCGCTGATCACGACGTGGGGCTGCACCAGCCAGATCTGCTCCGCCAGGGCGCGGGGCAGGGCTGCCCGCAGGCTGCCGCAGCCGCTGGCACTGGCCCCCAGCAGGCTGAGCTGGCCTGCTCCGGGGTAGGCGGCGCTGCCGCTCACCACCAGCACGCGCCCTCGGGCGTACTTGCCGGCCGCCTGGGGCCGCTGGGGCCAGGGAGCGGTGGCCCGGTCGCTGCCGAGCAGTGCCAGTGGTTGATCGGCGGGCAGGTCCGCCAGCAGTGCCGCCGGCAGGCCGAGATCGAGGCGCTCCAGCTGGCCCACCCAGGCCAGGGCCGTGTCCTGCACCAGCCCCTGCTTGAGCAAGCCCAGGCAGTACGTGATGGCGGCGCAGGCGGCCACCGGGCCCAGGGGCCGGCCGCTGTCGGCGCAGAGGCCGGTGGGCACATCGATCGCCACCAGCCGACCGCCCATCAGCCGCTGGCGCTGCTCCAGCAAGGTGGCGATGCGGGGCTCCGGCGGCCGGTGCTGGCCGATGCCGAACAGGCCGTCGACCCACAGCTCGGTCGCCGCCGGATCGGGTGGCGCCGCGAGGCGTTCGATGCCCAGCCAGGCCGCATGGCGCAGATGGGCTTCGGTAAGGGGTTTGTGGCGCTCAAACGGGCTCCAGATCCGCACGGCGACACCGGCCAGGTACAGCTCCCGTGCCACCACCAGCGCATCGCCGCCGTTGTGGCCCGGCCCTGCCAGCACGAGCACGCCATCCCGCAGCAGCTCGGGCCGCGCCAGCAGCGCCCGGCTGATCGCCAGGGCGGCTTTCTCCATCAACGCCTCCACCGGCAGCCCGCTGGCGAACAGGCGTTCCTCCAACGCCGCCATCGGCGCGGATTCCACCAGCAGGTGGGCGGCGTCACGGGCGGGCCAACAGCTCATGGCAGCACTCGAAGGGTGGGGCCCAACCGTGCTGGGCGCGTCGCTTCATGATGGAGAGGCCCCGACGCTGCGCACTCGCGACGGCGGCACCGCTCCCCTTGGCCTTTCCTCCCCCCGCCACCTCCGGCGCCCCTGACGGGCCTTCTGCCACCGCAGCCGCTCTTGCTGCCACCCCTGCCGCCCCCGCCGCTGCTGTGATCGGCCGCCTGCGCGGCTGGCCCGGGGAACATCGGGTGGCCGTGGGGCTCTCCGGTGGTGTCGACAGCTCCCTCACCGCGGCGCTGCTTGTGGAGGCCGGCTGGCAGGTGGAGGGGCTCACCCTCTGGTTGATGAGCGGCAAGGGAGCCTGCTGTGCCGAAGGGCTGGTGGACGCGGCCGGGATCTGCGAACAGCTGGCGATTCCGCATCACGTGGTGGATTCGCGCGCCCGCTTTGAGGAGCAGATCGTCGGGTTTCTGGTGGAGGGCTATGCCGCTGGGGTCACGCCCCTGCCCTGCTCCCGCTGCAACCGCGAGGTGAAGTTCTCGCCGATGCTGGAGTGGGCGGAGCGCGAACGCGGCATTGCCCGGATCGCCACCGGCCACTACGCCCGCCTGCGGCACGCTCCCGAACCGAGCGGCCGTACCCAGCTGCTGCGCGGCCTGGATGCGCGCAAGGATCAGAGCTACTTTCTCTACGACCTGCCCCAGCAGGTGCTCAGCCGGCTGGTGTTCCCGCTCGGGGAGCTCACCAAGGCGGACACGCGGCTGGAGGCGGAGCGGTACGGGCTGCGCACGGCCAGGAAGCCTGAATCCCAGGACCTCTGCCTTGCCGATCACCATGGCTCGATGAAGGCGTTTCTGGATGCCTATCTGCCGCCGCGCCAAGGAGAGATTGTGCTGAGTGATGGGCGGGTGCTGGGCCAGCATGACGGCATCGAGCACTTCACCATCGGCCAGCGCAAAGGACTGGGGGTGGCCTGGAGCGAACCGCTGCATGTGGTGCGCCTCGATGCCGCCATGAACCGGGTGGTGGTGGCGCCGCGGGCTGAGGCCGGCCGGGGTGGCTGTGTGGTCGGGGCGATCAACTGGGTGTCAATCGATCCGCCCCAGGCGCCGCTGGATCTGGAGGTGCAGGTGCGCTACCGCAGTGCTCCGGTGGCGGCCCGGCTCACTCCCCTGGCTGCCATCGCCGCCGACACGGCCGCCGGCCGGCCCAGCCGTGCCCGCCTGGAGTTCGCCGAGGAGCAGTTTTCGATCACCCCCGGACAGGCGGCGGTGTTCTACGCCGGAGAGGTGCTGCTGGGCGGCGGCTTGATTGCCGCAGAAGATCACCAATAGGGATCGACTGCCAGCTCCACCTGCAGGACGCCGTTGCCGCAGGCGTGAACGGTGGCGATGCAGGCCCTCAGCACCTCGCCGTTGACATCGATTTCGCAGGCCCCGCAGCTACCACCCAGACAGCCGGTAGGAATCACCACCCCGGCCGCGGCGGCTGCCTGCAGCCAATCACTGCCCACCGGTGCGCTGGTAGTGCTGCCATCTGGCCACTGAATCGCTACCACGGGCTCTGAATTCGGCGGGGCCTCAGGCATGGCGTGGCGAGGGGGAGGAGGAGCAATCGGGACGTGGATTGCTACAGAGAGACTCAGGAACATCCGCCCCATTCACAGGAGGATGACCCTGTGATTGCAGGTAAGCACTGGGTTCACGGGCGGCAAGCCGCTTGGATTCGGAGACTACGAGCAGATCACGGCAAAGAAGCGCACCTAAGGCGAGACGTTTCTGGCCGACATGGAGCAGGTCGTGCCCTGGCAGGCGCTGATCCATCTGGTTGAGCCCCGCTACCCCAAGAGCGGCATGAAAGGAGGCCGCCGTTTGGCCTTCAGAAGACCCGGCTGCGGGGAATGACCAAGAACAGCTGCAAGGTGAACGTGTTCGCTGCTCAGCGATGCTGTTCTTGGCCCATCATCAGTTGTTGGATAGGACATGACCAGCGAAGGGTGTGCTCCTCTGGACGACAATGGAGAACCGAATCAAGCAGGGTAAATGGCCCCAAAGAGCTGGAATTAGACCGAACCTTGCTGAATCTGAACCGAGAAGGGCCAACGCGAACCTGCCAAGGGCACTTAGGTATCGCTTGCCACTTTTTGACCACAACTTCCCTGATATAGCTCCTTCCTTCTTGATACAGGCGAAGGAGCAGTATTTGAGTCAGCGGTGCAATTGTGGCGATTGCTACTTGCGTGAAGAGCTGTATCAACCTGGCTTTCAAGCCCGGAAAGCCCTAAGATTGGGCTTGCATCAAGTTCCATAGTTTACATCCGCAGACCATGACTTCAGGAAAACATGGTTCACATTCAAGCGCATCCTCTCTGCAATTTCCTTCATGTCTTTCACTCGTAGACGGCTTTTTTGCAAACTGCCAGCTCGTGTATCAACACAATCAGGACATTGGCGCCCCTGAAGAGGAGGTGATGGCTGTTCCGAGTGAGCTGTCGGCAGAATTCCAAAAACTATCACCTGCGGTCAGGAACTTAGGCAGGGCATTTGAGCTCGGTCTTTTTCATGACTGATGCCATGGTGGCTTCAGTTGGCTTGTTGGAAGCCTTGGGGCATTTCGATTCTATCTGAATTCCTTTCAAGTGCCTTTATCTCAACTCGGTTGCACTCGAATATGACTCGAATATGATCAGAAAGGCTCTCAATTGCAGTTCTGTCTGTCAATCCTAATGCCCAGTGCCAGTGCTGGACTTTCTCACACTTCTTCCGTTCATTCGATGCATTTTTAGATGCCATCCGGTTGGCGGTGATCGTTCACGAAGAGCATGGTTTCATTGGGATCGCGAGGCTTGACTTCGACTCTGGCGCTCCCCAGCACTCGTTGAGTTGGATCGAGAATTCCGAGCAAGTTTCAGCACTGCGGCTCCGACCAGTGCTCTCCCGTAGGCATCATGATCCCGTGGGCACCTTGGGCAAGCGAGGAGAAACCACGCCAGCGGCACGCAAGGGTCAGGCTCTTGATCCCAGCTTTAGGACACAGCAGCGCCCATGCATGGCTTGAGCGACATACCCAGTGTTTGGCAGGGGCACCTGCCGCTCCCTCTCCGCCTGGGCAAAAGGGCAGATGCTGTGGTTGCCCTAGACGAGCGCATCAGCGAGTCATCTCTTTAGGTAGACCAGGACGCCTAACATCGCCCGGCAGTACTAGGAATCCGTAGACGACGGGCTCATATCCTCGCGGCAGCAAATTCCAGCCAGCGTCATACACATGCACCCTGCGGGTGGCCTTGCCATCGGCCTCGAACGGCAGGCCCGCATGGGCCCAGGCCAGCGCACTGCCAGCCAGGTTGCGGGCCTCGAACCCTCGCTCTCTGAGCGTTCTGGTGTAATGGCCGCTGCGCACGCCGATGGTGCAATACGGCACTACGAGCCAGGAACGATAGCGGGCGCTGTTGCGCTCGAACTCTTCGCTGCTGATCGCCCCCGGCAACATCGACACGCGCCGTTCGTGCGGTTCGCGCACATCCACCAGCACCGCAGGCCGGTCGTTCGGGCGGGTCACCCATTCGCCCACGGAGATCTCCGGCTGGCCGGGAAACTGCTGCAGCTTCATCTCGTTATAACGGCGCTGCACTTCGGCCGCCAGCTCCTGATCGGCGGAGCTGGAGGTGCCTCTGTCACTGCCTTCATCCGAGCGATGCAGCCACAAGCCCGCCACAGCGGTGACCAGAGCCACAGCCAATGCCGCTCTGGCCCTGGCAGTTTTGGACCACGAAGGACCCACCCAACGCAGCCGCTCAGGGCCAGGTCGCTTCATGGCACCCAGCCCTCCTCCACCAGCTTCTCCACCGCCCGCTGCAGCGAGGGGGCCAGCGGGCGCGTTTCCGTGCGGCGGGGGCTCCAGATCGAACCGGTGCGCAGCTCCTCCAGGGAGGCCAGCGTCAGATCCTGCCCCTCACGCAGATCGAGCGCATCCAGGGGCAGCGTGATGGTGGTGCGGAAGAAGTGGGCGTCGCGTTGTGGGTTGCGGTGCAGAAACCAGAAAGCGAGGTCTTGCGCCTCCCAGCGGATCTCCTCGCGCAATTCGCGCCGCAGGGCCTGCTCCGGGGTTTCACCCGGATCCAGGTGGCCGCCGAACAATCCCCAGGTGCCGGGGTACACGATGCCCTCGATGTCGTCGCGCAGCTGCAGCAGCCAGCGGCCCTGCTGCTCCGCCATCGCCAGGGCCACCTCCACGCTCATCGCTATTGCCGGCCGCAGACGGATCCAGCTTGGCGCGGGGGGCGAGGAACCAGCTGGCGACCGACCAGTGCGTGAGCAGGGGAAGAACAGCGCAAGACCAGCGGAAGGACAGCGGAAGGACAGCGGATGGACATCGGATGGACAGTGCCCGACCAATCCGTGAGCCATCCGGGGCCAGCCCGGGCCGCCGCGACGATGATGACCCTGCCGGCAGCCATCACAATGAGCCACCCAACCCTGCCGCCGATCGCCGGCTCAGAAGCCGAGATCCTTGCCCTGGTACAGGATTCCGGCCCGGTGTTCCTGCCACGCAGCAACCTGAACCTGGGGCAGATCCGCTCAGGCTTCGCCTGCGCCTTGCACATGCACCAACCCACGATTCCAGCGGGTACCGGTGGTGAGCTGATCTCCCACCTTCAATACATGCTGGAGCATCCGGGCGAAGGCGATAACCACAACGCCGAACCCTTTGCCCACTGCTACAGGCGTCTGGCAGACATCCTCCCCCAGCTGATTGCAGAGGGCTGCAACCCACGGATCATGTTGGATTATTCCGGCAATCTGCTCTGGGGCCTGGGTCAGATGGGCCGCGTCGATGTGATCGAGGCGCTGCAGAAGCTCGCCTGCGACCCCAGCCTCCAGCCCCATGTGGAGTGGCTCGGCACCTTCTGGAGCCACGCAGTGGCGCCCTCCACCCCGATTCCCGATCTCAGGCTGCAGATCCTCGCCTGGCAGCACCAGTTCAAGGCCCTGTTCGGCCCTGAGGCACTGCAGCGGGTGAAGGGATTCTCCCCACCGGAGATGCACCTGCCCAACCATCCCGACACCCTCTATGAGCTGGTGAAGGCGCTCAAGGAATGCGGCTACCGCTGGCTGCTGGTGCAGGAGCACAGCGTGGAACGGCGTGATGGCAGCGGCCTGAGCCAGGAGCAGAAGGTGCTTCCCAATCTGCTGGTGGCGCGCAACTCCAGCGGGGAGGAACTGTCGATCACGGCATTGATCAAAACCCAGGGCTCCGACACGAAGCTGGTGGGTCAGATGCAGCCCTGCTATGAAGCGATGGGGCTGGGCCGGCAGGTGCTGGGAGGCAGCACGGTGCCGTCGTTGGTGTCACAGATCGCCGATGGCGAGAACGGTGGCGTGATGATGAATGAGTTCCCGCCCGCCTTCCTTCAGGCCCACCGCACCATCAGTGCCAAGGGCAGCGAGGCGGACACGGTGGCCATCAACGGCACGGAATACCTGGAGTTGCTGGAGGCGGCTGGGGTGACCTCCGAGCAGTTCCCCCAGATTCAGGCGGTGCAGCAGCACAAGCTCTGGCAACAGCTGAGCGGCCCGCCCAGCCCTGCTGCCACTGAAGCTGCGATCGCCGAGCTCCAGGCCCAGGATTCCTCCTTTTCGATGGCCGGCGCCTCCTGGACCAACAACCTCAGCTGGGTGGAGGGCTACGCCAATGTGCTCGAACCAATGACCAGCCTGAGCGCTCAGTTCCACCAGCTGTTTGCCCCTCAGCTGGCGAGGGATCCCGGTGTCACCGCCACCGAGCCTTACCAGCAGGCCCTGCTGCACCTGTTGTTGCTGGAAACCAGCTGCTTCCGCTACTGGGGCCAAGGCACTTGGACCGACTACGCCAGCGAGATTCACAGGCGCGGCCTTGCCCAGCTGGAGCTCGCAGCCGCCGGCGCCCTACAGGTTGTCTAGACCGCGCCGCAGGTTCGGCTCACCCACATTCAGCTTTCCGGTGCATCCCCGGCAGGATCCCCCGGGATGGGCTCCACTTCTGGGAAGAAGCGGGCCATGCAGGCGTTGCAGACACCGTGGGAGAACTCCACGTTGTCGTGGCTCTTGATGAAGGCCTCCACGCTCTGCCAGTAGCCGCTGTCGTTGCGGATGCCCTTGCAGTAGGAGCAGATCGGAATCAGCTCCTCCATCACATTGATGCGCTCGAGGGCAGCCGCAAGCTGATCGGACACCCGCTTGAGCTCCAGCTGCAGCACCACCTGATGGGCCAGCACTTCAAGCGCGTGCACCTGCGCGGCGCTGAGTTCACGGGGTTGGCGGTCGATCACGCAGAGGGTGCCGATCTTGGCGCCTTCCGGTGTGCTCAGCGGCACCCCCATGTAAAACACGATGTTCGGTTCGCTGCATACGAGCGGGTTATCGCGAAAGCGCTCATCTTCGCGGGCATCCCGCACGACGAGGGTTTGCTCGCCGAGAATGGCGTGCGCGCAGAACGACACATCACGGCTCGTTTCGCTCACCTCCAGGCCCACCTTGGATTTGAACCACTGGCGTTCCTCATCCACCAGGCTGATCAAGGCGATCGGCACGTCGCAAAGCTGGGCGGCCAGATAGGTGATCGCGTCGTACGACGATTCAGCCTCCGTATCCAGGATGCGGTAGTTCTTCAAGGCCTCCAGGCGGGCTGCTTCGCGTGGAGCCACATTCGCGCGCATGGAAAGCCTGATCACCACTGCAAACGTAGGGAACAGGGATCGTGCGCCCTGGGAGGGTTCACATCTCCTCATGGCGCAACGCCAGGTCCTCGCGCAGGCGCGCCTGAGGGGCCACCGTTGTAGACCAGAGAGACGACGGGCCGTGAGGGCATCTGGCTGGCTGGTTCTCCCGCATGTCCGGTGTTTCCCGGTCGGCTCAACGCCAGCCTGAGCTCGCCACATCCGGTTGGAGCCGCCAACGCATTCGCCGCGAGAGCGTTCTACTGGCCGCCACGATCTTTGGCGTGGCCGCGGTTGCACTCAGTTTCAACTACTGGAGTGCCACCAGGCTGCTGCGCCAGGAGGTGCGCGAAAGCCTGCGCCATCTGGTGAGCATCGCTGCGGGCGAGATGGATCCAGCCCTGGTGGCTGCGATCACCAGTCCCGAGCAGACGGGCAACGCCGATTACCGCCGCGCCAGTGCTCCGCTGCTGAAGCTGCGCCAGCTGGTGCCCGAGATCTTCTACGCCTATGTGTTGGTCAACTCGCCGGAAGGCCTGCGCTTCACGCTTGACAGCACCTATTACATCAAGAATCCGAGGGACTTCGTCAGCCCTCTCACCGTTGGTGAGCTCTACCTCGACCCCTCGGCGGACGCGCTGCAGGCGGCCCGAACCGGCTTGATCCAGATCAGCGCCAGGCCCTATACGGATCAATTCGGCACCTTCATGAGCGGCTTTGCCCCGATCCGCAGGAGCGATGGGGAGCAGGTGGGCCTGGTGGGCATCGATTTCTCGCTGGCGCAACTGCAGCGCAAGGAACTTCCGCTGCAGCTCACCTTCGGGCTTGGTCTGCTGGGCAGCGCCGGCTTTTCGCTGCTGGCGGCCGGCTTCCATCGCCGTTCCCTCAAGGCCCGTGCCCGAGCGTTTGAAGCCATGGCTTCCGCCGATCGGGCCAAGAGCACCTTTCTCGCCACCCTCAGCCACGAGATCCGCACCCCACTCAATGGCGTCATCGGCATGACTGGCCTTGTGCTGGATACGGACCTGTCCAGCCAGCAGCGGGAGTGCCTGGAGATCGTGAACAGCTCGGGCGAATCCCTGCTCGCCCTGCTCAATCAGGCGCTCGACTTCGCCCGGATCGAAGCGGGAGACCTGGTGGTCGAGCAGGCGCTGTGCTCACTGCCTGCGCAGATGGAGGAGGTGATCGCCACCTGCCTGAGCCTGGCCAGAGCCAAGGCGATCGACCTGTCGTTGGTGGTGGGCGCAGAAGTGCCGCCGCTGATCCGCACCGACGGCCAGCGCTTGCGCCAGATCCTGCTCAACCTGATCGGCAATGCCATCAAGTTCACCGACGCCGGCCGTGTGGTGGTCTCCGTTCAGGCATCTGAGGTCACTGGGGAGGTCACAGCAAAGGGCACCGCCCCCAAAGGAGAGCAACCGGCAACTGCCTTGACCTTCTCCATCGTGGACACCGGGGTCGGCATGGCCGCCGATCAGATCGAGCTCCTGTTCCGGCCGTTTTCCCAGCTCACCAGCTCCACCAACAAGCCCCACGCCGGCACCGGTCTGGGCCTGGCCATCAGCCGGCAGCTGGTGGAAGCCCTCGGCGGCACGATCCAGGTGGAGAGCCACCCCGGCCAAGGCACCGCTGTGAGCTTCAGCCTGCCGGTGGAAACGGTGGCCTCAACGCCCGCTCCGGAGGCGGACGCCGCTGTGTCTGCGCTGGACCCCCTTGCCACAGGGTCTGCTCTGGAAGCTGCGGCCTCTCCAACTGCCCTGGAACCCCCGGCCGCCACACCTCCGTCAGGTTCCTCGTCTTCGCCGCCGGCCCAGCCGGAGGGCAGCAGCTTCGCGGCCTGCCATCCCCTGCGCATCCTGCTGGCCGACGACAGCGCCGTGAACCGGCGGCTCTGTGAGCTGATGCTGCGGCGCCTGGGCTATGAACCCGAGTCCGCCGCCGATGGCCAGGAGGCGCTCGAACGCCAGCGCCAGTTCGACCCGGACCTGATCCTGATGGATGTGCAGATGCCGCGGCTGGATGGCCTGGAGGCCACCCGCCGCATCCGCTCCGCCACCGGTGGCGCGGAGCGGCCCTGGATCGTTGCCGTCACCGCCTTCACCACCGTGGAAGATCGGGCGGCGGCCCTGCAGGCCGGCATGAACGAAGTGCTCGGCAAGCCGCTCAAGAGCGAACCGCTCACGGCCAGCCTGGTGCGCGCCCACGCCCGCTGCCGCGCCCATCCGCCATAGGCGTGCAGCCAGGCCCCGGCCTCAGGGGGTGAGCTCCACGGCCTCTGGGGGAGTGGCCAGCACCAGGCGCAGCAGCACCGGCGCCAGGAAGGTGGTGCCCATCACCATCAGCAGGATCGCCGCCTCCAGCGACGGACCCAGCACTCCGGTCTGGGTGCCGAGGCCGAGGAAGATCAGGCCCACTTCGCCGCGCGGCATCATGCCCAGCCCCACCGCCAGCCGGTTGGTGGGCTCCTTGCTGAGGTAGCTCCAGCCCGCCGCCACCTTGCTCACCACCGCCGCCACCAGCAGGAAGCCGGCCATCACCAGCCCCTCATGGTTGGCCGCATCGAAGGGGTTGAGCACGGCCAGATCGAGGCCGCTGCCGATCAGCACGAAGAACACGGTGGCGAACAGCGCCACTAGGGGCTTCACCGCCACCTCGATCGCATGCTGGTGGCGGGAGGAACTCAGGATCAGCCCGCCGGCGAAGGCGCCGAGGGCGGCCTCCAGCCCGAAGGCCTGGGCCGCGAAGCAGGCCAGCGAAAGCACCAGGAAGGCCGCCACCACCACTTCACCCGGGGCGCGCAGGCGGTCGAGCAGCCAGTCGAAGGCGGGCGCGGCGGTGCGGCTCAGCAGCAGGGCCACCGCCACGAACACCGCAGCTGCTGCCACCAGCTTCAGCACCGGCGCCAGGGCGAAGCCTTCGCCGCCGGCCAGCGCCACCACCACCGCCAGGATCACGATGCCGAGGATGTCATCGAGCACAGCCGCGCCGATCACGGTCTGGCCGTCGCGGGTGCGCAGAAACTTGAGCTCGCCCAGCACGCTGGCGGTGATGCCGATGCTGGTGGCGGTCATGGCGGCGCCGGCAAAGATCGCCGGCAGCAGGGGCACACCGAACAGGGCATGCAGCCCGAAGGTGCCAAGAACAAAAGGCAGCACCACCCCGGTGAGCGCCACGGTGATGGCTTGCACCCCCACGGCCATCAGCTCCTCCAGCTCGCTTTCGAGGCCGGTGAGGAACAGCAGGGCGAACAGGCCGATCTTGCCCACCGACTGCAGGTTGCTGAAGCTGTGGTCGTAGATCTCCTGCACCTGGACCGGCTCCACGTGGGCCAGCGAGGCGATCGCGCCCTGGGCGGTGCCGTTGAGCGCACTGGCCAGCTCCGGCGCCAGGATCAGATGCAACCCCGACACGCCGATCAGCACCCCGGCCACCAGCTCACCGAGGATGGCCGGCAGGCCGAACCGCACCATCAGCTCGGCCAGGGCGCGGGCGGCGAAGAGGATCACGATGAAGCGACCCGCCTGGATGAGCGTTTCGGCCGCTTCGATCTGATGCCCCCCGGTGGAGAGCAACAGGGCTGGAAGATCCATGACAGGCGCTCAGCAGTGTGCCGGGCATCCTTTCATCCCTGCAGGGTGATGGAGACCACCATGGGCAGACCGCGATCAGAGGGCCTCAGGGTCGGCCACCTGCTCAGCCAAACGAGGCAGCCCTTGAATCTGGCACCAGCGTCTCGCCGTCCACCGGCGCCTTGCGGCACCCCGTCACACTGAATCCCCAGCAGGCCGGCAGGTTCCAGCGATGGGAAGGTCCACCAGGCCATTGCGGCGGCGGCATCGCCACAGCCCGACCCAGTCCATCGAGGTTCCGCCGGTCCGCGCGTCCACGATCTCCCCGGGGGTGGCGATCGCCATTGCCGTGGTGCTGTTCACCCTGCCGCTGCTGCTCACCAACGTGCAGCAGTCGGGCGACCCGCTCAAGGTGCGGAGAGAGCTGCGCAAGTTCTGAGCGGATCCGCCAGCGCTCGCTCGGGGCAAGTGGTCCCTGCGGCGATCTGGCTCCGCCTCAGGGCAGGGTGAAGCCCGAGGTGTTCAGGTGCTTGAGATCCAGCAGCACCACCGCGAACCACCCCAGCAGGGCCAGGCCACCGATCACCGCGAGCACCACCAGCAGGCTGGCCAGCACCGATTTGGAAGAGCCGCTGTCGTTCGGCACGCACTGGATCGAAGGGCCCTTCACTGTCCCACAGGCCGGCAGCGCCAGCAGCTCACCCCAAAGCCGCTTACGCCACAGCCGCTCACCAGGGCAGCAGCTCGCCGTTGGCGTGCCAGAAGCTGCCGGAGGTGGCGAGGTTGAGCGCATCGATGCGGGCCAGCAGCCCCTGCACCGACTGCTCGACGCTGATGCCCTGCGCCGTGAAGCCCGTCATGCGCGTGCGCACCAGGCCGGGATGAAGGATGGCCACCGCGATGCCGCGTGGCGCCAGGTCAATCGCCAGCGACTTGCCCGCCATGCAGAGCGCCACCTTCGACATCCGGTAGCCGTAGGAACCGCCGGAGCTGTTGTCGGCGATCGAGCCCATGCGGCTGGTCATCAGGATCACCTTGGCGCCGGTGGGCAGCTGGGCCAGCAGGGCGCGGGTGAGACGCAGCGGTGCCACCGCATTCACCTCGAACTGACGGCGCAGGCTGATCGGATCGAGATCCTCCAGGCTCGTGCGCTCCAGGATGCCGGCGTTGTGGATCAGTCCATCGATCGCCAGCCCGTCGAGCCGTTGCAGCAAGCCGGCCACGGCGGCCTCGGAGGTGATGTCCACGTCCTGCTCGATCCGCACACCCAGGGCCGCGAGCTCGGCCGAAGTTGTGCGGCAGGCGGCGATCACCGTGTCACCGCGGGCCTTCAGCTGGCGGCAGTATTCGGTGCCGATGCCGCGGTTGGCACCGGTGACGAGGAAGGTGGCCATGGGCGCGTCGAGCGGCACCGCAGGCTCTGGAGACTATCGGCTACAAGAGCGCTGGTGGTACCCGCCGCACCGGCGTCCCCTGCGCCCCGTTGCGATGTTGAACAGATGAGCCTGAACATGTTCGATCCCGTCGATGTGGTGGTGGTGGGCGGTGGCCTGTCGGGGCTGGTGGCGGCTCGGGAATTGCAGGCGGCCGGCCGCTCCGTTCATCTGATCGAGGCCGCAGCGGAACTGGGTGGCCGCATGACCGGCCAACGGGTGGACCTCTCCGGCCCGGGTTCCGCAGTGGCGGCGCCGGCCTCCAGCCCCTGGGTCGATCTGGGCGGCCAGTGGGTCGGGCCCACCCAGACCCGCTTCCTCGCGCTGCTGGAGCGCCACGGCATCCGCCGCTTCGAGTCCCCCCACGACGGTGAGACGGTGCTGGTGTTCGGCAGCACGCGCTGCACCTTCGCCGGCTTCTTCCAGGGGTTCCCGGAAGGCCAGCCGCCAGCCGTGCCCAGCGCCGACTGGGACGACGCCATGGCGGCACTGGAGCGCTTCCAGGCGCTGGTGGAGGAGCTTCCCGAAGGCCACCCGCACCACCATCCGGCCGCCGCCGAGCTCGATCAGCTCAGCTTCCAGGAGTGGATCGACGCCAATACCCATACCCCCTTCGCCGCCTGGTATTTCGCCTACTTCTGCCGGGCCGTGGGCTTCCTTGGTCCGGCGGAACCGGAGCAGGTGTCGCTGCTGCACGTGCTCTGGGGCCAGCGCACCGCCGCCCAGGGCGAGCACCCGGAGGAAGAGCTGCTGCATGGCGGCGCCGGCCAGCTGCCAGCGCTGCTGGCGGCGGACTTAGGGGAAGGCGTCGTGCGGCTGGGGGAACCGGTGCGGGCCGTGAGCCAGCTGGAGCCAGGCGGTCCTCTGCAGGCGGCGAGCGGAGTCCCGGATCAAGCCGATCCGGCAGGCAGCGGCCCCACGGCCGCCCACCCCGTCGTGGTCCACACCGACAAGGCGGTGTATCCCTGCCGTGCGGCGATCGTGGCGATGCCACCGGCCCAGGCCGCCCAGCTGCGCTTCAGCCCGGAGCTGCCCGCTGATCGGCTGGAGCTGCAGCAGCGCATGGAGATGGGCGCCTGCGCCAAGGTGCTGGTGGTGTACCGCACGCCGTGGTGGCGCCAGCAGGGGCTGTCGGGCATCGCGATCGGTGATCGCCCCTGGGTGGAGCTCTGCGCCGACAGCTCCGACCCGGAAAGCGGCACCGGCGTGCTGGCGGCCTTCGTGGTGGGTCACCGCTATGCGCGCTGGGCACCGCTGGATGCCGAGGCGCGAAGGCAGGCGGTGCTGGGCGATCTGGCCACCTATCTCGGCCCACAGGCGCTCGAACCTGTGGCCTATGTGGAAAAAGACTGGCCTGCCGTGCCCTTTGTGGGCGGTGCCTACGCCGCCTGGATGCCACCGGGGCTCTGGAGCCGTTGCGGCGATGCCATGCGCCGGCCCCACGGGGCGGTGTACTGGGCCGGCACCGAAGTGGCCGAGCGTTGGCCCGGCTTCTTCGACGGAGCCGTGCGCAGCGGCGAGGAAGCGGCGGCGGCAGTGCTGGCGCAGCTGGGCTGAGCGGGGCTGGGCTGAGCGCGGAGCCGGCGGAGCGGCGGTGCGTGGGGCCGGCTCAACAGAGGTGCGTGGCGGGCCGGCTCAGCCCACACCCATGCTGGTTTCCCCCCATCCGTGTGGGCGGCTTCCGCCTCCTGAGGCAGGGATTGCAGCTCGAATCGGCGGCGGATTCAGCCACCTCCTCACGACTGATCCGTTCTCAAGTGGAGGCGGCCTCAACACCGGCAGCGTTCACGATCTCCAGCACGTCTGCGAGCTCGGTCAGGCTGCTGACAGGCACATCGATCCAGCTCTCGGGGGTCAGGTCGGTGTCAACACCGGGACCGAATTCAAGCGGGCGGGCAATGAAGGCTGTGCGCATGCCGAAGGCACGTGCTGCTTTGAGGTCGTATTTGTGGCAAGCCACCATGAGGATCTGACAGGGCCTGTAGCCGAGAGAATCCACCGCCAGCTGATAAACAGCGGCAGCGGGCTTGTAGGCCTGCACCAGTTCGGCTGTCAGCACGGCATCGAAAGGAAGCCCTGCCCGCTTCACGATCGACACCATCGTGGCCATGCCCGCATTCGACAACGTGGAGGTGACGTAGCTCTGACGAAGGCGGCGTAATCCTTCAACCGTGTCGGGCCAGGGTTCCAATCTCGACCAGATCCCATTGAGCTGATCGCGCTCCGTAGCGGAAAAGTGGCTGGCAAGGCCGCGATCCTCCAACAGCACATCGAGTGTTTCGCGGTAGATCTCCACGACTGGAAGCCAGGGCCGATGCCCGCAGATCACGGCATCGAGCACCTCTCGGTAGAGCGCGCGCCATCCCGACGACATCACTGCCCAGTCGATCGAGAGTGACTTCGCCTGGTTGATGCTGTCTCCCAGGCGAAGCAGCGGGCGGTAGAAATCAACGCAGGTGCCCTGCACATCAAAGGTGATCGCCTGGACCGCGCGCAATGCGGTGCAGCATTCATCAGAAAGTGCTGCGGCTACTGCTGAAGCCACCATCCGATCCCTCGTTCCAACCATTGTGGGCCTCACGACATTCCGGTCGGCCGCCGTCTGATCGGCCAGGTGATCGGGCACGCTCGGAGCGCCAGGGGGCCCTCAGCAATCCCTGCAGCTGCCTGCAGCGGGCTCAGCCCAGCACGGCTGAGCGCCACTGGCCGCCCCTTGCCACTCAGCCGTGGGAGTTCTGGCTCCGATCTGCTGCTGCCACCAGCTCCCGCCGCCGCAACTCCCGCCCAAATGCGCGGCTGAGCGCCTGTGCCCTGTGCCGCTGCCAGCGGCGCGCCATGCCCACAGCCTTGACGGCCAGCATTCCTGCCCAGATCAGGGCGGCAATGGTGTGAGGCGTGGGGTGATGCATCACTCACCACTCTGGAGGCTGCCGGAGCGCAAGGCCGCGCAGCCATCACAAGGTGTTCATGACTTCCACACCTGATGGCCACTTCGCCCCCAGTCGAAACAGTGCGTTCAGGCCCAGCCCAAGCCCCCTCTGCCTGGCCTTACCTTGCAGCGATGGCCAGTTCTGCCTCCCCCAACCCTTACTTCGAGGTCCAGGCGGTGGAGGCCTGGCTTGGTCCGCGCAAGGTGTTCGAGAACCTCAGCGTGCGGTTCCATCGCGGCGAGCATGCCGTGGTGATGGGGCCCAACGGCTCCGGCAAGAGCTCCCTGATCAAGTTGCTCAGCCGTGAGCTCTATCCGGTGGTGAAGCCGGGCTCGCGGCTGCGGCTGTTCGGCAGCGAAACGGTGAACCTGTGGCAGCTGCGTCGTCGCATCGGCCTGGTGTCGCAAGACCTGCAGGCCGGCTACGTGGGCCGGGTGCCTGCCGCTGATGTGGTGCTCTCCGGTTTCTTCGGTTCGGTCGGCATCGGCCGCAGCCAGGTGGCCAACGCCGCCCAGCGCGAGCGCGTGCGCACGCTGATGGAGCAGCTGGGGCTGGCAGATCTGGAGGAGCGTCCCTACGCCCAGCTCTCCGATGGCCAGCGCCGCCGGCTGCTGCTGGCCCGCGCGCTGGTGCATGAACCGGAGGTGCTGGTGCTCGATGAGCCCACCAACGGCCTCGATCTCCAGGCCCGCCACCAGTTGCTGGAGATCCTGCGTGGCCTGGCCCGGGCCGGCACCACCCTGCTGCTCGTCACCCACCAGATCGACGCGATCATTCCGGAGATCAGCCGCTGCGTGCTGCTTCGCCAGGGGACGGTGGTGGGCGATGGCCCAGCCGCCACGCTGCTGCAGGATGCCCCGCTCAGCGCCCTGTTCGACACGCCGCTGCGGGTGGTGAGCGCCAACGGCTACCGCCAGGTGCTGCCTGGCAGCTGAGCTGTCGGGCTCACCCGTAACCTGACCCCCTGAGCCGTCGTCTTTGCCCATGCATCCGTTGCCGCTGCACCTCGAACCCGGCAGCGATCTGCGCGCCAGCCTCGAGCAGCTGGCCGTGGAGCAGAACGCCGCCGGCTTCGTGCTGGGGGTGGTGGGCAACCTCTCGCGTGTGGCCTTTCAGTGCCCGGGCCGCTCGCAACCGTCGGTGCTGGAAGGCGATCTGGAGATCATCACCCTGCAGGGCACGCTCTCGCCCCAGGGAGTGCACCTGCACCTGAGCCTGTCCGATTCCGATTGCCAGGTGTGGGGCGGCCACCTGGAGCACGGCACCGTGGTGCTCAAAGGCGCTGATCTGCTGGTGGGCTTCCTGGCCGGCGCGCCGGAGCCGGCGCCGGAGCCAGCCGCCGCCGCCCATGCCGCCGCCATGGCCGAGGCCATGTCCCGAGCGGCCGCCCCGGCGCAAGCGGCCATGGCTGCCCCTGCGCCAGCCCCATACGCAGCGGAGGCGCCCCCAGCCGCCGCGCCCGCCGCGCCGCCTGCATCAGATCCCCACCTACAGGGCGACTCCCGGGTGGAGATCGCCGTTCTGCCCGGCTGCCCCTATTCCGCCCGCGCCCAGCGCATGCTGCGCACGCTCGGCATCGCCCACCGGGTCCACACCGTCACCAGCGACGACCAGCGCCAGGCCCTGCTGGAGCACACCGGCATCAACACCCTGCCGCTCGTGTTCATCGATGGGGCCTGCATCGGCGGCTACGACGCCCTCGCCGACCTGCACCTGCGCGGCGAACTGGACGCCCTGCGCTGATACGTCTCAGATGGCCTGCGCAGTCAACTCGGACGCCAGCGCCGCGGCCACAGCCGCAATCCGCCTGGCCGGCCTGATCGCAGCTCCCTCAATGCCTGGAGCCGCTGGGCACCACCTGCATGCCGATCGGCGCCAGGGCGATCAAGGCCAGCTTGATGTGCTGGATGCCGAAGGGAATGCCGATGATCGTCACGAAGCAGGCCAGGGCCGAGCTGAGGTGGCCGAGGGCCAGCCACCAGCCCGCCAGCACGAACCACACGATGTTGCCCACCAGGCCCAGCGGGCCGGTGCCGAAATCCGTGCGACCGGTGAGCTCGCGGCGGCTCACGGCCTCCTGGCCGAACGGCCAGAAGGAGAAGTTGCCGATCACGAAGCAGGCGCGCGCCCAGGGCAGCCCCACGATCGTGATCGCCGCCACCAGGCCGGCCAGCCACCAGCCGACCCCCATCAGGAAGCCCCCCAGCACGAACCAGAGGATGTTGAGCAGTGTGCGGATCATGCCTCCACCCTGCCGCAACTTCTCCCCGCTGTCCCGCCGCCGCCACCGGCAGGGGTCCGATGCAGCAACGGGCACAGCCATGGGCCTGCAGCCCCGCTACAAGAAACTTGACATCTCTTCGGAGCGGCCGGATCCATGGCGCCGGAACGCTTCTTCCTCGAACTCGATCCCCCTGCCGCCCGACTCGCAGGGGTCCCCCATGTGGTGGTGGTGGGTGGTGGCTTTGCCGGTCTGAGGGTGTGCCAGGCGCTGGCCAACCGGCCGGTGCGGGTCACCCTGATCGACAAGCGCAATTTCAACCTGTTCCAGCCGCTGCTGTATCAGGTGGCTTCGGGCCTGGTGTCGGCGGCGGATGTGGCGTCACCGCTGCGCCAGATGGTGGGCCAGGCGCCCAATGTGCAGGTGCTGCTGGGGGAGGTCACCGATGTGGACCTCGACGCCCGCACGCTGCTGTTCAACGGCCATCACTACGCCTACGACCAGTTGGTGCTGGCCTGCGGCTCAGGTTCCGCCTACTTCGGCCATGAGGAGTGGCGGCCGCTGGCGCCGCCGATGAAGATCCTTGAGCACGCCCAGGAGATCCGCCGGCGCCTGCTGATGGCCCTGGAGGAGGCGGAGCAGACCCCCGATCCCCAGCGCCGCCGCTTCCTGCAGACCGCCGTGGTGGTGGGGGCCGGCCCGGCCGGCTGTGAGCTGGCCGGCTCCTTGATCGAGCTGATGCATTCCGCCATCCGTCGCGATTTCAAGCAGTTGCGACCCGAGGCCTGCCGCGTGCTGCTGGTGGATGCGGTCGACCGGGTGCTGCCGGTGATGCATCCGAGCCTGTCAGCCGCGGCAGCCGGCTATCTGCGCCGCCAGGGCGTGGAGCTGCGGCTGAACACGATGGTGGCGGCGATCGAGCCGGGCAAGGTGCGGCTCAAAGGAGAAGAGGGCAACGAACCGCTGGAGGCGGCCACGATCTGCTGGACCGCTGGTGTACGCGCCTCCCGCCTCGGTGCCCTGCTGGCCGAGAAGAGCGGCTGCAGTGTGGACCGGGGCGGGCGGGTGCAGGTGGAGCCTGATTTCAGCCTGCCCGGCCACCCGGAGGTGCGGGTGATCGGTGATCTCTGCCATTACAGCCACACCAGCGACGGCGCCCCCCTGCCTGGCATGGCCGGTCCGGCGGTGCAGATGGGCGCCTGGGTGGCGAAGGACATCCTCAACCAGCTGGCGGGCCAGGCCAGCGCCCCGTTCCGCTGGATGGATCTGGGCAGCATGGCCGTGATCGGGCCGATGTATGCAGTGGCGGACCTGCGCGGCGTGCGGGTCACGGGCTTTCCGGGCTGGCTGCTGTGGGGGCTGGCCCACCTGGCCTTCATCCCCGACACCGAAAACCGCATCACCCTGTTGAGCCGCTGGCTGTGGCAGATCGCCACGCGCCAGCGGCGCGCGCTGCTGATCACCGGCCGCCCCGATCAGCACATCGGCGTCGATGTGGGGCTGGCCCGCGCCCAGGGCCTGGCACTGGCGAGCGGACCAGGCAGTGCTCCGCTCGCCGGCGGACCGGACGCCGGCCAGGAAGCGGCGGCGGCATGACACCACCAGGGCCATCACAATCGGTGTGATGAGCAGCGCCATCCTCGACGTCGATCTGCTGGCCTTTGAACAGGGCAGCCGTGCCGCCCGAGCCGCGGTGGTGGAGGGAGTGCGGTGCAGCCTGGCCACCGGCTTTGTCTATGCCCGCGCCGATCTCTCCGCCGATCTGCTCGATGCCGCCTACGGCCTGCTGGGCCGCTTCTTCGCGCTCGAGCCGGCGGTCAAGCAACGCTTCGTGGCCAGCGGTTCAAGCGGCCAGACGGGCTACACGGGCCTGCTGGTGGAAACAGCCGCCGGCCACAGCCATGCCGATTGGAAGGAGATGCTCAACTGGGCGGCGCCGCTGCCGCTGGCGCACCCGTTGCGGCGCCGCTTCCCGCTGCATTATCCGGAGCCGTTGCTGCCCGAAGCGGTGGTGCCCGGGCTGAGCGTGGTGCTGCAGGAGTTCCATGCGGCAATCGCCGAGCTGCAACGCCGCTTCCTGCGGGTGATCGCTGTGGGTCTGGGTGCCGCTGAAGGTTTCTTCGATGCCGTCGTCGAAGACGCCCCCACCCTCACCCGCGCCATCCGCTACCCACCGATGGCCGAAGCGCCTTCAGGCCCCCACCTCTGGGCCGCCCCCCACGCCGACATCAACCTGATCACGGCCCTGCCGCGCGCCACTGCCCCGGGGCTGCAGGTGCTGGTGGAGGGGGAGTGGGTCGAGGCCCTGCCGCCGGATGGCCGCGTGATCATCAACAGCGGCCTGATGCTGGAGCGGCTCAGCAACGGCCACACCCCGGCTGGCTGGCACCGGGTGATCGCCCCCGCCCCGCCGGCCGCTGCCGCCGAAGCCCCAGCAGTGGCTGCCGCAGGCCGCCTGAGCGTGGTGCAGTTCTGCCATGCCCGCCCCAGCACGGTGTTGCAGCCGTTGCCCTGCTGCTGCGGACCCGACACCCCCCAGCGCTACGCCGCGATCAGCGCCGCCGATGCGCTCGAAGACGTGCTCTACCGCATCAACTTGCTCGAGGCAGCACCCGCCCCTGGCGGTCCACCAGCTGACGCGGCAGCGTCTGTGGCGCCACCGTCCGCAGCGTGCGCAGGTTGATCGTGGTGCTCAGCGGCCGGCCGCCGCGGCGCGGCAGATCGAGCACGGTGAGCGTCTGAAAGGGAGCGGCGCTGCTCTGCAGCAGGCGGCGTGGACCGCTGCCCAGCGCCCCCAGGGCGATCACATCCAGCTCCCCCAACCGGCCGGGGAAGAAGGCGTGGTGATGGCCGCTGATGTAGGCCTCCACGTCGTGGCGTTCCATCAGTTGACGCAGGCTGGTGGCATCACGCAGCACGTTGCCGGCGCTGTCGCGCCCCTGGGCCACCGCCTGCAGGGGCAGGTGCCCCACCACCAGCCGCCGCCGCGCCGCACGGGCCGCCGCGGAACCGAGGCTGCGGTCGGCCCAGCGCACCTGTTCCGCCGGCACCACCGCCGAAGAGGCGTCCCACACCAGCACGAACAGATCCTGCTGACGGAACGAATAGAAGAACGGAAAGCCACTGCCGTCCACGAACGTCAGACCGAGCGCCTGTTTCTGACGCGTCCAGAACCGTTCTGCCTCGGCCCGATCGCGGGCGAACAGGTAGCCGTCCCCCTGGCGCAGGCTGGAGGCATCGTGGTTGCCCATCGCCGGCGCAAACGGCAGGCCGGCGCGGCGCAACGGCACCAGCACGGAGCGATCGAAGCCGGCCCACATCGCCTGCAGCTGCGCGCTGCTCAAGCTGGCCTTCTGGCCCGCCACCATGTCGCCGGCGCAGAGCACCAGATCGGCCTGCAGCGCCGGGATCAGGGCCACCCCCCGGTGCACCTGCTCGATGTAGGTGGTGGAGCCGTAGCTGGCGTTCAGATCGCCGATCAGCACCACGCGCAGATCACCGCGGGGCGGCAGGCTCAGCCCGGCCGGCAGGCGGCTGGCTGTTTCCGCAGCCACGCCGCGCAGGGCGCCGCAGGCCAGACCAGCCAGCCCCAGGCCGCCCAGGGCCAGGAACTGGCGGCGGTTGAGCGAGGGGGGCATGAGATCAACCGGGAGGCGGTGTCGAAAGCATGGGCGAGGCTGAGCCGATCCGCCAGCTGTGCCTAGGCTCCCAGACGCTTGCGCCCCTGGATGCTGCAGCAATTACGGCGGGATGTGGTGGGGGCGGCGCCGCTGGCGGTGGTGCTGGGCGGCGCCATCGGCGCCTTCGTGACGCAGTGGCTGCTGGAGCCGCTGCGCCTCAGCACGCCCTTCGCGCTCGAAACCACCACGCTGGCCAATGTGCAGATCGTGGCGCCGCTGGTGGTCAACCTGATCTGGATCGGGTGCTGCGTGCCGCAGCGGGTGCAGCTCGCCGGCCGGATCCAGCCCTCCGTGGGCCGCCACCTGCTCGGGGCCAGGGTGGCCACGGCGATGCTGGGTTCTCTGCTGCTGCTGCCCTACTTCCTGCTGGCGGTGGTGCTGGCCAGTGTGTTGCTCTCTCCCCGGCCGGATCTGAGCGAACAGTTGCCGCTCTTCCTGGGCACGCTCACGCCGGAGCGACTGGGGTCCGCCATGGTTCGCACGGCCGTGTTCGCGGCCGCTTCCGCCTGCCTGGCCCATGCCATCGGCAAGCAGAGCCGCCGCCATCCGGAGCGCCTGCCCAACCTGATCAGTCTGGCGATCGTGTGCTGCGCGCTCGGCGTGGTGGCGCTGGAAGCCCTCTGGCTGACCGTCCTCCCCCCCGCGGCCCTGGGCTTGCCATGAGTTCATCCACCCCCCAGCCGGCATCACAGGAGCCACCCCAGACCCCATTGCCGCCACAGGTGCCACTGCAGCCACAGGCTCAGCCGCCAGCCGAACCGCCGGCGAGCGATACCGCCCCACCCCGCCGGCGGTTCGATGGACCGCTGGAGGGGCTGGCCACAGCGCTGAGCTGGGCCGTGCCCGTGGGGGCGGTGGTGCTGGGCGTGTGGATGGTGGGAGCCGCCGTCCAGCAGCAGAGCTGGCTCACCAGCAGCTTCGGGGTGCGCTTCCGCACCACCGATGCCAGCGGCATCTGGCCGGGGGTGAATGTCACGGTGGCGGGCTACCGGGTGGGGCGGGTGGAACGGGTCACGCTGGCTGGCGATGGCACGGTGGCCGTCGACCTGCGCATCGCCGACCGCTACCGGCGGTTGATCGGCCCTGGCAGCCACGCCGAGCGTTACCAGGAGGGCTTGATCGGTGCCAGCCAGATCGCCCTCACCCCCGACGTCCTCTCCCCTGGAGAAGAAACGCCGCGGCGCGACCTGCTGATTCCTTTCCGTCCGTCGGCCGATCTGGCCCAGCTGCTGGAGGAGATCGGCACCACCCGGATCAAGCTCAATCGCGCCCTCGAAGGCACGGCGCGGATGGCGGAGCGTGATGTGCCCGGGGCCGTGGGCAGCTTCCGCAGCACGTTGCTCGACCTCCAGCGCCTGAGCCGGCGGCTGGAGCTGGAGACAGGCCGTACCGCTGCCACCACTCGCCAGACCCTGCAGGTGTACGAGAGCACCGCCCGGCGCATTGACACCACTGGCAGCGCGGCCCGCCAGGCCACCGAGGAAGCCCTGGGCTTGATGCGTGAAGCCCACCCACCGCTCGTGGACACGCTTGAGGAAGTGCGTCTGCTGACCCGTCGTATCAACCAGTTGCTGGAATCGCTCGGGGTGGGCAGCCCCCAGCCCCGCCGGCCCGCCGGTGCTTCGAAGGAGTCTCCGGAACCGGCATCACCTGAAGCCCCATCACCGGCAGCCGTGCCAGCTCCAACACCGGCGGCTGCGCCGGCGATGCCTGGCCGGGGTGCCCCATGAGCTGCCGGGAGCGGGCAGGGCCGCAGCCCCACCCGCTCCCGGCAGCGGCCCGGGGCTGGGGCCTCAGCTCACAGTCACATCGGTGACGCGGCCACCGAGGCGCTGCACCCGTCGCAGGGCTTCGTTCATGCGGGAGTAGGGCACCCGCAGCACGTAGGCGCTGGTGCGCACATAACCGTTGTCGGCGATGCCGGTGGCGGAGATGGTCACCACCCGGGCACCGCTGCCGCTGGTGGAGCGGTCCCCGGCTGACACCCGCAGTGCTTCCGCCCGGTGCTCCTGCGACGGTGCCCGGCGCGCGCTGCCCCAGTCGTCGTCGTTGAACAGGTTGGTGGCGGAGCTCACCTGTGCCTTGAAAGGTCCTTCGGTGGACACGATCACCACCCGGCCCATGGAGCCGCGCACAGGCACGGCCCGGTCCTGGTGCAGTGCCTTGCCGAGGCGGAACTGGGTGCCGGAGGGATCGCCCTTCACTGAGGCCGCAGCGCCACGGGCCAGCTGCATCAGCCAGGAGAACTGCCGGCCTTCATGCCCTGCCGAATAATCCCAGCCGTGCAGGTAGGGAACCGTGTCCTGCCCGAAGCGTTGCTGGTATTCATCGCCATCGATGTAGGAGTCGATTTCGGCATCGAAGCCCTCCTCCTGCAGGATTGTGAAGTGGTGAAGCATCTCGGCGCGGTTCTGCGGCGCGCGGCCGAGCAGGTGCTTGTGGTTCAGCTCGATGAAGCGGTAGGGGTTGCAGTTCTCGAAGAAGCGCTCGCGGTACAGCCCGCTCTTCGCCACGGTGCGCACCAGCTCGCGAACACTCAGGAAACCATTGCGAAACAGGGATTCGGCCCCGGTGAGCCGCTCATTGGCCATCACATACTGATGACCAAGCACCTGCTGATACACCGCCCGGATGATCGTGGTGTTGTCGTCGTCGGAGGCCTGTGACCAACTCTGTTTGTTCCTGTCGTTCTCGAACCTCTCGATTCCCAGCGAGGGCGCCTGAAGCAGTGCCATGGTGAAACGGTCAGCGAAGGGAGAAAGCAACAGATCCGAATCCCTGGACCCGACGCCATTGATGAGAATTCTTCAATCAGAACTCCTGGCTCAGACTTCTTCAGGCAGAAGCTCTGGGTCGGAATCTTTGGTGTCAGAATCCCTGAATCAGCACCTGTTGGCTCGCACAACTTTAAGAGCAGAACAAAAAAAGACGGCCAACTTCTGATCCCGTAAACAAACGAAAGATGCCTTCATCTTCAGCCGAGTGCCCCGCTGGCCTCCCGATGCTCTGTCCACCACCTCTTGGTGGCCCTCTCCTGTTGCCGACAGTCCAGCTGCAAGCAAGGATCCTGCCAGTCCGCCAGGCCACATCCCAGCCCCAATCTGCCGCACTCCCCCCTTGGTAGCCCCTCCAGCCCCCTTACGCTGAACAGCCTTCGCCCTCCTGTGGATCCGCCCTTGTCCGCCCGTCTCGCCATCGGTCCTGTCGATGTCGACCCCGTCGTGCGCGAATGGGTGGATGCCGAAACCCTGCAGCGCCTGGTGGCTCGCCACCGCCGCGGTGACTGGGGCGATGTGGACGCCCGCGATGCCCGCGACAACACCCTGGCCGCTTATCGCCAGCAGGGGGGGCTGCGCAGCGTGTTCAACCTCGGCCGTGGGCTGCAGGTGTGGGTGATCACCAGTGATCTGGGCAAGGACAGCCTGCACACCACGGTGCTGCTGCCCGAAGACGCCTGACCCTGCAGTGAAACCTCCGCTGCCGCTCTCACCTCCGTGGCGTCAACGCCTGCCACTCCCACGCTGGCGGCCATCTGTTCTGCAGTGCCGATCCCAGCGGCACGCGGCCCCTCAGCCAGCCGCTGGAGTCGGCCAGTGATCGGAGCCTGCCGGTGATCATCGAGGTCCAGCAGCTCAGCAAGACCTACCGGGTGGCCGACAAGCAACCCGGCATGGCCGGCACCCTGCGCCACTTCGTGCGCCGCCGCCATCGTGATGTGCCCGCCGTGAGCGGGGTGTCGTTCGCGATCGCGCCCGGGGAGATGGTCGGGTTTCTGGGGCCGAACGGTGCCGGCAAGACCACCACCTTGAAGATGCTCACCGGCCTGATCCATCCCACCGCCGGCACGGTGCGGGTGGCGGGGCACGAGCCGAAACGGCGCCAGGCCGCCTTCCTGCACCAGATCACCCTGGTGATGGGCCAGAAGCAGCAGCTGATCTGGGATCTGCCGCCGCTGGACTCGTTTCGGGTCAACGCAGCGGTCTACGGCCTCACCCCGCCCGAAGCGCGCCGCCGCATCGCCGAACTGGCCGACATGCTCGAACTGGGGGAGGAGCTGACCCGCCCGGTGCGCAAGCTGTCACTGGGCCAGCGCATGAAGGCCGAGCTGCTGGCGGCCCTGCTGCACCGTCCCGCCGTGCTGTTCCTCGATGAACCCACGCTCGGGCTCGATGTGAACGCCCAGGCTCGGGTGCGGGATTTCCTCGCCGACTACAACCGGCGCACCGGCGCCACCGTGCTGCTCACCAGCCACTACATGGGCGACATCACCGCTCTGTGCGAGCGGGTGTTGCTGATTCATCAGGGCCGGCTCTTCTATGACGGCCGCCTGGAGGGGTTGAGCGAGCAGCTGGCGCCCTACCGGCTGGTGCGGCTGGAGCTGAACGTGCCCCAGCCCGCCTCCGCCTTCGCCGCCCATGGAACCGTGGAATCCCTGCAGGGGAATCAGGTCTGCCTGCGGGTGCCGGCGGCCCAGCTCACCGGCAGCGTGGCCCAGCTGCTGGAGCGGTTCGCCGTGGTGGATCTGGAAGTGAGCGACCCGCCGATCGAGCAGATCATCGGTGGGCTGTTCGAGCGGGGGACGGTGGATGACAGTGCCGCCTGAACCCCGCGCCAGGCCAGTGCTGCCGCTGGCGCGGGTGCTGCTCAGCACCCAGTACGCCTACATGCTCGAATACCGCGCCGAAATCGCCTTGTGGGCGCTTTCCGGGGTGCTGCCGCTGATCATGCTCGGCGTCTGGAGCGGATCCGGAGCCGGCGCGGCGGCAGGCTTCACGCCGGCGATGCTCACCCGCTATTTCCTGGCGGCCTTCGTCGTGCGCCAGTTCACGGTGGTGTGGGTGATTCATGTCTTCGAGGAAGACAACCTGCAAGGACGGCTCTCGCCCTACCTGCTCCAACCGCTGCATCCGTTCTGGCGCTACCTGGCCGCCCACGTGGCCGAGCAGGTCACCCGTGTGCCGTTCGTGGCGGCCCTGCTGGCGCTGCTGTTCCTGCTGCAGCCGAGCCTGTTGTGGTGGCCCCATCCCGCTGACGTGTTCTGGGGGGTGCTGGCCACCGTGTCAGCGTTCATCTTGCGCTTTCTGCTGCAGGGGGTGATCGCCATGGCCTGCTTCTGGAGCGAGCGGGCGCTGGCGCTGGAGCGGCTGCTGCTGATTCCCTATCTGTTCCTCTCGGGCCTGGTGGCGCCGCTGGAAACCTTTCCGCCGGGCGTGCGCGCCTTCGCGCTGGCCACCCCGTTCCCCTACACGATCGCCTTTCCCGCCCGCGTGCTGATGGGAGCGGAGGTCAACCTGGCGGCGGGCTTCCTGGGCCTGGCGCTCTGGAGCGGCCTGTTCCTGCTGCTGTTTCTACTGCTCTGGCGCGTCGGCATCCGGCGGTATTCGGCCATGGGGGCCTGATGCACCGCTACCTGCGCACCCTGGCCCAGTTCTGGAGCGCCTCGCTGGCGGCGGAAATGGAATACCCCGCCAACTTCGTGTTGGAGCTGCTCGCCGAAGTGGGCAACCTGGCCGGCAGCCTGTTCGTGCTCTCGCTGCTCTACGGGCCAGGCCAGAACCTGGGCGGCTGGAGCTGGAACGCGGCGCTGGTGGTGCTGGGCTTCTACACCCTGCTGGAAGGCCTCACCAGCACCCTGTTCCAGCCCAACCTGTCCACGATCGTCACCCACGTGCAGAACGGCACCCTTGACTTCGTGCTGCTCAAGCCGATCGACAGCCAGTTCTGGTTATCCCTGCGCACCTTCTCCCCCTGGGGGCTGCCGGGCATGGTGATGGGTGCCGGCCTGATCCTGGTGGCCGCCCTGCGCGCCGGTGCGGTGCTGGGGCCGGACACGGTCGCCGCCGCTGCGGTGCTGCTGCTGGCCAGCGCCGCCATCCTCTACAGCCTCTGGTTCGTGATCGCCGCCACCAGCATCTGGTTCGTGAAGGTCTGGAACGCCACCGAAGTGCTGCGCAGCACCCTCGTGGCCGGCCGCTATCCGGTGAGCGTGTACCCGGCAGGCCTGAGGGCCTTCTTCACCTTCGTGCTGCCCGTGGCCTTCCTCACCACGGTGCCGGCCGAGGCGGTGCTGGGGCGGGCGTCCGGCAGCTGGATGGTCGCCAGCGTGGCGGTGGCCGCCGCCTGCCTCATGATCAGCCGCGCCATCTGGCGCTATGCCCTGCGCTTCTACACCTCTGCTTCGAGTTGATCGTGCCACCAGTTGATCCGGCCTCCAGTGGATGCGGTTTGGCAGCAGGATTTCTGTCGGGGTGGTTGACCCATAGCCGTGCTGGCATTCAGCGCTTGCCAGCACGCTCCAGCTCCCGGCGCAGACGTTCCAGTTCCCGTTCGGCGGCGGCAAGGTCGTCGGCGCTGGAGCTGGAATCACCAGAAGCACCGAGCCCATCGGCGTGGGTGCTGCGGCTGCTCCCCTCGCCGGCATAGCTGGAGAGGGAGCGGAACATCAGACCACCGCCGGCGGCGATCATCACCACCATCGTGGCCAGGCTCCAGAGCGTGGTGGGGCGGAAGCTGATGAACAGGCTGTGCAGCACCCCCACCCCCACGGCCGCTGAAGACGCCCAGACCAGAAACCAGCCGGCCCGGCGGTAGGTGCCGGAGAACAGCAGACAGACGCCGATGCCCAGCAGCAACACCAGCAGACCGAAGCCCTCACCCACCCCCTGGGCCACCACCCCACTGAAGCCGCCACCGAATCCCCCGCCGAAGGTGCGACCTCCGAAACCGCTGCCGGAGAACCGCAACGCCGATCCCACCATCACCTGATTGGTGAACAGAAAGATGCCGGCGGCGAAAAAGCCACCGCCAACTAGAAACAGGAAGAAATCCTGCTTGGGTTTGGCTGTCATGTCTGCACTGTGATGAGGCTTTGAATTTAGAGCCAATCGGCATTGATGGCTGTGTAGATCTGCGATCGGCTATGGACAACTGTGTGTTCTATCCAGCGCTCCGCTGCAGATCACCCAATGTCATTCCCGTTCGTCAATGCCGTTGTTTGCTCATCGTTAGCGCTGTCCATTGTTGTGCATCAACGCCTACGCCTAAGGAGACTCGGAAAAGTCCGCCCCCATTCACAGGAGGATGACCCTGTGATTGCAGGTAAGCACTGGGTTCACGGGCGGCAAGCCGCTTGGATTCGGAGACTGCGAGCAGATCACGGCAAAGAAGCGCGCCTAACGCGAGACGTTTCTGGCCGACATGGAGCCGGTCGTGCCCTGGCAGGCGCTGATCCATCTGGTTGAGCCCCGCTACCCCAAGAGCGGCAGGAAAGGAAGCCGCCCGCCATATCTGCTGGCGATGTGTTGCGGATTCACCTGATGCAGCCGTTTGGCTTTCAGAAGACCTGGCTGCGGGGAATGACCAAGAACAGCTGCAAGATCAATGTGCTGGCTGCACTGACGAACCCGTTCCTGGCACGGCGCCAGTTGCTCGCGACACCATGAACAAGGGAATTCGGGCGTCCAAAGGAGCCGCTCACAGGGATATCTCCAGACCACCAGAAGGAGACAAGCCGCTTCAACGAGTATCGACCACGCCCTCATCGCAGAGAGGGGCCACTACCGGGGATCTCTGGGCACGGCTGCCCGTCAAATCCCTGTTGGCCAGAGTTTCCCTAGACCAGCAGCGGGGCCAGGTTCACCTCCGCTTCGAAAGCCTCCGCCAGGCGATCGAGCAAGTCTTCGCGCTGCAGGCCGTGGTGCGGCACATCCAGCGGCAGGGCGGAGAAGCCGCGCGCCTCGCGCAGCTGATTGAGCCATTGCCGCCGCCAGCGGCCGTTCTCGAACAGACCGTGCAGGTAGGAGCCGGCGACCCTGCCCGACCACCAGCCCAACCCGGCACCTGATTCACCAGCCGCCAGCGGCTCACAGTTGGCCGGATCGAGGCAGTGGGTACGGCCCTGATGCAGCTCGAAGCCTTCCAGCGGTGTGCCCGCTGCGGGCCAACAGGCGAACTCGCGACGCTGTCGCAGGGTTTTCCCTGCCATGAAGTAGGTGGCCAGCGGCAGCAGCCCCAGCCCCCTGAGCCCCTCCTCGCCATCCGCGCTGGCGCTTCCCTCCAGCCTGTGCGGATCCTCCAGTCGTTCTCCCAGCATCTGCAGGCCGCCGCAGAGCCCGAACAGGTGGCCGCCGCCAGCCACGAAGCGCAGCAGCGCGTCGGCCAGTGGGCTCTCCTTGAGCACGGCCAGATCCCGCAGGGTCTGCTTGCTGCCGGGCAGGATCACTGCAGCGGGCTGACCGAGTGGATCCCCCGGCCGCACCCAGCGCAGGCGCACACTCGGCTCGGCCTCCAGCGGATCGAAGTCGGAGAAGTTGCTGATCGACGGCAGCCGCACCACGGCGATCTCCAGCTCCGCCTCGGGTTTGCGGGCCCGCCGTTCCAGCAGATCGAGCGAATCTTCCGGTGGGAAGAGTTCATCGAGCCAGGGCATCACGCCCAGCACCGGAATCCCCGTTTCCTGTTCCAGCCACTGGCGCCCCGCGTCGAACAGCTGCCGCCGCCCGCGGAAGCGATTGATCAGGATCCCCCGGATCAGCGGGCGCTCCACCGGTCTGAGCAGGGCCAGGGTGCCGACGATCTGGGCGAACACACCGCCGCGCTCGATGTCGGCCACCAGCAGGCAGCGGGCGCGCAGGAACTGCGCCAGGCGCAGATTGGTGAGATCCCGCGCCTGCAGGTTCACCTCCACCGGGCTGCCGGCCCCCTCCAGCACCAACCGCCCGCCGGGATGGCTGAAGCGCAGGTCTTCCAGCCCCTGGCGAATCGCCTGCCAACCGGGGCGGAACCAGTCGCGGTAGTAGTGCTCGGCGCGGGCCGTGCCCACCGCGCGGCCCATGTGGATCACCTCGCTTGTGCTGTCGCCCTGCGGCTTGAGCAGCACCGGATTCATCGCCACCCGCGGCTCCAGGCCCGCGGCCCAGGCCTGCAGCGCCTGGCTGTAGGCCATTTCGCCGCCGTCCTCATCCACCCAGGCGTTGAGGCTCATGTTCTGCCCCTTGAAGGGCACCGGTGTTTCGCCGCGACGCCGCAGCACCCGGCAGAGCGCCGCCGTCATGAGGGATTTGCCGGCGCCGCTGCTGGTGCCCAGCACCATCAGCGCCGGCGGCACAGGGCCGGAACCCGCAGCCGGTGCTGTCACAGGCGCGGCCGGTAGCGGCTGATCGCATGGCGCAGCTGTTCCTTCCAGCCGGCGCGCGGAATCTCCTGGCTCCAGCCCGCCAGCAACTGACGACCCATGGGCGTGAGCCTTACCCGTTCGGTGAGGCCCTGACCATCCACTTCGCGGCGCAGCACGCCGAGCCGGATCAGCCAGATGAACAGGGTTTCAGTGTCGTCGGGTGTCAGCCTGGTGCTGCAGAGCGTTTCCGCGTCGGTGCGGGCCCACAGCGCCACGCTGCTGATCGCCTCCTGCTCCAGCAAGCGGTACAGACCGAGGCGAAATGGCAGGCAGCGCATGGCGCTGGCGGCGCGGGACAGGGAGCGAGGGTTGTCCAGGATGGGGTCCATGCGTTGATTCTCTCCAATCCCTGCTCCAGCCTGCGGAGGTTCCAGCCGAAGGCCGGCGCCGTACCCCTGGTTCGCCCTCCTGTTGTCCTGCGCTGCCGCCGTGTCCACCGTTCCGTTGGTGCTTGCTTCCGCCTCTCCGGCCCGCCGCCTGCTACTGGATCGGGCCCAGATCCCCCATCGCGTCTTGGCGAGTGGCTTCGATGAAGCCACGATCAAGGCGACGGATCCCTGCGAGCTGGCCGTCTGCCTGGCCAGGGCCAAGGCTGAGGCCGTGGCCACCGTCCTGGCCGACAGCGCCCCGGCCGACCCCTGCCCGGAGCTCGTGCTGGGCTGCGATTCGTTGTTCGTGTTTGAGGGCGAGATCCAGGGCAAACCCAGGGATGCCCTGCAGGCGATCGAGCGCTGGCAGCGCATGTCCGGAGGCTGGGGCGAGCTGCACACGGGCCATTGCCTGCTGGGCAGCGGAGCCCCCCGCCTGGCGGCTGTCACCACCCGCGTGCGCTTTGCTCAGCTTGAGGCCGCTGAGATCGAGGCCTATGTGGCCAGCGGTGAGCCGCTCGGTTGCGCGGGTGGGTTTGCTCTTGAAGGCCGCGGCGGCCTGCTGGTGGAGACGATCGAGGGCTGCGTCAGCAATGTGATCGGCCTCAGCCTGCCGCTATTGCGCCGCTGGTTGAAGGATGAAACAGCCCCGCGGGTCAGCGGAACAGGTTGTTGAACAGGTTCTGAAGGAATACCCCTGTGGGGTTGACGTCCTCAAAACCACCTTGCTGCCCCTGGTTGTTCCAACGGCTGTCCTGGGCTTCCAGCCGCAGGTCGGCCCAGCGGAAGCTCACGTTGCCGTTGCGGTTGCTCACCTGCACCGGCCAGACACCAGTGGCGTCTCGGAGCACCAGGTTGCCCTGCCGGTTGAAGAAGCTGTAGCGGCGCCCATCCCCAAGCTCCACGTTGTAGGCCATGCCGTTCGACGATTCACGCCGATTGAGGACGCAGCTGCCGTTGAAGAGGCGGCGGTTTCCCTGACGCAGCTCGCAGGCGGTGTTGCCCTGGCTTTGCTGCCAGTTGTTGTTGTTCCAGTTATTGCCGTTGTTCCAGCTGCCGTTGTTGCCACTGCTGTTGTTCCAGCCACCGCCACCGCTGTTGTTCCAGCCGCTGTTGTTGTTCCAGCTGTTGCTGGTGTTGCCTGATCCCGGGTTGCGCCATGCGCCGTTGTTGCCAAACAGCTGCTTGCTCAGAGCCCTGCTGATGTTCTTGCCATCCCAGCCGTCGTCCCAGCAGGTCTGCCGCCGCACATCGCAGACATCGCCGTTGCTCAACTGGAACTGGGTGGGGCGGTTGCTGCCCGACAGCTTGCGAATCAGCTCCCGTTCGGCGCTGCGGCCGAAATACTCCCTGGTGAGGGTCACAGACACCCCGGTGCTGTCGAAGCACATCTTTGTGGCCCGGTCGCAGACCACGCCCTGGCGGGGGTAGTCGATGGAGGCATTCTTGGCGGCTGCAGGCTGAACAGCTACGAACGGCAGAAGCGCAAGGGGAAGGGCTGCTGCGGCAACCATGCGGCCGGCGGCTAGGCGGATGGACAAGGGAAACTCCCGGTGGTCCCCAAAGCTACGAAGAGCTGGATAAGCCGGCATCTCTCGAATGTGTCCGCCTGGCCGGAAAGCATCACCAAGTCTTTCTGGTCAGGCAGCCCATGAAAAAGCCCCCGTGGAAGCCGGGGGCGGAGAGAGCAACCAGTGGTGCTCGGACAAGCCGTGGAGCTCAGTCGAGGTCGGGCATGGCCAGGGTGGGCTCGGCCTTGCGGTCGATGCCTTTCTCGAAGCCAGCCGCCGCGGCGCGGGCTCGGCCTGCATGCCAGAGGTGACCCACCAGGAAGAAGAAGGCGAGCACGAACTGGGTGGCAGACAGCCACTGACGCACGTTCACGAAGTTCACCGAGTTGGGTTCGGTGATGATGCCGCCCACGGAGTTGAGGGACGCATTCGGAGCATGGGTCATGTATTCAGCGGCCCGGCGCACTTGCCAGGGCTGAATGTCGTTCTGGAGCTTGTCGAGGCTGAGCCCGTTGGGACCACGCAGGGGCTCCAGCCAAGGGCCGCGGAAGTCCCAGAAGCGCATGGTTTCTCCACCGAAGATGATCTCGCCGGTTGGGGAGCGCATCAAGTATTTGCCAAGGCCGGTAGGACCCATGGCTGAACCGATGTTGGCACCCAGGCGTTGGTCACGCACCAGGAAGGTGAAGCTCTGGGCCTGCGAGGACTCGGCGTTGGTGGGGCCGTAGAACTCAGAGGGGTAAGCGGTGTTGTTGAACCAGATAAAGGCCGAGGCGATGAAGCTCATGAAGCTCAAGGCGCCAAGGCTGTAGCTCAGGTAGGCCTCACCGTTCCAGATGAAGGCGCGACGCACCCAGCCGAACGGCTTGGTGATGACGTGCCAGATGCCACCGAAGATGCAGATGAGGCCGAGCCAGATGTGGCCGCCGATGATGTCTTCCATCGAGTTCACCCCGATGATCCAACCCTCGCCACCGAAGGGGGCGCGGAACAGATAACCGAAGATCACACCAGGGCTGAGGGTGGGGTTGGTGATGATGCGCACATCGCCGCCGCCGGGGGCCCAGGTGTCATAGACACCGCCGAAGAACATCGCCTTGAACACCAGCAGCAGACACCCCACACCCAACAGGATGAGGTGGTAGCCAATGATGTTGGTCATCTGGTTCTTATCCCGCCAGTCCTGGGAGAAAAACGAGGAGTAGTTCTCCAGGATCTCAGGGCCGCGCAGGGCGTGGTACAGACCGCCCAGGCCGAGAACGGCCGAGCTGATCAGGTGCAGAACACCGACAACGAAGAAGGGGTAGAGGCTGGTGACCTCACCGCCGGGACCGACGCCATAGCCAAGGGTGGCCACGTGCGGGAACAGGATCAGACCCTGTTCGTACATCGGTTTGTCGAAGGTGAAGTGGCTCACCTCAAACAGCATCATTGCGCCGGCCCAGAACACCATCAGGCCAGCGTGGGCCACGTGGGCCCCGAGCAGACGACCGGACAGGTTGATCAGGCGTGCATTGCCGGCCCACCAGGCATAACCGGTGGAGTCCAGGTCTTTGCCGCCGACGGCCGTAAGAGAAGGACTAGAGAGCGTTACCACGGGGCAGAACCTCTTCAGGGAAGACGAAGTTTTCATGCGGCTGGTCAGCCGGTGCCATCCAGGCACGCAGACCTTCATTCAGAAGAA
>NZ_NQKX01000013.1 GCF_002252635.1 Synechococcus sp. MW101C3
CAGCTGCTCGCTATTGCTCGCCGCAAGCACGGGAAAGTCTGTGCTCGCAAGGCTTTCGCCCGCTACTAGTGGGGTGGGACTGCGTTGCAGCCACTGCAGAGAGCAGCCCAGCTCTGTAAGCACAAGCCAGGCCGCGGCCAGATCCCAGATCTTGGGCGTGGCCTCCAGAGCTGAGACGGTCTGGCCCATTGCCACGCTGACGAGGTTCAAGCTGGCCACACCGAGCAGGCGGATCTTGCCGGGAAACCTGCGGTCGGGGAGCTTCTGCAGCACGCCGATCGACCGGCTGCAAAGGGACGCACAACCGGTCTGCAGCTGCTGGGTGGACGGCGGCAAGAGACGTTTGCCGTTACGCCACGCTCCCTGGCCCCGCACCGCCACGATGCGTTGTCGCAGCGGAGGGACATCAAGCAGGGCCAACACGGGAACCCCTGCCTCGAAGCGGGCCATCGAAATGGCCCAGTAAGGGATGCCCGCCGCGAAGTTGGTGGTGCCATCAAGGGGATCCACCACCCAGAACGCCTCTGTGGCAGGGACAAGATGCCTCCCCTCCTCGCTCAGCACCCCTTCGCCGGGATAGAGCTCAGCCAGGCCCTGCACCAGGGTCTCGTCACTCCAGCGATCGCAGGCAGTGATCAAGCTGCCATCGGCCTTGGCTTCGAATGCCATATGGCCAAAATCGTTGCGTTGCCGCTCTGCCACCGCATCAAGCAGGGAGTTGAGCCGCAGCGCATCCGCCGGCAACGCGTGGGCAAAGGTCATCCGAGCTCCATGGCAAGCACCTGGGTGAGGCTGCGGCTGGTGTCCTCGCGGAACCGGTGCAGATTGACGCGGCTGAGCATCAGCAAGGCAGCCAGTGCGACCAGTGCCTCGATGCCCAGCACAAGAGCGAAGGGGGGGAAGGGTCCCTGCAAAGGGAAGAGTGCTCGACCAAGGTCGAGCAGGCCACCACCGAGCAACTTGGCGATGGCCCGGGACAATGCCTGGGCCAGGCCCCACACCCCGACAAAAGTGCCGGCCGC
Source organism: Synechococcus sp. MW101C3 (assembly GCF_002252635.1). Classification (NCBI taxonomy): domain Bacteria; kingdom Bacillati; phylum Cyanobacteriota; class Cyanophyceae; order Synechococcales; family Synechococcaceae; genus Synechococcus; species Synechococcus sp. MW101C3. Next base: position 1,023 of record NZ_NQKX01000013.1, read on the forward strand.
CTCGGGCAGGGTGAGATCAAGCATCAGGCAGAGCGCACTGTTGGTTCCGATGCCGGAAGCCAGGCCGAACAGGATCATCAGCCCTTGCAGAACTGCCACACGGGCGGTGAAGCCGGCCAGCAGCAGCAGCAATAAGGAGATCAGGATCAGTCGACAGCCAAGGCGGGCCGCCGCGAATTTGCCTAGACGCGGCACGATCCACAAACCGGCCAGGATCAGACCCACCAATGTGCCGGACCCCCAGAGCGCATTGAGTGACGCGGTGGCGGCGATGGGCATGCCGAACACATCAGCTCCATAGCTCTCCAGGATCGGGTCCTGGAGGAACAGGGCCAGGGTGAAAAGAATCAGGAAGGTGAAGAAGATCGCCACCTGCGCGCTTGATCGGATCAGACGCCAGGCCCGCGACAGGGTGATGGCGTCGTCGCGATCGGCGGCGCTGCTGAGCGATTCACCAGCCCGGGCGGGCTCGATCCCCCAGGTGGCCACGAGCGTGAGCAGGAACACCAGCCCGGCCGATCGCAGCATGAATGGCCCGAGAACCGTTTCAAGGGTGGTCCGATCTGTGATGCCATCGAGGCCGCGGAGGCTCAACGAAATGGCAATGGCACCGATCACAATGCCGATGGTGAGCATGCACCAGATGATGCTCACGGCCCGGGGGCGTTCCTGCTCCTGGGTGCGGTCGATCACCAGGGCGAGATACGGGGTGGTGGCCATCGACACCGCCAGCCCATAGAAGGCAAACAGCCCGCACAACAGCACCACCCCCAGCAGAACCGCCTGGCCGTCAGCGCTGTCCATGGCCTCCGCCAGGCGGAAGATCAAGGGAACCACCAACACCGCCAGAGCGCAGAAACAAGCGCTGCCCGCCCAGATGTAAGGCGTGCGATGCCGGCCAGCGATGGCGTGGCGATCGGAAATCTGGCCGAAAAGGATGCGCGACGGGGCAACGAACTGCTCGAAAGCCAGTGCTCCGCCCACCAACAAACCGGGGAAGCCCAGTTCGCTGAGCATGATCCGGTTCAGCAGACCGGCAAACACAACCGCGAGAAAACCGAGCGATCCCTGGAACAGACCCAACCGAATGGTGGTGACGAACGAAAGGCCTGGCCGCGCCGTCGCTGCTTGGGTCATCCGGGTGGTCGGCGACGACACCGTGACCCTATCAACGGAACCAAGTCAGCCAAAAGGGATGTGGCGATCAGGGGGAAAGCGGTGCTGCGCCACCGGGTCCTCGGACTTCCGCCTGACAGGCAGGTTGGAGCGGCTGGGGATCGATTGGAATCTGGGTGGCGGGATCGACGGCCGGCTTGACCGCTTTTAATGCCGGAGGCTTGCAGAAGGCCACCTGATCAAGGCCCGTACGACGGCGCAGTTCCGCCAAGCGCTTGTTGTAGTCGGTGACGGCGGTGGCGTACCTCACCTCCGCCTGGGTGAGGTCGCGCTGGCTGTCAACCACTTCCCGCTGGGTGGTGACGCCGGCTTGAAACCGCAGCCTGGCCAACCGCAGCGCTTCACGGGAAGAGATCACCTCCCGGGACGTGGTGGTGATGTCGCGGTTGTTCTGCAGCAGCTGATAGAAACTGGTTTCCACCTCAAAGCGGATGGCATCCCTCCGGCTGGCGAAATTGAAGCGGTTCTGCTCTGCGGCCTGCTTCTGCTGACGGAACTCGGCGGCAGCGCGTCCGCCATCGAAGAGCGTCCAGCGAAGATTCAGACCAATGGCGTTGTCAATGGAGTAGGAAAAATTGTCGAAGTTGATCGACTGACCCTCCGGGACGTTGGTCTGACCATTGCTGCGATCCCAGCCAAAGTTATTGACGATGCTTAAGAATGGCTGCGTTGCGCCGAGGGAAGCGTTGGCATTGCTGTTCGCAATCGAGATGTCGAGCAACACTTGATCGAGCTCCTCGCGGAACGCAAAAGCCGCCACGATGCTCTCCTGCAACGAGGGAATCCAGGTGGCAAGAACCCGCGCAGGCTCCTTGGCCGTCGGGGTGATGTCTTGAGGGAGGTCGAGCAGAGCGGCCAGGCTGCGGCGGGCAATCGACTGGGAGGACAACTGGTTGGTGAGTAGCTGCTGGTCGCGGGCAAGCTGGGTTTCAGCCTGAAGCACATCCAGCTTGGTAGAGACACCCGCTTGGAACCGTGCACGAGCATCCTTAAGGCTGACGAGGGAGGCCCGCACAGACTCCTGACCGATCCTCACACCCTCGTCGCTGAGCTGAAGGTCGAAATAAGCCTGGGCAGCCTGCAAACGAAGATCTCGTAGGGCAATCAGGTATTGGTTCTGCGCTTTCTCGAAGGAATCGCGTGCTGCGGAAATCTGGGGAACCCGCTGCGGATTGATCAGATCCCAATTGATGCCGATATTCATCGAGGCACCGATCCGGGCACCAATGGTGGCACCGGTAGGAGCAAACAGTCCGGTGGCGGAGTTCTGGAAGCTGTAGTTATTACGGAGTGACGGGAAGTTGTTCTGGGTGGTGAGGTTGATTGTGGGATACCAGGCCGATATCTGAGCCCTGAGATTGGACTGCGCCTGCTCAACCTGTGACGCCACTGCCTTGAGGTTGGGGTTGTTCACCTCTGCCAGGGTTTCCACCTCCTGCAGGCCCAATGGACGGAGCTGCTGGATTCTCACTTGGGAAGGAAGATCCGGGAGTGCAAGCGGCGGGGGGGCAACCAACGGTTGCAGCGCTTCGGGCAACTGGCGAGCAGCCGGTGCAAGCACCGAGGGATCGGACAGCGGGCGCTCCCCCTTCAGCTCGGTAGCCGTGGGCAGGGCGCCAGAGCCGGCAGTGGAAGGCTGGGCAGGAGACGGAGCAGTGCCCGCAGCCTTGGAGCTTGGCTCAGCGGTGGTGGTGGGTTGCTGAGCAGTGGTGTCTGGGCCAGAAGGAAGGACTGAGGTGCTCTGTGCGAGCGATGGACGGGCGCCCAGCGGAAGGAACACCATCCCTGCCAGAGCACACGAAGCAAGGAGGGAGGGGCGCACGCGTCGTGAGACCTGATAACCAGCTGAGTTTAAGGAGGATGGGCAAGAGCGCCGACGCAGGCAGACACGAAATCATCTGCCCCATCCACGACCCGGATCGGCACCCCCAGACGGTCTTTGATCGCAAAAAGGGGGAGGTCGTCGAGGAACACCGGCTCTCCCTGCCGCAGCATCACCCCGGGTAGCAGAAGCATGTCGCCGAGATCCGCCCCGGCCAGCCCCGCCAACACATCTGAACCCGTTAAGAGGCCAGTGACCACCAGATCCTGCCCCCAGTAGGGGCTGGGCAAGCCGAACAACTGCAACGTCAACCCCTGCACTGCGTTGAGCCGCTCCACCACAGGCGAGAGCGCACCGGCCACAAGTCCACCCACCACCCAACTGACACGCCGTGGAACGGCGAGGCGCTTCGGCAGGGAGGTGGTGGCCCGATCCAGCGCTTCGAGGAAGGCGCGAATGCTGCCGACGCCATTTTCCTGCTGCGGCAGATCCTCGTAGTTGAGGCGCTCCGGCAGCGGCTGACCGGCCATCAGGTACCACTCATCGGACAGCCAGGCGAAACGAGTGTCGAGCTGCTGCTGGAAACCCTGCTGCAGCCGCTCCACCAGGGCGATCACCCTCCCGGCACAGGCAGGATCAACAGGCCTGAGGCCATCACCACTGGGGCGGAAGCGGGTGAGGCCAACGGGCACGACTGCGGCAGAGAGCACGGCAGGCCAGGACCCCGACGCAAACCCCGCCAGATCCTTGAGGGTGCGCTCGAGTGCAGGGCCATCGTTCAGGCCAGGGCAGACGACCACCTGGGCATGGATCTGCAGGCGACGTTCGGCGAACCAGACGAGCTGTTCCAGCAGCAAGCCCGCACGTGGATTCACCAACAGGCGGCTGCGCAGAGCCGGATCGGTGGCGTGGACGGAGACGAACAACGGCGACAGCCGCTGCTGTTCGATCCGCTCCCAATCGGCGGCAGTGAGGTTGGTGAGGGTGAGGTAAGAGCCGTAGAGAAAGCTGAGGCGGTAATCGTCGTCCTTGAGGTAGAGGCTGCCGCGACGCCCCGGCGGCTGCTGGTCGATGAAGCAGAAGGGGCAGTGGTTGTTGCACTGCCGCAGGCCATCAAACAGCGCCTCGGTGAAGCCGAGCCCAAGCCCCTCATCAGCCTCCTTCTCCAGCTCCACCCGATGACGCTCGCCGCCAGGATCCTCCACTTCAAGCACCAGCTCCTCTTCGCCCACCAGTACCTGCAGATCGATCAGGTCGCGTGGACGCACTCCATTGATGCTCAGCAGCCGATCACCGGGTTGGAAGCCCAGGTCTTCGCCGATCGAACCGGGCTCCACAGTGGCCACAACGGCGGGCTGGGGCTGACGGCCCGGGGTGGCATCGGCCAACGCCAGGCCGGCGGATGGTTCGTTCCACATCGGGCGGTGGGCATCAGGCTCCAGTGTGGAACCCAGCAGGCGGGGCTGGTGGGCCAGGTCGCAAGGGCTCTGCTGGGCACGCGGGGTTGCTCTGTGCAGCAACGCTCCTGCCGGCTGCCGTCAATTGAGCAAGGCCGGGGCCGCCTGACGAGCCCAGACCAGCAATGCGACGCCGAAAACAAGCCGGTAGGCCACGAACACCCAGGTGCTGTGGGCCTGAAGGAAACGGAGCAACCAGGCGATCGCCAGCCAGGACACCACCGCCGCAGAGAGGATTCCGACCAGCAAAGGCAGCGGGCCCAGCGAGGCGCTGGCGGCAAACGCCGACTTCAGCTCCACCAGCCCGGCCAGGGTGATCGCCGGTATGCCGAGTAAAAACGAGAAGCGCGCGGCGGCAGGGCGCTGCCAGCCATCGAACAGCGAGGCCGTGAGGGTGCTGCCGGATCGGGACACGCCGGGGATGATGGCGAGCATCTGGGCAAGCCCGACCACCAGGCCATCAATGGGACGCACCTGGGGCAGTTCCTTGCGGCGACGGCCGACCACTTCGGCACAGGCCAGCAACAGCGCCATCACGATCGAGACGATCGCAATCGAGGGGATGCTGCGCAGCACGGAGGTTTCGTAGCCGCTCCAGAAGCGCTTGATGGCGCTGCCGGCGGCCACGATCGGCAAGGTTCCAACGGCCATGGCCAGTCCAAGTCGGGCGGACGGATCACGCCATTGCCCATGGCGGAAGGCCCGGGACATCCCCACCCCCACATCCAGCAGATCGCGGCGAAAGTAGAGCACCACGGCGGTAATGCTGCCGAGCTGGATCACGGCCGTGACGGCGACGCCGGGATCACCCCAACCCAGCAGCACGGGCACGACCTTGAGGTGGGCGGTGCTGCTGATCGGCAGGAATTCGGTCAGTCCCTGGACCACACCCAGCACAAGGGCCTGCCAGCAGGCCTCCAGCAGTCCCGGTGCCTGGGACGGAAGGACAGGAGGCATGGGGACGGTCGTCAGGACATGACGTGACCTTATGGCGGGCGGCTCCCGCCAGCCACCCAGCAATCCCCTAAGGTTGGCAACCTTTCTTCATACGTACAGGTGCCCGGGGTTTCGCTCTACCTTGCCCGCGTCTCAACCCTGGAGCGATCCCCCGAGGTGGTTCTGGCTCTACCACGGTCATCGAGGGGCACCTGGCCAGCGAAGCACTCCCCTGCCACGCGCGAGCTGCGCTGGCTTCTGCCGGTCGCCGTGGGGATGCTCGTGGCCCTGCCGGTGTTTCTGCAGGCGCCATGGGTGCGGTTGCATCCCACCAGCGCCACCGCCTTCACAACCGTGCTGCTGAGCGCCGGGCTGTTGCTCGGCTGGCGCGGCCAGGGCCATTGGCGCGAACTGGGCGGCGTGCTGGTGGGCTTCAGCGGCAGCTGGCTGGCTGGTTGTCTGTTCTGGGGGTGGTTCCGTCTGCACCCGGCCTGGCATCTGCCGGTCGAAGCCTTCGCTGTGCCAATCGCCTGGGCCGGACTCTCGACCCGCTGGCGCAGCGCCGGGGCTTTCTACCTCGCCTCCCTGCTGGGAACGGCCTGCACGGATGGCGCCATGCTGCTCACAGGCGTGATGCCCCTCTGGCCCCAGGTGCTTCAGGCACCAGCCGAGCAGGCACCCGAGCTGCTGCGCAAAGCCGCGGAGCTCGTGTTGCAGCCGCTGGCGCTGATCGAAATCGCCACGATCGCCACCGGGCTGATCCTGCTTGGGCGGCGCTGGTGGCCGCAGGGAGCCAGTGGTCGGGTGGCGGCAGCCGCCTTGATCACCACCCTCGCGGTTGATGGGATTTTCCTGGGTGCAGCGCTGTTGAGCCCGCACCTGAGCGGACTGATCTGATCCCATCTGCTGAGCGGCTCCGGCTGGGCCTTTCAAGCAGGGCCAAGGCCAGGGAGGTCTGATCTGGAGCGAAGCCTCCCGCCCGTTCATGGGCCGATTGAAGAACTGCAAAAGCCAGGCGGCTGCGGTGCAGGGATCGCAGTGGGCCGCTGTAGCGTTGCCGCGGTGCCGACCGGCTGCCTCAACAGGAGATTTTCGATGAAACGGGTGGTTGCCTGGCTGATGAGTGGTGTGCTTCTTGCGGGCCTGCTGATGGCCATGGCTCTGCCCCCTGCGGCCTTCGCTGATGCCCCGCGCAACGTGGCGGACGACAAGATCGCCGCTGCCGTCGGGAAGGTGGACCTCAACAACTCTCCGGTCCGTAGCTTCCAGCAATTCCCTGGGATGTACCCCACGCTGGCCGGCAAGATCGTGCTGGGCGGCCCTTACGAATCCATTGACGACGTGCTCAGCCTTGACCTCACGGAGCGCCAGAAGGAGCTGTTTGAGAAGTACCGCGATAACTTCACGATCACTCCTCCTTCCATTGCCCTCAACGAAGGCTTTGACCGCATCAACAATGGTGTCTACCGCTGATCCAGCTCTCTTCTGATTCCCATCTGGCCGCCGGGGTTCATCCGGCGGCTTTTTTGTCGTTCCGTTGACTGCATCGACCCCCAGGCCGTCGTCTTCCCAGCCACCGCTGGCGACCACCTGGGATGTGGTGGTGGTCGGCGGGGGCGCTGCCGGCCTGATGGCCTGCCTGGAGCTGCCGAGTGAACTGAGGGTGCTGCTGCTCAGCAAAGAGCGGGGCCCGCGCTCGGCCAGCCGCTGGGCGCAGGGGGGTATCGCCGCCGTGACACGCCCCGAGGACAGCTTTGCCAGCCACCGGGAGGACACACTCAAGGCCGGTGCAGGGCTCTGTGATCCTGCGGCCGTGGAGTTGCTCGTTCATGAAGCCCCCCGCTGCGTGGAGCGCTTGCTCCAGCTGGGGATGGATTTTGATCGGGATGGCGCCAGCCTCAGCACAACACTTGAAGCAGCCCACAGCCATCGCCGCGTGCTGCACGCCCAGGACCGTACCGGCGGCGCCCTGGTGGATGCGTTGGAGCGGGCGGTTGAGCGGCGTGCCCTGCTGGTGCGTTGCCAGGGGGTGATGGCGCTGCAGCTCTGGGTCGAAGCCGGCCGTTGCCAGGGGCTGCAGGTGCTGGAGGGCGACCAGGTGCGCTGGCTGCGTGCAGGGGCCGTGGTGTTGGCCAGTGGCGGCGGCGGACATCTGTTCGAGAAAACCACCAATCCCAGCCAGGCCACCGGCGACGGCGTGGGCATGGCCTGGAGGGCGGGAGCCCAGGTGCGTGACCTGGAGTTCGTTCAGTTCCACCCCACGGCGCTGATGCTCCCCGGCGCTCCTCACTTCCTGATCTCTGAGGCCGTGCGGGGTGAAGGCGCCAAGCTGCTCGACAGGCAGGGCCGCAGCCCGGTGCGCGCCCTGGCGGGCGGGGATCTGGCGCCTCGCGACCAGGTCAGCCGGGCGCTGGTGCGCACGATGCACGAGCAAGGTGTGGACCACCTCTGGCTCGATCTGCGCCCCATCGGCGGCGCACGGATGGAGAAGCAGTTCCCCACGATCCTGGCCCGTTGCCGCCAACTGGGCCTTGAGCCGGCCGATGCACCGATCCCGATCGCTCCCGCGGCCCACTACTGGATGGGAGGCGTCAGCACTGACCTCAACGCCGCCACCAGCCTTCCTGGCCTGTATGCCGTGGGGGAAGTGGCCTGTACGGGAGTGCATGGGGCCAACCGACTCGCGAGCAACTCGCTGATGGAATGTCTGGTGTTCGCCCGCCAGTTGAGCCGGATCCAGCTGAACGACACCTTCACGGCACCGCGCCCTGCTACTGCACGAAGTGGAGCTCCGGGGGCGATGTTGTTCTCCAGCCCTGTGGGAAGCTTCGGGGGCAACGGGGCCGGGCCCACCGGCATGAGCCCCGGGCTCAGCCGCGGTGTGAGCGCTGAAACGATTGCCGCTCAGGTGGCGTCGCTGCGACGCCGCTGTTGGCGGGTGGCCGGCGTTGAGCGACGCGGCACGGCCCTGCGTCAGGGCCTGGCGGCGATCCAGGAGCAACGCAGCGCGATGGAGAGGCTGGCTCTGCTGGCCGAGGTGGCGCAGCTGGCGCCTTCAGATCAGCTGGAACTTCCCGCTGATCAGCTGGGGCTGATCCGACCGCTGCAGGATCTGCTGCGGCAGCTGGAACTGGGAGAGCTGTTGATGGAGGCCGCCCTCTTTCGCACCGAAAGCAGGGGGGGGCATTTCCGCACCGATTGCCCCGGCTCCCAACCCTTCTGGCAACGCCACACCGTGCAGCAGCAGGGGCAGACAATCAGCACGGCGCCACTGGAGAAGGCCTTGGCCCTTGGCTCCTAGCTGTTCAGCCCCCTGGCCTCAGCACCTCGAGCTTCAGGGACAGCAAGGGGAGCTTTGCTTTGGGGACAGCTCAGCAGTTGGTGGGCGGAGCCACCGCTCAGAAGTCAGGATCAAAAGTCAGTCGGTCCGGTGTAGCCAGAGGCATTGGCAAGGCCGGCGAGCGGCTTCACGCCGGATGTGATCTGGCCGCGGATCTCCCAGGAGGGGAAGCCCTGCACGTTCTTCTCCTTGCAGAGGGCGGTCTGGCTGTTGGCGCCATCGGGGGCGCACTCAATGATGGTGAGCGATTTGGTCGCCTCCTTGCCGAACAGCTCCTTCTGCTCGTGGCAGTGGGGGCACCAATAGGCCGAATACATCACCGCTCCCTCCGCCTTCAGGTGCTTGGCGAGGGCGATTGTGGCCGCCGTGCTGGGCCTGACCACTTCGGGGGGCATGCCCTGGGTGCTGAGGGCAGCCGGACGGTCGACGGAGGCGGCCCAGCCGAGGCCCGCCAGACCCACCACCAGCAGCACCAGCACACCGCGGAACACCAGCTGGCCAGGATCCTCCCAATCACCACCGATCAGGCTGAGCACCAAGGCTGAAACACTCAGCAGCGCGGAGAGCACGCAGAAGAAACAGAAGGCCTGGATCTTGAAGATCAGCAGGCCCATCAGCACGAGGCTGAACACCGACATGGCGCCGCTCAGCAGGAACAGGCCCCACCAGCTGCGGCTCTGCAGGTCGCTGCCACGCTCGCCGCGCACCACCAGCGGCACCACCGCCAGCAGCAGCAAGGCCGCGTAGGCCAGAAAACCGAACAGGGAGAGGGGTTGGCCGAACAGGCTGCCCCAGACGCTGCTGAGCACCTTGTCGCAGCCATCCCCACCCCCAGGACAGCTGAGGGGGCCGATCAGGCCCCAGCGCTTGAGGGTGATGGCACCGGTATCAATCACACCGACCGTGGCCAGCACGGCAATGGCCACCCGCGCCCAGCGGCTGCCGGCTTCACCGCGGCGACGGCTACTGAGTCGGCTGGTAAGACGGGAGGGGGTCAAAGGACTGACGCTCGCTGCAGCGATTGTGGCAGCTTCCGTTTCGGGGCGCCCACCCGCGGGCCGGAGGTCACCACCCGCCCATCTGGGCGCGGGGCGTGTGCCGGCGAACGGCTCGTCTCCCATAGGGTGTTCCATTGGCCCTTCGACGGCCCCGGTCTTCCCTCCCCCATGCGCCAAGCCGCCGTCAGGGCCGGCATCGATTCCTCGCTGGTCGGTTCCGCCCCTTCCCTCGCTCCGGATTCGCCGGCCGGCGCTCCTGTGGAGGCCAGCCGTCCGCCCACCGTGGCCTTCGCGCACCTCGGCTGCGAAAAGAACCGGGTGGACACCGAGCACATGCTCGGCCTGCTGGCAGAAGCCGGCTATGGCGTCAGCGCCGATGAGAGCGAGGCCTCGGTGGTGGTGGTGAACACCTGCAGCTTCATCCAGGACGCCCGCGAAGAATCAGTACGCACCCTGGTGGAGCTGGCCGAGCAGGGCAAGGAGCTGATCATCGCGGGCTGTCTGGCCCAGCACTTCCAGGAGGAACTGCTGGATGCCCTGCCGGAAGCCAGGGCAATCGTGGGCACCGGCGACTATCAGCACATCGTGGAGGTGCTGCGGCGAGTGGAGGCAGGCGAACGGGTGAACCGGGTAAGTGCCACCCCCACCTTTGTGGCCGATGAGCACCTACCCCGGTATCGCACCACCTCGGAGGCGGTGGCTTACCTGAAGGTGGCCGAAGGCTGCGACTACCGCTGCGCCTTCTGCATCATTCCCAAGCTGCGCGGCGATCAGCGCTCCCGCACGATCGAGTCGATCGTGGCGGAAGCGCAGCAACTGGCGGCTCAGGGGGTGAAGGAGCTGATCCTGATCAGCCAGATCACCACCAATTACGGCCTCGACCTCTACGGGCGTCCGCAGCTGGCGGAGCTGCTGCGCGCCCTCGGCGAGGTGGAGATTCCCTGGATCCGCGTGCACTACGCCTACCCCACGGGCCTGACGCCCCCGGTGCTCGCCGCCTACCGGGAAGTGGCCAACGTGCTGCCCTACCTGGATCTACCCCTGCAGCACAGCCATCCGGACGTGCTCCGAGCCATGAACCGCCCCTGGCAGGCCAACGTGAACGGCGACCTGCTGGATCGCATCCGCGAGCTGCTGCCCGAGGCGGTGCTGCGCACCACCTTCATCGTGGGCTTCCCAGGCGAAACCGAGGAGCACTTCGAGCACCTGCTCCACTTCGTGACCACGCAGCGCTTCGATCACGTGGGGGTGTTCACCTTTTCGCCCGAGGAGGGAACGGCGGCCGCCGATCTGCCCGATGCCGTGCCCGCCGCCGTGGCCCAGGAGCGCCGCAACCGGCTGATGGAAGCGCAGCAGCCGATCGCCGCCGAACGCAACGGCGCCTGGGTGGGGAGGATCGTCGATGTGCTGATCGAGCAGGAGAACCCTGCCACCGGCGAACTGATCGGCCGCTGCGCCCGCTTCGCGCCCGATGTGGATGGCGATGTGCGGGTGAAGCCGGGCGAGGGCGGCCTGACCGCCTCCCCGGGCCAGATGGTGCCGGTGCGGATCACCGCGGCCCATCCCTACGACCTGGAAGGGGAAGTGGTGGGCTCGGCGGCAATGGTGCTTCAGGCCCGAGCCTCGCGCGGAAGCAGCGATTGAAGGGCTGGATCCGGCGGCATCAACGCACCACCTTTCTGATCGCTTCAGGGGTGAGCACGGCCGGATCCTTCGCCGGCCTCACGGCCAAGGCCTGGATCCTGATGGACGGCACGCGCAACCCTCTGCTGCTGGCCATCAATTTCGCGGCGCTGGCCCTGCCCAGCCTGCTGGTGAGCGGCCCGGCCGGGGTGCTCACCGACCGCCTCGGCAGTGAGCGGATCCTGGTGCTGTCCCAGTGGGGGCTGGTGGGCGGCGCTGCCCTCGGGGCGATCACCATTCCCCTGCTGACCGGCACGGCCCAGGTGGCGCTGTTGATGCTGAGCACGCTCGTGGTGGGGCTCGCCAGCGCCTTTGAGCTCACGGCGCGCCAGAAGTACTGCGCCCTGCTGGTGGAGGAGCCACAGCAGCTGGCCCCTTATCTGACCAGTTTCGCGGTGGTGTTCAACGTGGGGAAGCTGGTGGGTCCTCCGGTGGGAGGGATGTTGCTCGCCCTGAGCGGCCCGGCGGTCACGCTCACGATTGATGCCGCGTCCTATCTGTTGCCGATCGCCACGGTGGTGTGGCTACTGGCGCCGCACCGGGAAGCGGAGCAGCGCAGTGGCGGTGGTTCGGCCTCCAGCCTGGGAACCGCCTGGCGGGAGTGCGGGTCGCCGCTGCGCCACGTGCTCGTGTTCACCGGCCTGGCATGCCTGGCGGTGTTCTTCCATCCGGGGCTGGCCCCGTTGATCGCCGCGGAGGTGCTCGGGCCCAGCCCGCAGGACCTCGGCCTGTTCACCAGCGTGCTGGCGGCCGGCAGCATCAGTGGAGGATTGCTGCTGCAGCGCCACAGCGCCTGGCTCAGCCGCCGCCCTTCCCTGCTGCTGGGTGGCGCCACACTGCTCACGGCCCTGGGCCAATTGCTGATGGCCGCGCCGTTGGGCAGCGGCTTCCACCTGCTCACCACCTTCCTGATCGGTGCCGGTACCGCCTGCCTGCTGGCAGGGAGCAGCCTGATCACGCAGGTGGCTGCCCCGGTGGTGCTGCGCGGCCGCATGGCCGGGCTGGCTCAGATCGCCTTTCTTGGGGGTGGGGGCCTGAGCGGCCTGTTGGCCGCGGCCCTCAGCCTGCGGGTGGGACTGCCCGCCACATTCGCCCTGATGGGGTCGGTGGGACTCACACTTGCCGTGCTGGAACTGGCCCGAGGTCGGGGACGGCTGCTGCTCCTGGAGGCCTGAGGGGCCTCAGAGCCGCTGACTGCCTTGAGCTGCTGAAGGCTGGGGTGTCGCCTCAGATCAGCTTGATGCCGCGCAGCACGGTGGTAAGCGCGAAGGCGGTGACCAGACCACCAGCCACGAGACCCAGATACAGCGCAATGCCCATGGCGATGGATGCGAAATCGTCCACCCATTAGAGCAGAACAAGCCTTCTTCCTTGAGGAGCCCCTAGGGTGGCTGCTACTCACGGCAGTTCCCTGCCGCCTCCAGCGGCGTGGGTTTCGTGTCTCCCCCTCACCCGGAACGGCATGCGCGCCCTGCTCATCTACCCGGAATTTCCCAAGACCTTCTGGAGCTACGAGAAGATCCTCGAGCTCGTCAACCGGAAGGTTCTGCTTCCCCCACTCGGCATGGTGACTGTGGCGGCCCTGTTGCCGCAGCACTGGGAGTTCAAGCTGGCCGACCGCAACGTGCGCGAGGTGACCGAGGCGGAGTGGGCCTGGGCCGAGCTGGTGATCATCTCGGGGATGATCGTGCAGAAGGCCGACATGGCCACCCAGATTGCCAAAGCCAAGCAGCGGGGCCTGCCGGTGGCCGTGGGCGGCCCCTTCGCCAGCTCCACACCCGACGCACCTGAGCTCGATCTCGCCGACTTCAAGGTGCTTGACGAGGGGGAGATCACCCTGCCGATGTTCATCGAGGCGATCGAAAGCGGCGCCTCCAGTGGCCGGTTCAGCTCCAACGGCGAGAAGCCGGATGTGACCGGCACGCCGATCCCTCGCTTTGACCTGCTTGAGCTGGATGCTTACGACTCCATGTCGGTGCAGTTCTCGCGGGGCTGCCCATTCCAATGCGAGTTCTGCGACATCATCGTGCTGTATGGGCGCAAGCCACGCACCAAGACCCCGGAACAACTGATCGCCGAACTTCAGTTCCTCTACGACCTGGGCTGGCGGCGTTCGATCTTCCTGGTGGATGACAACTTCATCGGCAACAAACGCAACGCCAAATTGTTGCTGCCTGCACTCAAGCAGTGGCAGATCGAACACGACTACCCCTTCAGCTTTGCCACTGAAGCCTCTGTCGATCTCGCCTCCGACGAGGAGATGATGCAGATGATGGCGGAGAGCCGCTTCGACAGCGTGTTCCTGGGCATCGAAACACCGGACGAAGCCAGCCTTGAAACGGCGCGAAAACTCCAGAACACCCGGAGTTCCCTGGAGGAGTCCGTCGACAGGATCACCTCGTATGGCATCCGGGTGATGGCTGGCTTCATCATCGGTTTCGATGGTGAAAAGACCGGTGCCGGCCAGCGCATCGTGGAGTTCGTGACTCGCACCGGTATCCCCGCCGCGATGATGGGCATGCTCCAGGCCCTGCCGAACACCGGGCTGTGGCACCGGCTGGAGAAGGAAGGCCGTCTGATTCAGGACAAAGCCGCCGCCAAGGGCGTGAACCAGACAAACCTGCTCAACTTCGTGCCCACCCGGCCGATCCGTGACATCGCCAATGAATACGTCGATGCGTTCTGCGCGCTCTACGAGCCCAATGCCTACATGGACCGGGTGCACAGCTACTACCTCAAGGTAGGGGCGCCGCGCTGGCATCAGTTCCTGCGACCGTCGACAGGGTTGCCCAAACTTCCCGCCATGAGTGACGTGCGCGCCCTGAGCATCGTGGTGTGGAGGCAAGGCATCAGGCGCAACACCCGCACCCGCTTCTGGCGCTACATGCTCGACATCGCCCGTCGCAATCCGAGCCAGCTTGAGCAGTTCCTGGTGGTGCTGGCCCACAACGAGCACTTCCTGGAATATCGCAGCGTGGTGACGATGGAGATCCAGGAGCAGCTCAAGACACTGCCGCCCGAACTCCCTCCCGCCACCAGCGTGGAGAAGGAGCTGCAGCCCGCCTGAACTCCGGCAGGCTTCCCCCCAAGGCTTCAATCCTGAACATACGGAAGCCCGCTGTGGAGGCAGGCTTCCGCCTTCTGCAGTTCGCGCCCGATATAGAGGGCGTGGTCGAGGCGACTGAGCGGCAACGGTTCCGTGCTTTCAGTGAGCCGGATGCCGAGTTCCTTGGCGCTCCGGCCCCGGTAGGTGGCCACTGGCGTGCGTGACCCGTTGCCGCGGCAGCTCAGCACCTCACCGGTGTCGGGGTCGGTGGCGAGGCCGCGATCATCGATGCCGTTGCTGTAGTGCTCGGCCACCAACTCACCGGCCACGGCATCCACCTTGATCAGGAAGTAACCGGCGGGATCGAGGGCGATGGAGCGCTGCGACAGCCGTTCATCGAGGCTGTCACGCTCGCTGAGGAGAGTGTTCATCGGCTGATCGTAGGAATCAGGCCGCTGCCAGGGGCAACTCCCGCCGACAGAACGGCAGCTCCGCGTTGACGGCTTCGATCTCCTCCAGCAGCTGGGCGTTGGCCTGCGGCAGCCACTGGCGCACGAGGCGGTCGAAGCGGGGGTCGCTCCAGCGGTGCAGGCTGGCCCGCGGCTGAGCCACGAAGCCGCGGCGGCGCTTGTGGCTGCCGCCCGCACCGGGATCGAACCAGCGCAGACCCTGACCGATCGCCCACTCGATCGGGGCGTAGTAGCAGACATCGAAGTGCAGGTTCTCGATCTCCTCGTTGCTGCCCCAGTAGCGGCCCCACAGCCCTTCCTGACTGCGCACGCACAGGGACATCGCCACCGGCACCAGCGGATCGCCGCGGTGGGCGCTGAACAGGACAAGGTCGTGGCGGAGGTGTTCGGCCGCGTAGCGGAAGAACTCCTCGGTGAGGTATTTGCTGCCCCAGGCCCCCCAGCGGGCGCAGTGCTGCTCATAGAAGCCATGCATGCGCGCCAGCATCACTGCCGGGATCTCCTCCCCCACCAGTGGGCTCACCGTGAGGCCGGCGTCTGCAACGGCGCGGCGCTCACGGCGGATGTTGCGCCGCTGGTTGGCATTGAAGCCGAGCAGATAGTCGTCGAAGCTGGCGAAACCGGGGTTGCTCCAGAGGCTCTGCTGGTTGAGCCAGGTGGCCCAGCCCGCGGCCTCCGCCAGCGGTTGCCAGCTCGGATCGACGTACAGCAGGTTGCAGCTCAACAGCCGCTGCTCCCGGCAGAAGTGATCGATCTCCTCGAGCATCAGGCGGGTGAGCGCGGCCTCGTCTTCGCCGGGGGCCATGTGAAAGCGGTACCCCTGCACCGGGCTCACCGGGCTCATCCCCACCAGCTTGGGGTAGTAGCGCAGGCCCATCTGTCCTGCGAGCTGCGCGAAGGATTGATCGAAAACGAACTCCCCGTAGCTGTGGCCCTTCAGGTAGAGCGGCGCCAGGGCCACCAGCGCGTCGCCGCGCCACACCCCCAGGTGGCAGGGTTGCCATCCTTGACGGGGAACGATGCTGCCGGAGGCCTCCAGACCATGCAGCCAGCGCCAGCTGAAGAACGGGATCCCGGCAGCGCCGCAGAGTTCCTGCCACTGGATTTCGCTGAGCCCGGCCGTGGAGGGGTGCCAGCGGGTCTCAAGTTCAGCCATGCCGCCGGACCACGCTCGTGCATCGCGCCGGACGCAAAACTAACCACAGGAGCCGGATGACGGTGCGCCACCGAACCCTCAGGGGTCATCCCCTGGCCAGGCTGTTGGGGCTGGGCCTGCTCGTTGCCACCGCTGGCAGCGGCCAGCCGGCGCAGGCGAGCCTGCTGCAACCCCTGCTGCTGCTGATGCGTCCCCAGCTGGAGAACCGACTGGCCGATTTGTGTGTGCGCCTGGGCGCAGGGGGCGAGACCAGGCTGGAGCAGAGCCTGCGCCAACCCTGCCGCCAGCTGGCGGGGCCCGTGAGCACCTGCTTGATCCGGGAATCGGAAGCCACCGGTCGCACCCTCGGCGTGATCACCGAAATGGTGGGCGGCCGCTTCGGCGACGACAGCGA
Organism: Synechococcus sp. MW101C3; assembly: GCF_002252635.1. Classification (NCBI taxonomy): domain Bacteria; kingdom Bacillati; phylum Cyanobacteriota; class Cyanophyceae; order Synechococcales; family Synechococcaceae; genus Synechococcus; species Synechococcus sp. MW101C3. The sequence goes on from NZ_NQKX01000013.1 coordinate 17,501, forward strand.
GGTGGTGGCGAAGCGCTGCGCCGCCAAGCTGCTGGGCCTGCCGCCCGAGAGCCTGAAGGATGTGTCGCTGGAAGATCTCGGGCGCCGCTTCAGCTCTCAGGGTTCCCCCTGACGGGGGGCCAGGGGATCTGTGCGCCGGTAGCGCAGCAGCAGTTCCCCGCCACCGAGGTCGCGGTGCTCCAGCAGCTCCCAGGCCGAAGCCGCGGCGAGCGCCGACGCCGGCAGCCAGCTGTGGGTCCCGCCCAGCAGGAGCGGGCACAGGGTAAGGTGCAGCTCGTCCACCAGCTGGGCAGCCAGCAAGGCTCCCGCCAGTTCGGCACCCCCGAGCAGCACCAGACGCTCCAGCCCCAGGGCGCGCAGCTCCGCCAGACAGGCGGGCCAGTGATCCAGCTGCAGCCGGCGCTCAAAGCCGGCAGGTAACGGCGGCAGCGGCTGAGCTGGGCCGGCGGCCTGCAGCAGCCAACGGCTCAGCGGCTGGCTGAAAAACGGCAACGCGGGCTCGAGCTGGCCGCTGCGGCTCACCACCACGGCCAGCGGCTGCGGTGAACGGCCCTGGGCGGCGCGCCGGGCCAGCAAGCCGGGCTCGCGGATCAGACAGGTGCTGCCGTGCACACGCAAGGTGCGGGCTCCGATCAGGCAGCCATCAGCCCAGGCGAGGGACTCTTCCAGCACGGCGCGATCGCCGGAACCGCCGAGCTGGGCAGCACCGCCCCCGGCGGGAGCCAGGCGGCCATCAAGGCTGATCGCCAGCACCAACCGCAGCTGGGGCAGCGGGAGGGTGGCGGCGGAGTGGCTCAGGCGCAGGCGAGGGCTTCGAGCGCCAGCGGGCGCATCTCCAGCTGCGGCACCTCGGCATAGACCTCGGCAGCGTTGTTGGGGCTCTCCTGCAGCCGCACCTTGTGGAGCGTGGCACCGGTGGCGGAAACGGGAGCGCTCAGCAGATCGGCGATGTGCAGCGCGATGTTCTCGGCGGTGGGCACGCAGTCGGCGAAATGGGGCACATCCTTGTTGAGGAAGGTGTGGTCGAAGGGCTCCACCACGAGGTCATTCACCAACCGCTGCAGCTCGGCCAGATCGCAGACCATGCCGGTGCGGGGATCGATCGCGCCGCGCACGGTGATGTCGAGCAGGTAGTTGTGGCCATGGCCGTGCGGGCGGGCGCACTTGCCGTAGATGGCTTCGTTTTCAGCCATCGAGAGCTCGGGCCGGGCCAGACGGTGGGCTGCGGCGAAGTGGGTGCGGATCGAGAGGAAGGCTTCCATGGAATCGCCGAGGACATCGGCCCAGAGGTTGGATTGCTCGTAGAGGCGCAGACCCACCACGGGGAGGTGGGGAGCCAGCCGCTGCCAGATCACCTGGCAGAGGGCTTCGGTGGTGGGCAGGCGGCCCTCGGGCCGGCGCAGATCGAACTCCGGCCAGCACGCGTTGAGGAACCGGAAATCGAGCGCATCGGTGACCTCACGCCGGATGGCGTGCTTGACCTCGGAGAGGTTGAGCACCATGCCGTCACCATCGAGCGGGCCAGCCATCGCCACGATCAATTCGTAGTTGTGGCCATGGCCGGGAGCCAGGCTGCAGCGGCCGAAGCGCTCCTGGTTCTGCTCGGGCGTGAGTTCAGGCAGCACATACAGATGGCTGGCACTGAAGGTGGCCCTGCGGGTGATCACGCAGCCGCGGCCGCGGCCATGGCGCTGGGATCTGGTGGCAGGTGCCGTCATCACCGGAAAGCCTCAGGAGTCATCCTAGGGATCTCCTCCCTGCATCGTTCCATCTCCCCACCATGTCCGCCGCCCCTGCGCATCCGCACCAGGCCCTGAGGAAACGGCTCAGCGGCATGAACATCTACCTGATCGGGATGATGGGGGCGGGCAAGAGTTCCGTCGGCCGGCCCCTGGCCGAAGCGCTCGGCTACCGCTTCATCGACGCCGACCAGGTGATCGAGGCAGCGGCCGGACGCTCGATCGCCGCGGTGTTCGAAACCGATGGAGAAGAAGGGTTCAGACAGCTGGAAACGCAGGTGCTCGGCAGCATCGCCAGCTGGCACTCGCTGGTGGTGGCCACCGGCGGTGGGGTGGTCACAAGGCCGGCCAACTGGGGACAGCTGCGGCAAGGCGTGGTGGTGTGGCTCGATGCCCCTGAAGGACTGCTGCTGGAGAGGCTCGCCGCCGATCCCACCCCCCGCCCGCTGATGCAGAGCCCGGATTCAGGCGCTCGGCTGCGGGAGTTGCTGCAGCAGCGCCGGCCGCTCTATGCCGAGGCCGATCTGCAGGTGCTGCAGGACGGCCGCGCGCCGCAGGCCGTGGCCGACCAGCTGCTGGCGGCCCTTCCCGCTGTGCTCAAGGAGCCGCCGCAGCCGCCGGAAGCACCTGAGGGTCCGTCAGATCCGGCCTCCTGAACCGGGGGACTCAGTCCGGGCGGCTGGGTGCCTCCAGCCGCACCGCGAACCATTGCACAGCCACGCCCGGCTCCACCTCCAGCTCGCAGGCGGTGTCGAGCAGGCGCTGGGCGCGGGCCGCATCACTGGGCAGGTGGGCGAGCTCGGCCGGTGGTGTGGCCATGGCAGCCAGGGTGGTCTCCAGCCAACGCAGCGTTTCAGCGGCCGTGAGACAGGTTTCCGCAGCGGACGGCTCCAGCACCACGTAATGATCGAGTTCGCGCAGCAGGGGATCGGACATGGCAGCCGCACTGATGGGCCCCATCCTGGCGGTGCTGCTGGCGATCTGGCCCCCGGGTGCTGCCTTGGGGCTGGACGCGGGGACGGGTTTGAACCCTGCCGGGGGTGGAGTGCTGGCGGAACGGCTGGCCATGTGGCCCGACTGGAACCTGCCGGCGCCGTTGCCGCGCCCCGGCCGCCGCGACCTGGTGTACCCCGACGTCTTTGAAGGCACCTGGGAGGTGCGCAGCGAGGAGGTGGCGCCCGGCAGCACTGCTCCACTGACGTATCGGGTGCGCTTCGCGCGCAACCGGCGCGGCGAGCTGGTGGGGGATCGGGCCTTCAATGCCGCCCAGGTTGGCAAGGCGCTGCTGGGACCCCAGTTGCTGACCGTGGCCAACGACCCGGCCAACCCCAACCGGCAGCTCGCCACTCTGCGCGGCGATCTGTCACTGGAATCCACGGTGGTGGGGCGGCGGACCGAGGCGGCAGCTGGCGACCGTTTCATCGCCGATGAGCTGGCCCTGCAGGTGGTGCATAGCCCCGGCGGCACCCGGATCAGCCGGGTGGAAACCCTGACCCGCTACGAGCTGGCTGCGTTCCCGTCAGGTCCTGGGCCCAGCGGCACCGCGAGCAGCGCAGGGTTCGATCAGCCAGGCCGCTTACGCGCGCTGCAGTGGCAGGCCACCTACCCCTCGCCGGAGGACGGGCTGGCGGCCGTGCCGCTCAGCACCCACCGCTTCAGCCTGGATCTGCAGCGGATTCCTACGACGCCGCTGCCGGCGTCTGAGGGTCAGGTGAGTTGACCGGTTCAGGCTGCCGACCCACCTCGGCGTAGATGGCGTCACGCCAGCGGAACAGCCCCTCCAGCAGGGGATGGTCCGCCACACCGGCGACGCCGCGGCCCGCCAGTGGCGCACCGGCGCTGGCGGGAAACAGCAGCAACGACAACTGGGCCGCCACCGCCAGATCGGCCAGCGAGAGCTGATCGCCGATCAGGTAAGGGTGGCGGCTCACCAGCGCCGCCAGTTGCTCAAGGTTGGTCTGCAGTTGCTGGCGCTCCGAGCGGCCCATCACCTCGCCGACGCCGGCGAACAGATCCGTCGGCAGGGCACCCAGCAGGGAGCGCAGGGGAGCCGGGGTGGCGTCGGGCAACAGAGCGCCACGCACCACGCTGTCGGTGCCCATCGCCTGCAGCAGGGCCATGCGGCCTCCGGCCGCCAGCGCCGTATCGGCCCAGTCTTCGAGCAGCAGCACCTGGGCGCGGGCGCGGGGGTCCACCGGCAGCAGTGAGGGCGTTGGGTAGTGGGCCTCCAGATGCAGAGCGATCGCGGAGGAATCGGCAATCACCTCAGTGCCGTCCACCAGCACCGGCACCTGGCGCTGGCCAGAGAGGCGGAACAGGGCCAGCTGGCCGAAGCCCGGCGTGACCTCGACCACGGTGTAGTCCAGCCGTTTGGCGGCCAGAATCAGGCGCACCTTCTCGCAGAAGGCGGAATGTCTGAACTGGTGAAGTTCCAGCATCGGCGGCCCTGACCCGGTGGCGGCAGAGTAGCCATCGAAACGAGACCCGCGTGCAGATGGGTGCGTCGGCTTCGGCTTCAGCACCCCCCCTGAGCCATGCCCAGGCCCGCGCCTCACTGCCCCGCACCCCGCGCCTCCTGCTCCTCACCATCGTTCCAAGGCCTGCCCCATGAAAGAGTTCTTCCTCAACGTCACGCGCTACCCGCGTTATCTGATCGCCTTCAGCCTCGGGGTGTTCAACTCGGTGCTTGAACCGCTGGCCCGGCGGCGCAGCAACCCGGTCACCGCCGTGGCGCTGGTGGGGGCGCTGGTGAGTGGGCTGGTGAGCCTTTCACTGGTGCTGCGTGCGATGGTTGGCTCAGCACCACTGGCTTAGCAATGGCACAGACCCGACGGGTCGAGCGGGTCGCAGCTCTGATCCGGCGTGAGATCAGCGAGCTGCTCGTGAACGGCATCAAGGACGAGCGGGTGTCGCTGGGCATGGTGAGCGTCACCAATGTGGACGTGGCCGGCGATCTTCAGCACTGCAAGATCTTCGTGAGCATCTACGGCAGCGACGCCGATCGCGAACAAGCCATGGAGGGCCTGCGCTCCGCCAGCGCCTACGTGAAAGGCGAGCTGGGCCGTCGCCTGAAGATGCGCCGAACGCCTGAGGTGGTGTTCCATCTCGACCGTGGCCTGGAGCGGGGCACCGCGGTGCTCGGTCTGCTCAATGAACTGGGACGCGAACGGGAGCGGCGGGGCGACGTGCCCCCAGGCAGCGATCAGGAACCGATGAGCGGCGATGCGGTGTCCGACGGCAGCGACGCCGACGACCGGGGTGACTGAAGCCCCTTCCCCCGGCCTGCGGGAGCAGGTCGCCCGCCTGCTGGTGGTGCGCGGCAGCGGCCATCTCAGCGACGGCCAGCGCCGCTATCCCCGCTGGGAGCTTCCCAACGGCGAGCTGCAGGACCTGCTTGCCGCCGGTGTGGGCGGCGTGATCCTGCTGGGCGGCAGCGCCGCGGAACTGCGCCTGCGCACAGAGCAGCTCAGCGGCTGGGCCCGCCATCCCCTCCTGCTCTGCGCCGATGTGGAAGAGGGGGTCGGGCAGCGGTTCGAGGGCGCCACCTGGCTGGTTCCTCCGCTGGCACTCGGTCGCCTGTTCGCCAGCGCCCCGGAGCAGGCGCTGCTGCTGGCTGGCCGCTATGGCCGCTGCACAGCCCGCCAGGCGCGCGCCCTGGGCCTGAACTGGCTGCTGGCCCCCGTCTGCGATGTCAACAACAATCGCGCCAATCCGGTGATCAACGTGCGGGCCTGGGGGGAGGATCCGGCCACGGCAGGAGCCCTGGCCGCCGCCTTTGTGGCGGCGGCGCAGGCGGAAGGAGTGCTCTGCTGTGCCAAGCACTTCCCCGGCCACGGCGACACCCTTGTGGATTCGCACCTGGCTCTGCCGGTGCTCCCCCACGACCGCCAGCGGTTGGAGGCGATCGAGCTGCCACCCTTCCGCGCCGCCATCGCCGCCGGTGTGGGCGCGGTGATGACCGCGCACCTCCAGCTGAGCGACCTGGACCCCGAGCGTCCCGCCACCCTCTCGGCCCGGGTGCTGGAGGGCCTGCTGCGCGTGGATCTCGGCTTCGGTGGTCTGGTGGTGACCGACGCCCTGGTGATGGAGGCGATCGCGGCGCGCTGGGGAGCGGGGGAAGCGGCGGTGCTGGCCTTTGAAGCCGGAGCCGACCTGCTGCTCATGCCGGCCGATGCCCACACCGCGATCGACGCGCTGGTGGCAGCCCTCAGCAGCGGCCGGATCAGCCTGGCGCGACTCACGCAGAGCCTGAGCCGGCGTGACGCCGCGCTGGCCCGCCTGCGCCCGCCGGCCGCAGCCGCTGACAACCCGATGGCAGCCAGGCCCCTGCTGCAGCTCGCCCACGCGGTGGCTCAACTGGAAACGGCAGAGGATCTGGAGCTCAGCCGAGAGCTGGTGCAGCTCAGCACCGGCAGCCAGGGGCCCAGCGGCCTGCCGCCGGGGCCCGGTGTCAACCTGATCCGGGTCGACAGCGCCCTGGCCAATCCCTTCCTGCCCGTACTGGCGCCGGCGCTGCAGCGCCCGCTGGGCAAGGGCTACGCGCCGGTGCTGATTGATGGCCGCGCCCCGAGTCCCTGGCGCGCCGACCCGGAAGCGCCGCTGGCGATCGAGCGGCTGCCCCAGGGGCCGGTGCTGCTCCAGCTGTTCGTGCGGGGCAATCCCTTCCGGGGCAGCGCAGGCGGCGAGGAAAACTGGGCCGCCGTGGTGCGGCAACTGCTGGCGGCCTCCCGCCTGGCCGGCCTGGCGGTCTACGGCAGCCCCTACCTCTGGGAAACTCTGCAGCCGCTGCTGCCGCCCGACCTCCCGGCCGGCTTGAGCCTGGCCCAGATGCCCCTGGCCCAGGCCCAGCTGCTGGAGCAGTTGGGCCTGCCGCGAAGCGCCCTGGAGGGGGGCTTCACCGACTGAACCCGTAAGGGAGGGGCACTAGCCTCGCCCCCAGACCCGAGCCGCTCCCATGCTCAGCCTGTCGATGATCGTGCGGGACGAGGCCGAGCGGCTGGCGGCCTGCCTCGACTCGGTGGCGGGCTTCGTGCAGGAGATGGTGGTGGTGGACACCGGCTCCAGCGACGACACGGTGGCCATCGCCCGGCAGCAGGGGGCGACCGTGCATGCGCTGCCCTGGCCGGGCGACTTCGCCCCGGCGCGCAACGCGGCCCTGGAACTGGTGCAGGGCGACTGGGTGCTGGTGCTGGACGCCGATGAGCAGCTGCTGCCGGAAGCGCGGCCGGCCCTCAAGGCGCTGATGGCCCAGCCGGACGTGCTGCTGATCAACCTGCTGCGCTACGAGCGGGGCGCCCGGCAGTCGCCCTATTCGAACGTGAGCCGCCTGTTCCGCCGCCATCCAGGCATCCGCTGGAGCAAGGCGTATCACGCGATGGTCGACGACAGCGTGGCGGCGGTGCTGACGGCCGAACCCCACTGGCGCATCGCCGATTGCTCCCAGCCCTGCCTGGTGCATGACGGCTACCGCCCCGATCTGCTGCTGGCCGGCCGCAAGGCAGAGCGCCTGCGCCAGGCGATGGAGCAGGAGCTGATCGCGACGCCCAACGATCCCTATGCCAGCGCCAAACTGGGCGGCCTGGAGATCAGTGAAGGGAACCGGGAGCGGGGCCTCGCCCTGCTGGAGGCGGCCCTCGCCCACTGCCCCGCCTCGGCCCGCGTGGAGCGCTACGAGCTGCTGCTGCATCTGGGCATCGGCCACGCCAGCACCACACCGGCGCGGTCCGAGCAGCTCTACCAGGAGGCCCTGGCCCTCGGCCTCAACCCCCGCCTCAGCCTGGCGGCGCGGCTGAACCTTGCTGCCCTTCTGGTGCAACGCGGTGCGCTGGAGGAGGCCAACCGTCTCTGTGACGCGGCGGTGCGACTGTGTCCCGAGGTGGCGCTGGGTTGGTACAACCTTGGTCTGGTCCGCCGGCGCCAGGGAGACATCGCCGGTGCCCTGGAGGCCTACGAGGCGGCCCGCCAGCTCGCCCCTGACCACGCCGAAACCCACCAGAACCTGGCAGCCGCCCAGCTGCTGGGTGGCAACATCGAGGCGGCGCGCGGCAGTTTCCGCACAGCCATCAGCCTGTTGCGCCAGCAGGGCCGCGCTGAAGAAGCCGACCGGCTTCGTCAGCAGGCCGGCGCCATCGTCAAGCTGGAGGGCTGAGCCGTGCCGGAGCCGCTGACACCGCCGCCCATGACGTCGCCGCCGCTGCAGCAGCGCTGCGTGGTCGTCACCCGCGCAGCCAGCCAGCTGGGTGAAGCACGCCGGTTGTTCGAGGCAGCCGGCGCCCGGGTGCTCGACCTGCCGGCGCTGGTGATCGGCCCACCAGACAGTTGGGGCCCCCTGGACGACGCCCTGGCCGAACTCGAAGACTTCCATTGGCTGGTGTTCTCCAGCGCCAACGGCGTGGAGGCGGTGGAGGCGCGGCTGGAGCGGATCGGCAGCAACCTGGCGGACCGGCCCCGGGGCGTGAAGATCGCCGCCGTGGGGGCCTCAACAGCCAGCCGGCTGGAACGGCTCGGTACCCCGGCCGATTTCGTGCCGCCGGCCTTCGTGGCCGACAGCCTGATCGAGCATTTCCCCGTTTCAGGCTGGGGCTTGCGGCTGCTGCTGCCAAGGGTGCAAAGCGGCGGCCGCACCATCCTGGGCGACGCCTTTGCCGCCGCCGGCGCCCGCGTGGTCGAGGTGCCGGCCTACGAATCGCGCTGTCCGCAGGAACTGCCCCTGGCGACGGCAGCCGCCCTGCGGGCCGGCCAGGTGGATGCCCTCACGTTCAGCAGCGGCAAGACCGTCCAGCACACCTGCGCTCTGCTGCAGCACAGCTTCGGCGACGCGTGGCAGGAGGTTCTGGAGGGGGTCGCCCTGATCTCGATCGGTCCGCAGACCAGTGCCCGCTGCCTGGAGCTGCTGGGCCGGGTCGATGCGGAGGCCGACCCCCATGACCTTCAGGGGCTGGTGCGCGCCTGCGTGGCAGGGATCAGCGGACCGTTCAGGAGGGCCTGAGCGCTGCGCTGATCGTCTGCTTGCCCTGCCGCATGCGCAGGCTGCCGTTCTGGACATCGATGGAGGTGACAACCCAGCCGTTGGGAAGAAGGCGCGTGGAGCGACCGCCTTGGTCACCGACCACCACGGTGCCGCTCTGTTCAGAGCGCTGAACCAGGGCCTGGGGCACACCCGAAATGTCAATCACGCCGCTGAAGCGAAAATCATCGGGGAGGCGCAGGGGCGCCGGAGCGGCCGGACGGGTGGGATCGCCGCCGGCAGCAGCGGCCGCTCCCGTGGGCCGGGGCCGGATCACCGGGGCGAAGGGATCAGCGCGATCGGCTGGAGCAGCCGCCAGCACCTGTTGCCTGCTGGGCAGGGGGGTGAGGCCGGCGAGTACACCTGCTCCGGCCGTGGGAGCGGCCGCAGCACCAGGGGCGGCTGCGGCATCGGCGGGTTGGGCCGCTGGTGCCGGGGCGGGAGGCGGCGGAGGCGGCGCACTCGCCTCGGGGGCGCCGCCGCACCCCATTAGGCTGGAAAGCAGCAGCAGGGCTGCCGAAGCCAGGAACGTCTTCCCAGGCTTATTGGACAAACGGCAAGCCCCGAAGCAGGGACCGGAAGCGGAAAGCTGATCAGGACTGGCCATCGTCTCCACGCTCAACAAGATCCCTGAAGCGATCGAGATTGGCCTGCAATTCCTTGGTGACGATGCCGCCAAGGATGGAAGGCTCCATCAGTGGTGCGAGCACCCCAGGGAGTTCGTAGCTCACCGTCAGTCTGACGACAGTGAGCGAATCGCCCTGAGGATAAAAGCGAACGGCGCCTTTTGTGGGAAGCCCCCCCACCGATTCCCAGTGCAGTTGCTGGGCCTCGACACGCTGGGAGATGCGGGCCTTCCAGTGGAAGCGGAAGCCCTGGGCTGCCAGGGTCCAATCGGTGATGTCCGGATCGTCGAGGGTGACCACCGACTCGATCCAGCGCATCCAGCGGGGCATGGCCTCCAAATCACTCCACACCTCCCAGACCCGCTGCACCGGGGCCTTGATCTCCGTGGTGACGCTGTGCTCCAGCCAACGGCCCATGATCGTCAGGCCGCCGCGCCGATGGACGCCATCGCCACCGGCTGACCAAGAATCACCCCGGCCGCCAGGCGACCGCTCATGGTGGCCCCCTCCATCGAATCGATGTAATCCTGCTTGGTGTAGCTGCCGGCCAGGAAGAAGTTGCTCACCGGCGTGCGTTGCTCAGGCCTGAACGGTTCCATGCCAGGAGCCTCCCGGTAGAGCGATTGGGCCAGTTTGACCACATTGCTCCACAGCAGCGTGAGTTGGCTGGCGGACGGAAACAACTCCCGGACCTGGGCATCGACGGCCGCCACGATCGTCTCGTTGCTCTTGGCGATCCAGGGATCTCCAGGAGTGAGCACGCACTGCAGCAGGGAGCCCTGGCCTTCGCGGCGGTAGTCGGCAGGGCTGGCCAGGGCAAGATCGGCGAAGCAGCTGAAATCGGCGTCTGCGGTGTACAGCAGGTTGTTCAGCCCGCTGGGGTGCTGAAGATCGGAGCGGGCGGCAGTCTGGGCTTCGCCGTCCCCCAGTTCGGTCACCCAGCCGTCGTAGCGCAGCTGCACGGTGGCCACCGGCACGGCCTCCAGCCTATAGATGTTGTCGAACTGCTCATAGCGGCGCCAGGCGCTGGGCAGCAGTTTCTGGATGCCCGGCACATCGCAGGCGGCCAGGTAGGCATCGGCTTCCACGTGGATCTCTCCCTCGGGCGTGCCCAACCGCAGACCCGTGACCTGCGGCGCCGCCGTGGCAGGGCTGTTCTGCCCCTCAGCGTTGGCTCCGTCGCTGGTGCAGAGCTCCAGCACCCGGTGACGCAGGTGGAGCCTGGCGCCGCGGGCAACGATGTAGTCGAGGATCGGCTGATGCAGCCAACGGTGCGGCGAGCCCTTCAGCAGGTTGAGCTTGGAGGCCTCGGTGCGGGTGGCGAACATCAGAAAGATGGTGAGCATGCACCGGGCCGAGATCGAGGCGCAGTCGATGAAACCGAGCGCGTAGGCGATCGGATCCCACATCCGCTCGATGCTCTTCGGGCTGCCGCCATGGCCGACGAACCAGTCGCGGAAGCTCATGCGATCCAGCGCCCGGATCACACCCATGGCGCCGTCGGGATCCACCAGGCCCCGCACGATCGGGCTGGTGCCAAGGGCCAGGGCGTTGCGCAGCTTGTCGATCCAGTCGAGCTGCGGTGTGGTGAAGAAGGCCTTGAGGCCGTTGAAGGGAGCCCCTACGGGGAAACGGAAATCGAGCGCGCGGAGGTCGCCGCCCTTGTTGACGAACAGATGGGTGTGCTCCTTGGGCAGCAGGTTCTCAAAGGCCCCCACCTTGCGCATCAAGGCGAAGAGGTTGGCGTAGTTGAAGAAGAACACGTGCAGCCCCATCTCGATGTGGTTGCCGCCCGCGTCTTCCCAGCTGCCCACCTTGCCGCCCACGAAAGCCCGCGCCTCGTAGAGGTCCACCTGATGGCCGGCGTCGCAGAGATCCACTGCAGCCGCCAGACCGGCCAGACCCGAACCCACGATGGCGACCCGCACCCTTGACCTCCCGTACCCGGCGACTCTATGGAGCCGGAGTGGGCGGCGGCGTTCGGATGGCCGCTCCCGCCAGGGCTGCGGCGGCCCGGGCGTCAGCGGGACGTGGCTTCGAAAACCGGCCACCCTCCATAGAGTGATCGCACGACGTTTCCCTTTCCCCCAGGCTCCGCCCATGAGCAGCTCCACCCCAGCGGCCCCAGCAGCTCCCCTCACCCACACCGGCCGCGATGGCAAGGGGATCCTGATCACCGCCCCGGCCATGCTGCAGCTGGCCACGTTGATGCGGCAACAGGGTGAGGAGAAGCTGCTGCGGGTGGGCGTGCGCTCCGGTGGCTGCAGCGGCATGAGCTACACCATGGATTTCATCGAAGCCGCCGGCATCCGCGCCGACGATGAGGTGTATACCTACGAACCCAATGGAGCCCCCAGCTTCCGCGTGGTGTGTGATCCAAAGAGCCTTCTGTACATCTATGGCATGCAGCTGGATTTCAGCTCCGCTCTGATCGGTGGTGGCTTCAACTTCACGAACCCCAACGCCAGCCAGACCTGTGGCTGCGGCAGCTCCTTCGCGGTCTGAGCCAGCGGCTTGATGGCACGGCCTGACCCCAGCACTCTGAACCGACCTCCGGCACCACGACATGCAGGCCTCCTGCGGAGCTGAGCCACTGCTCCATGCCGTGGGAATCTGAGGGGCTCTACCTCGCCGCAGTGTCCACGATGGCCACGGACGCTTCCACCGAATCCGCCTTCGAGCAGGCCATCCGCCGCTACCAGGAAGGTGCCGAGCCCGCTGAACTGATCCCCGAGTTCCAGGCGATCACGGCCGCCGCCCCACGGCTGGCCGCAGGCTGGACCTGCCTGGCCTGGCTGCAGCTGCTCGACGATCAGCCCGTGGCGGCGCTGCGGTCGGCGCGTACGGCCGTGAAGCTCAATCCGCAGGATCCTCAGTCGCGCGTGAACCTTTCGGTCGCCATGCTCGAAACCGGCGCCAAAGGCGTGCGCGAGCACATCGACATGGTGCTCAGGGTCACGGCGGTGGCGCCGGAGCTGGGTGAGGAGCTGCAGGAATCGATCACCGATGGCCTGCGGCGTCGTCCCGGTTGGACCTCGCTGGAGAAAGTCAACGCCTGGCTGAAGGGGTGATCGGGACGGTGCCGGCCCCAGCCATGGTCCCGAAACGCGTCCTGCTGATCAGCAATGGGCATGGGGAAGATCTCAGCGGCAGCCTGATCGGCCAGGAACTGGTGGCGCACGGGGCCGAAGTGGCGGCGCTGCCCCTGGTGGGCCACGGGAACGCTTACCGGCAGGCGGGGATACAGGTGCTGGGCCGCACCCGCACCTACAGCACCGGCGGGCTGGGCTACACAAGCCTGGCGGGCCGCCTCACGGAATTGCTGCAGGGGCAGGTGAGCTACGTGCTCAGGCGCCTTGCCCTTTTCCTCTGCCAGGCGCGGCACTTCGATCTGGTCGTGGTGATCGGCGATGTGCTGCCGGTGGTGGCGGCCTGGCTGAGCTGCCGGCCGGTGGTCACCTATCTGGTGGCCTACTCCAGCCATTACGAAGGGCGTCTGCGCCTGCCTTGGCCCTGCGGCTGGTGCTTGCGCAGCGGCCGCTTCCAGCGGGTGTACAGCCGCGACAGCCTCACCGCCACTGACCTCACGGCCCAGCTGGGCCGCCCGGTGCACTTCCTCGGCAATCCATTCCTGGACCGGGCGCGGGAGCCAGCGCCCCCGCTGCAGCCGTTGGAGCCGCACAGCAGCTCCGGGGCCAGGCTGCTGGGGCTTCTACCTGGAAGCCGGCTGCCGGAAGCGCTGCGCAATCTGGAGCTCATGCTGAAAGTGCTGATGCGGCTGCCGCCGTCCTGGCAGCAACAGCAGCGGCTGGAGCTGGTGGCGGCGCTGGTGAAGGATCTTCACCGGGAGCTGGTGGGCCGCTGCGCCGCCCCGCTGGGGTGGACCCTGCAGGGCGATCGGCTGAAACGGGGCCCGCTCGTGCTGCACCTGGTATGGGGAGGCTTCGCGGCGGTGGTTCAGCAGAGCGATCTGCTGCTCTCGATGACAGGCACGGCAGCCGAACAGGCCGTGGGTCTGGGCAAACCGGTGCTGCAGCTGGTGGGCCACGGACCGCAATTCACGGTCAGCTTCGCCGAGGCGCAACGCCGGCTGCTGGGCTCGTCCCTGGCCTGCAGCGATGGCGAGCCCGGTTCGGAAGACAGCCTGGCGGGCACGGCGGAACTGGCCACCGGCCTGCTCACGGCCCTTGCGGATCCTGCCTTTTCAGAACGCTGTCGCCGCAATGGCCACGAGCGCATCGGGGGTCCCGGCGGCGCTGCCAGGATGGCCCGAGAGATCCATGCGGTGTTAAGCGATGTCTGAGCCGCAATCCCTGAGCGTTCGCCTGAAGGGCTGGCTCGACAGCCTCCTGGTGGCCAATGTGTTTCTGGTGATCGCCGGAGCGGTGTGGTTCGGCCTGGCGATCGCCCTGCACAGCCGCAGCGTCGACGCCCCCCTGAAGCTGTTTCAGCAGCTGTGGGAGCCCCTGTTCACCCCGGCGATCGGGCTGCTGATGGCGGCGGCCGTGCTCAGCGGGATCCTGGGCTGGTGGCAGCGGCGAGCGCAGCGGCAACATCCGGATACTGGAAGCTGAATCCCTGCTGCTGCAGGCGTTCGGGCACCACATGCTGGCCCTCCAGCACCACCTTGGCGCCATCGCCGAGCATGAGCTGCAGAACCGGGGCCGGCACCGGCAGCAGGCTCGGGCGACCCAGCACGTCCCCGAGGCTGGTGGCGAACGACTGCATGGTCACCGGCGTGGGCGCCACGGCGTTGTAAGCCCCCACATAGGCCGGGTCCACCAGGGCGGCGGCGATCAACCGGCAGAGGTCGGTGCGCTCGATCCAGCTCATCCATTGGCGGCCCGAACCCACGGGCCCCCCGAAGCCGGTGCGGAACACCGGCAGCATCTTGCCGAGGGCGCCGCCGTCAGCGCCGAGCACGATGCCGATGCGCAACTTCACCACGCGGATGCGCACTGCGGCTCGATCAGCCGCTGCCTCCCACTGGGCGCAGAGCTGGCCGAGGAAATCAGCCGCCGGTGGTGAGGCTTCGGTGAAACTGCCGCTCGGGCTGGTGCCGTAGTAGCCCACGGCTGAACCGTTCACCAGCACGCGGGGCGGGGTGCCCAGATGGCCCATGGCCTCAACCAGCTCTGTGGTGGTCACCAGCCTGCTGTCGAGCAGGCGCTGGCGGTGTTGCGGGGTCCAGCGGTGGTCGGCGATCGGCTCACCGGCCAGGTTCACCACCCCTTCGGCAGCCGCCAGAGCCTCGAGCACTTCGGGGCGCCTCCAGGTGGCCGGCTCGGCAGGATCCCCCTGCAGCCGGGCCACATCCGGAGGCCCTAGGCCACTGGCGCTGGAGCTGGCCGGCTGACGGCTGAGCAGCGTGCAGCTGTGCCCTTCCCGCTGCAGCAGGGGCACCAGTTCACGACCGATGAAGCCGGTACATCCGAGCAGAAACAGCCGCACAGCAGGGAGGACGCACGTTGATCAACGGTAGGGCTGGCACCGGTGGCAAAGGCGACCGAAGAGGGGCACTAACCTGCGCGCATCGATCACTGTCGTGATGGCTGACACTGCACCCGCACCGACGAAGCCCGCACCGATCAAGAAAGGCAGCCTGGTCAAGGTGAGCGCGGCGCGCTATGCCAGCAGCCTGGAAGCGGCGGCCAGCGATCCCCAGCCACCGGCCTACCTGTTCGAGGGTCCCGGCGAAGTGCTCGCCGTCAAAGGCGATTACGCCCAACTGCGCTGGCGCCTGCCTGTTCCCGACGTATGGCTGCGGCTCGATCAGCTCGAAGCCTGCTGAACCGTTTCAGAGATCCAGCCGGTTCAGAGATCCAGCCGGCGCCGCTCCTCCTTCATGAGGGAGCGGCGTTGCTTGGCCTCCCGTAGCATCTCGCGACCGTCGTGGAGGTAGCTGTCCACGTAGCCGAGCGTGTAGCGCTCCAGTTCCGCCAAGGCATCTTCCACCTGGCTCAGGCAGTGGTAGAGGCTGAGGCCAAAACCCTTGGCCGCCGACGGGCAGGCCATGGACCTGTAGAGCATCTGTACTCTGTCGAGCTTGGCCTTGCTTTGCTCCAGGAAGGCGCAGAACGCCTCCATCAGCACGTCGTCGTAGGGATCGGCCGCGAGGGCGCGCAGCTCACCCGGGAAGGCCAGGATCACCTGCCCCAGCAGACGATCGATCGGCGCATACACCCGTTGCAGCCACACCAGCAACTCCCCGTCACGGGCCGCACCCCTGCTGCCTGCGGCTGGGGTCTGCACACGCGCACCTCGCGCTGGCGGCGGCCCTCCATCCCCGAGGGCCGGGCTGTGGGTGCTGTCGTAAAGCCGGCGACGCTCATGGTCTCCCAGCACCTCCCAGGCGGCATTGAGCGCCACGATCGTGGCCGCATCGCCTCCCGCATCGGGATGGTGCTGCTTCACCAACTGGCGATAAGCCGCCTTGATCTCCGCCGCGCTGGCCTGAACGCCAACGCCGAGCACGGCATAAGGGTTTGCGGAGGTGGGGGAAGCGGCCATCCAACAGCCCGGTAGCGGAGCCATCATCTCCACGCCGAGGGCGGAAACGCGAAAAAAGGCCCCCCGTTTCCGGGAGGCCGTGAGGTGGTGTGTGAGGGCAGGTTGAACCGAGTGCCGGTCTTCAGAAACGGAAGGTGGTCTGCACGAGGCCGCCGAACACGTTGAAGGTCTGGTCGGCGCCGGTTTGCTGGCCGAGCGGGCGGCTGAGGTAGAAGATCGCCGGGGTGACGGAGATGTTGTCGGTCACCTGGAACTTGTACCACCATTCCCAGACGAAGTTGCCGTCGTTCGGGGTGGTTTCCAGGCCCGAGGTCGTGCCGGACTTCAGCTGGGTGGCGAACACCGGCTGGCCCACCGCCATACCGGCGGCGTTGCCCTTGGCGAACACATCAGACCATTCCAAGCCGACGAACCAGCTTTGCGACTCGCTCACGAAGGGGGTAGCGAACTCAACGCCGCTGGCTTGGGTCTCGTTGCCGGAGAGGCTGTTGAGACCCCAACCAATGCTGATGGAGGGGATGAAACCGCTCTTCTTGGGCTGCCAATAGGCGTTGACTGCCACGCTGTTGGAATCACCGTTGGCCAGGAACCAGCTGTTGGAAGCGGCGAAGTTGGTGCCGCGACGGAAGTTGGTGGCCTGTTGGCCGTAGCGGTAAGCCGCTGAGATGTTCCACTGTGGGGTGGTGTAGTTCAGCTGAGCGAGGAAGTTGCCGCGGGCGCAATCGGTGCCGATGCCACCTTCATCGCTGGAGCAGCTGAAGGGGTTGCCATCGAACGAAGTGCCCGAATCACCCTGCTGCGCCACATAGCTGGCGCCGGCGCTGAAGCGACCTTTGCCCTTGGGAACGTTCTGCCGCCAGGTGATAGCAGCAGCAGCGCCAGTGGCCTTGTTGTAGACGCCGGGAGCACCGTGAAGGGTGAAGAGATCAAGGATCTTGTCGCCCTTGCCGTACACCGACGGGGTGACCGCCAGCATTTCGGTGTTCCGGGCCTTGGGACCAACGGTGATCGCTACGTCGCGACCAACAGGGAAGCGATACCAGAGACGGTCGATGCCGACCACATCGGAGCAGTTCCGGTTGCCGGTGCAGCTCGTCTGACCAAAGCCGTTGCTGGCGATGTCCAGAGCGGTGAGGTTGAGACCGTTGCCATTAAAGGCGTTGTTGAAGTTGCCGGAGCGCAGGCGGGTATAGAGCTGATCTTTGCCCGTGAAGCTGGTGATGAAGTTCAGGCGAACGTCATAGTTGAACGAGGTGGCACCGAAGCGAGCGTTGTAGTTCTCGCTGTCATTGCCACTGGTGATTGAGGATGTCCTGAAGCGCCCACTCGTGCTGTTGCCACCGGCGTTGACAGCACCCAGCACGAAGGTGGCCTGACCCTGGAGCTTGGTGGTGGTGGAGAACTGGGTAGCTTCCAGCTCACCCACTTTGGCTTCGAGGCCATCCACCCGGCCCTTGAGAACGGCCAGTTCGGCTTCGAATTCCTTGAGCAGGCGGCGCAGCTCGTCGGTCACCTCGGTGATGCGATCGAGGCAGGCATTGAGCAGAGCGGCGGCTTCCCAGCGGCTGAGGGCCTGCTTGCCGCGGAAGGTGCCGTCGGGATAGCCAGCGACGCAGCCGTAGCGCTCGATCAGGTTCGAGAGCGCCTGATAGGCCCACTCGGTGGGCTGAACATCAGAAAACTGATTGATGCTGGTGACCTGTTCCTTGACATTGGCATAGCGATTGACGCCATCCATGTTCAGCTCTGAGGCCGAAGCTGCCACGGGGGCGAGCAGGCCAAGAGCGGCAGGAGCCAGCAACAAGTGCTGAATGCGATTCATGAGAGTCCTCACACCAATTGAGGGGATGCTTCTGTAGTGAAGCCTGCAAATTGTATGAACTGACAACGCGTATAGCCTGGCTTGAGCTACCCGAGCATGTATTCCAGGCGACATTCCATGCCTCCCCTGAAGTGGGGCCCAGCCTGGAATCCAGCCAACAAAAAGCCCCACCAGATGGCGGGGCGAAAGAACTGAATGCTTCGTCAAGGTTCACTTGAATCGACGTAGTCGCCTGAGCAATGTGTGAGGGGCTCAGAGGAGACGATTCAAGTGAAGGAAGGCAGAATCAGAACTTGAAGGTGGTCTTGACGATACCGCCGAAGTTGCTGAACGATTCGTTGTTGAACTTCTGATCTTGACCGAGAGGAGCGCTCAGGTAGTAGATCGCAGGAGTCACGCTGATGTTATCGGTGACCTGGAACTTGTACCACCACTCCCAGGCATAGTTGCCGTCATTGGGTGACAGGGTGTCGTTGTCGCCCGACTTCGTGAGGAAGGTGGGCTGACCGACGGCCATACCGAGGGAGTTGCCCTTGATGAACACATCGCTCCACTGAAGACCGACGTACCAAGACTGGGTCTGAGCACCGTCGATCACACTCTCGAGAGAACCGGCGGAAGCAGAGTCAGCGCTGTGGCCGTTGATGCCCCAACCGGCGCTGATCGAAGGGATCCAGCCGGAGTTGGAGGGCTGCCAGTAACCGCTGATGCCCACCGAGCTCACCGAGGTGGAGAGCCCGAAGCCGGTGACGGCCAGAGGGGTGCCATTGCCGCTGTAGAGGCCAGCCTGACCACCCTCAGGGGTGGTGTAGACGTAGGCCACAGCCAGGCCCCAGTTGGGCTGGGTGTAAGCAATCTGGGCAGTACCCGTTTGGGCTGCGCCAGAGGTGCCGATGCCACCTTCGCTCGGGTTGCCCGAGTCACCGTTGGCAGAGACGTAGTTGGCGCTGATGGTCCAGCCACCGCTCTTCCACCACAGACCGGCACCTGCACCAAGGTTCAGGCTGTAAGCGCCAGGAGCACCGGCGTAGGTGAAGATGTCGAGGACGGTGTCAGCGGGGTACACGCTGGGCCAGACGGCCAGCATGTCGTCCTGACGGACACGGCCACCAACGGTGGCGGTGAAGCCGGTGCCGATGGGGAATTGATAGAAGAGGCGGTTGATCGCGACCACGTCGCCGCAATCAGCGCCGGTGCCACAGTTCTCCTCGAAGGCAGCTTCAAGGGCGTTCAGGCCAACGACCGGACCGCCGGCCCAGGGGCCGTCAGCAAAGTTGCCGGCGCGCAGGCGGGTGCGCAGCAGGTCCTTGCCGGTGAAGCTGGTATCGAAGTTGAGCTGGATGTCGTAGTTGAAGGCCGTGGCGCCTTGCAGAGCGCGGGCTGCGTCCACAAGACCGTCGCTGGAGCCGCTGTAGGAGTTGGCGCCGACCACGAAGGTGGCCTTACCGTTCAGCTTGGTGGTGGTGGAGAACTGGCTGGCTTCCAGCTCGCCGACTTTGGCTTCGAGGCCATCAACCCGGCCCTTGAGCACGGCCAGTTCAGCTTCGAATTCCTTGAGCAGGCGGCGCAGCTCGTCGGTCACCTCGGTGATGCGGTCGAGGCAGGCGTTGAGCAGAGCAGCGGCTTCCCAGCGGCTGAGGGCTTTCTTGCCGCGGAAGGTGCCGTCGGGATAGCCAGCGACGCAGCCGTAGCGCTCGATCAGGTTCGAGAGCGCCTGGTAGGCCCACTCAGTGGGCTGAACGTCGGAGAACTGGTTGATGCTGGTGACTTGCTCCTCAGAGGCGTACTGGTTGACGCCGTCGAGGTTGAGCTCTGCAGCAGACACGGCCATCGGGGAGAGAAGCCCCAGAGCGGCAGGTGCCAGCAGCAGTTGCTGGAAGAGTTTCATTGTGTCCTCACACAAAAAGGGGCGCAATGCGCCGACCACATCTTCACGGCAGTTCAAGCAGCCACCAGGCCGGATGTGACAGAAATGACAATGGACAGTGAGCGCCATGGCTTGCCAGGCCGCCATCGGGCGAGCACCGGCCGGTCCAGAGTGAGGGGCCCGGCCCGCAGACCCTGGCTTTCCGTTCTTCTCGCCCCTGGCTGTGGTGGCTGGGTCTGGGCGTGATCTGGCTGGCGGGCACCTTCGCCGACCGGCTCTGGTTGCAGCTCGACCAGCGGCTGCCTGCCTGGGATCAGGCCGAATACATCAACAGCGCCGTGGACCATGGCCGCGCCTTGGGACTGCTGGCCGGCGGCGGCTGGCAGGGGTGGAGCGCCCTGCTCGATCTCTCCCCGAAGATTCCCCCGCTGGCCAGCCTGGTCAATGGCAGCGTGATGGCCTTCAGCGGCGACAGCCCCGATCAGGCCAGCTGGGCGCTTGCTATCTGGCAGCTGCTGTTGCTGGCGGTGGTGGCCTGCTGGGGCCGGCAGCTGGGCGGGCCGCGCTTCGGCCTGCTGGCCGCCGCGCTCGTGTGCCTGGCGCCGGCCCTGGCAGCGCTGCGGGTGGATTTCACCCTCGACCTTCCACTCACCGCCACCGCCATGCTTGCCCTCTGGCGGCTGGGGTGCTGGTACGCCCCCGCCCCGAGGGGCGGACGCTGGAGCCAGGCGCTGGTGGCGGCAGCGGCGGTGGCCACCGCGGTGATGGTGAAGCAGAGCGCCCTGCTGGTGCTGTTGCTGCCATGCCTGTGGGCGGCGGGCACCGGGCTGGGCCAGCCGCAGCGCCGCCTGCAGACCCTGGCCGCCCTGGCCCTGGTGCTGACCGTGGCCCTGCCCTGGCTGAAGCACAACTGGATCACCACCCTCGGCGGGACCAACCGGGCGGTGATCGAATCGGGCGCCGCCGAAGGGGATCCATCGCCCCTGAGCCTGGCCAGCCTCTTCTGGTATCCAAGGCTCTTCCCGGCCCAGCTCGGTGCGCCGATGCTCGCTGTCGGTGCAGCCGGAGGGGCACTGGCCCTTTGGCAGCGCAGACGCCCTGCTGATGCTGCTGCTGAGCCGCCCGATCAGGACTCAGGGCCGCCTACGGAATCCGGTGGCACGGGCTCCGGCTGGGGGTGGCTGCTGGGTTGCGCCCTCGCCGGCTGGTTGGTCACCAGCCTCAGCCCGAACAAGGATCCGCGTTACATCGCGCCGGTGCTGCCGCTGCTGGTGCTGCTGCTGGCACGGGGTTGGTGGGTGCTGCTGCAGGCGGCCCGTGCCCGCTTCGGACCCTGGCTGGGGGCCGTGCTGCTGGGGGTAGGCCTGCTGGGAACGGGTGCCACCACCGCCTCAGAGCGTGTCGGCGAGCTGGAGCGGCGCGCGGAGTCCCCGGTGCCTGAGGCGATCGAGGCGGTGCGTCAACGCGTGGGCACAGCTCCCACCACCGTGCTGGTGATCCCCAGCACCGCTGAGGTCAACCAGCACAACGTGAGCACCTTCGGACGCCTGGGGGGCGGGCAGATCCTCGGGCGGGAAAGCGGGAAGCAGAAACGGGAGCATGACCTGGTGCTGCAGCAGGCCCAGTGGCTACTGCTGGCCAGCGGCGACCAGGGCACGAAGCGCAAGGAATCCAGGCAGCTGAGCCGGAGCGTGCGCAGCGATGGCCGCTTCGAGCGCGTGGGCAGCTGGCCGTGGACCAAGGGCCGCCAGCTCGAACTCTGGCAACGTCGCGCCGCTGCGCCCGCGGCCGTGCCGTTCGATCGCCGCTTCATCACACTCGCCCGCGGCCTGGAGCAGGGCCCGGCCGGCCTGGGTGCCGTGTTCGACGCGATCGGACCGGAACACCAGCTGGACGGGCATTTCCTTTACCAAGCACGTGTGCGCCGCTGGGCGGAGGCCCGCCTCAGCGCCAACCCCAACGACCGCGAGGCGCTCTGGGCACTGGCGCTGCTGGACGTGCTGCTCAACCGGCCCGCCGCGGCGGAAGGCTGGTTCAAACAGCTGGAGGCGGTGGACCCGGCCAACCCGTGGCCGAGCGCCTACCGCTCCGTGGTGCTGCTGGCCGATTGGCGCCCCTGGCAGGCGGCGGCGGTGGCCGAGGCGGCGCGCCTGCGCCACGACGAACCGGTGCTGGACGGGCTGATCCATGTGGCCGGCGTCCTCGGCGGCGATCTGCGCCGCCTCCCTGGCACCCGCGCCGCCGTCGAGGCGGCGATCGCCTCGGTGGAGGCGCGCATCGAGGCCGGCGCCAAAGAGGGCCGGTAGCCTCCTGCCCACGCCTGAACTCTGCTGATGGCCCCTGCGGCGCCAGCTTCCCCTTCCAAGCCCGGCGCGGCCCTGCCGTTGTGGTTGCCACTGCTGGTGGGGGCCGGGTTGCGGCTGATCCAGATCCAGGCCCCGGTCCTCGGCATCCACAGCTGGAGGCAGGCAGACACGGCGGCGATGGCTCGCAACTTCGCCGAGCAGGGCATGAACCTGCTCACACCCCAGATCGACTGGGGCGGCGCCGGCAGCGGCGTGGTGGAAGCGGAATTTCCCTTGTATCCCTACAGCGTTGCCCTGCTCTACCGCCTGTTCGGGGTGCAGGAATGGCTGGCGCGGGGCCTCTCCGTGCTCTGCAGCCTGCTCACGATCGTGCTGGTGGTGCGGATCGGCCGCCAGCTGCTGGGGGAGCGGGCCGGCTGGTGGGGCGGACTGTTCTATGCGGTGTTGCCGATTTCGGTGTTCTACGGGCGCACGGTGCAGCCGGAGGCGACGCTGATGCTGCTGGCGGCTCTGGCCCTGGAGCGCTTTCTGGCCTGGCTGCGCACCGGCAGGCTGGCAGCCCTGGGAATCTCCTGGCTGGCCTTCACCGCCGCCTGTCTGATCAAAGTTCTGCCGTTCGTGTGGCTGGGCCTGCCGTTGCTATGGCTATGGGGCCAGGCCCACCAGTGGAGGATCCTCCGGCGATCAGGCAGCTGGATGTTTGCCCTGTCGGCGGTGGTGGTGACGGCGGCCTGGTACTGGCATGCCCACAAACTGGGGCAGGCCAGCGGCCTCAGCTTCGGCTTCTGGGGAGGCGAGGCCAACCGTTATAGCTGGGCCGACCTTTTCGCGCCTGGCTACTGGCTCGGCCTTGGCCTGAGGGTGGCCGTGCGCAACCTGGCGGTGCTGGGGGTGCCGTTGCTGGTGCTCGGCCTGCTGCCGCGCGGGAATGGCGACGCCGCTGCCAATCGAGGCGCCGCTGCCCCCCCCGACGCCCTGCCGGGGCCACAGGCGCAGGTGCTGCCGGTGGGGCTGGTGGCCGTGCTGCTGGCCGGAGCTCTGGCACCTGAATCCAGCGCGGTGCATGAGTATTACCAACTGCCGCTGATGCTGTTCGCCTGCCCAATGATGGGCCTGGGCTGGGTGCGGCTGCGGCGCCAGGCCGGTGTCTGGGGGCGGCAGGGGGCCTGGGCACTGCTCACGCTGCTGGTCGTGGTGAGCCTCACGGTGCTGGCTGTGGATTACTGGAGTCGGGAGCGGGTGGCCGGATCCCCGGTGTGGGAGCTGGCGCAGCAGATCCAGGCGCGCACACCGCCCGGGGCCAGAGTCGTGGTGATGAGCGGTTCCGACCCCACTGTTCTTTATCTCGCCAACCGCAAGGGATGGCTGGTGAGTCCCAAGCGGCTGATGCGGCGTGATGCGGCAGCCTGGCGAGCCGACGGCGCCGATGCCCTGGCCGGCAGTTATGCGGTGATCGAAAGCTATGCGCCCTTCCCCGAAGGCGAGGCCAAAACGCGCTTGAAACGCTGGGTCTGCGACCAGCCACCGGGCTGCCAGAGCGGGCCCGGTTTCGTGATTCCGCTGGCTCCAGGGGCCGGGCGGCCGGCAGGCTGAGCCCATGACCGTCCTGCACCCCCAGACCCCGCCCCGCGCCATTCCCTGGCGGGGCCTGCTGCTGCTCTGGCTGGCCGCCGTGGTGCTGGCTGTCGTGGGTCTGGGCAACCTGCCCCTGCGCGACTGGGATGAGGGGATCGTGGCGCGGGTGTCGCTGGAGATCGCCAACAGGGGGCTGCCGGAAGGCTGGCTGCCCACGATCTGGGGCAGCCCCTACCTCAACAAGCCGCCCGGGCTGCATGTGCTGATCGCCGCCGCCATCGGCCTCTGGCGCCAGCTCAGCCAGGCGCCGGCGGAGGCGCTACCGCCGGAATGGGTGGTGCGGCTGGTGCCGGCACTGCTTTCCTCCCTGGTGGTGCCGGTGGGGGGCCTGGTGCAGCTTCAGCTGCGGCCGGGCGACAACCGTGCCGCCCTGGCGACCGCGGCGATCCTGCTCACCCTGCTGCCGGTGGCGCGCCACGGGCGGCTGGCGATGCTGGACGGCGCGCAGCTCACCGCCATGGGGCTGCTCTGGTGGGCACTGTTGCGCAGCCGTTCCGGCCGCACTGGAGCGGGTTGGCGCTGGGGGCTGGTCGCCGGCCTGGCGGGCAGTGCGCTGCTGATGTTGAAGGCCCCGATCCTGTTGCCGGTGCTGGCCGCCGGCCTGGCCGCCCTGGTGCTCGATCCGGAGCGGCCGCGCCGTTCGCTGGCGCCGCTGCTGGCGGCCCTTGGCGTGGGCCTGCTGCCCGGGCTGGCCTGGCACGGCTGGCATGCGCTCATGCGCGGCAGCGATGCGCTCTGGCTCTGGGGCGGCGACGGCGTGACGCGGGTTCTGCTGGATGCGGGCGAAGGCAGCCAGCTGGGCTGGCGGGTGCCGGTGATCGAGATGCTGGAAGGTGGCTGGCCCTGGCTGCCGCTCTGGCCCCTGGCGGTGGTGATCGCCTGGCGCCAGCGCCACCGCAGCTGGGGGCGCTGGTGCCTGGTGCTGCAGCTGGTGATCGCCGGGTCGATCCTGCCGCTGCGCACCCAGCTCCCCTGGTACAGCCACCCGCTCTGGCTGCCGTTCGCCCTGCTCTGCGGGCCGCTGCTGGCGCAGATGCTGCAGGCTCGGCAGACCCGTCCGCCTCTCCAGCTCGTTCCAATCCTGTGGTCCTGGCTGGGTGGCGGCCTGATCCTGCTGGCCCTGGCGGCCGCAACAGCCCGGACCGGACTGCCGAGTGGGACCAGTCTTCTTGTTCTGCCGGCGGGCGTAGGGCTGCTTGGGGGGGGGCTGCTGCTGCTGCGCCCGGCCGAACGGCAGCGCCGCCGCGGCCTGGTCCTGCTGCTCGCGGGCTGGTGCCTCTCCCTGTTGCTGCTCTTCCATAGTTCCCTCTGGAACTGGGAATTGAACGAACATGACGACGTTCGCCCCGTGGCCAGCCTGGTCAGGGGTGCGGCGACCGAGCCGGACCATCGCCCGATGCCGATCTACATGGCCGGACAATCCGGGCGACGTCCAAGCCTGAGCTGGTATGCCCAACGGCCAATCGAACGGTTGCCGTCCCGGGCAAGCCCCGGTTCTCCGAGCCCGTTCCTGTTCATTGAGAAAGCCTCCGCCCCCCCTCCGCCCATGCTTCTCCAGCCCGGCGTCCGCTGCCGCCTGAGTGGGCTGGGCGAGCAGGACTGGCGCCTCTGGCGCTGCACACTCGCGTCTCAATCCGATGACCCTCGCCCCTGAACGACGCTCCTGGAGCCGCGCGGTTCTGACTGCAGCCGTGCTGTTTGCCGTGGTTGGCCTGGCCCTGCAGGCATGGCGCCTCCAGGTTCTCGCCGCTTCCTACGACCAGGGCATCTTTCTGCAGGTGCTCTGGAACAGCCTGCGGGGCCACCCCTTCGAGAGCACCCTCTCCTCCCAGCTTTCCGCCAGCGTGGTCCACGACGGCCAGTTGCCCAGCCTGGGCTATCACCGCCTGGGGCAGCACTTCACCCCGGTGCTGCTGCTCTGGGCTCCCTTGGTGGGTCTGCTGGGAGCGGCAGCCTTGCCCCTGGTTCAGGTGGGGCTGATGACGGCGGCAGGTCTGGCGCTGCATCGGTTTGCCCTCGAGATCCTGGGGAGCAACAACGATCGGCTGGCCGCTCTGCTGGCCTGCTCCTTTTTCGGAGCCAATGCCGTACTCGGCCCCACCTGGGGCAACTTCACGGATCTCTGCCAGTTGCCCCTGGCCTTTTTTCTGCTGATCTGGGGATTGCGCCGACGGAGCTGGTGGCTGGTGGCGCTCTGCACCCTGCTGATTCCGTTGATCCGGGAGGACACCGGCGTGCTGCTGGTGGGGGTGAGTCTGTGGATGCTGCTGCGACGACGCAGGGAAGAGTGGCCTTTGGCGCTCCTGATTGGTGGGGTGGGGGTCAGCTGGGTCCTGATCGTCACCAATGTGTTGATGCCTCTGTTCAGCGAAGACAATTCACGCCGGTTCATGGTGGAGAACTTCGGCCACTTTCTCGGTGATCAGGATCGCGCCAGCAGCCTGGAGGTGGCGGGAAGGATCCTTTCAACGCCCATGGCGCTGATCATGGAACTGTTCAGCGAACCTGGGCACACGCTTCGCTACCTGCTCGCCCAGAGTCTGCCGCTGCTGTTCATTCCCTTGATCTCCCTGGACAGCTGGCTGCTGATGGGGTTGCCATTTCTAGGGTTGCTGCTGGCGGACGGGAAGCCACCACCACTGGCCATCAATGTGCGCTACGCGCTGCTGGTGGTCCCGGGCTTGTTTGCAGGGGCCGTGCTCTGGTGGGAGCACCATCAGGACACCTTCCGTCGACCCAAGTTTCGTGCCGTTTGGATCGGGGCAATCGGGCTGTCGATCCTGCTGACGATCAGCAGCAACCCCAATCGCAGCCTCTCGTTCGTCATTCCCGACAGCGTGCAGCCCTGGATTTACTCCAACCCAGCCCAGCTCTGGGCCCATGGCCAGGCCGCCCGGCGCGTTCTCCAGCAGATCCCCCCAACGGCAACCGTTTCAGCCACCACCCCGCTGGTTCCTTTGCTTGCTGAGCGGGAGGTGCTGGTGCGTTTTCCCCGCAGTTGGCGCTATCTCGACAGGCAAGGAAAGCCCCAGGAGGTTGACTGGATTGCTGCAGATCTTGAGATGCTCAACAGGAATCTCAGGGTGTCTGATGGTGATCGCAAAGAGCTGGTGCGCATCCTTGAAATGATCCCCGATCTTTCGCCCGGCTATGGGGTTGTAGATGTTGATGGGGGCATCGTGTTAATGGCCAGAGGCGCAGTCGATCATGCCGATGCCCAGGAGCGCCTTGCTCGCCTGGTGGGATCATTGAAGCTGGAGCGGGAATCCAAAAAGTGACTTCCCTGGAACAAAGAACCCGATCGAAAATGAAAAGTCTTTCCCCATAGAAAGACTGCTCTTCAATCAATACCCTGTCTCCAGAATGAACGATGCCCCCATTCAGCCGATTGCTGAATGGGGGCATCGCCGGGTCCGCTCTGGCGCGGAACCGAATGAACTCAGATCAAGCTGCCTGGCATCAGACGGCGTTCTCCGCGATCAACAGACCCTTGCACATGGAACTTTGGCTCACAAGCACCTCCTCCCTTGGGGGATAACGCCAGCCGGTGACGCCTTCGGAGCGAAACAAGGGAGAAAACCCCGAAGCCTCGCCCCACGGCACTGCTGACACAACCCATTGATCTTAGAAGAAAACCTGAGAGATCGGCAACAGTTGGGGACCCAACAAAAAAGGCGCCCCGAAGGGCGCCAAATTTGAATTGATCCTCTGGAACTGCCTGATTGACTTAGGGCTCAGAGGGCGTTACCACGGGGCAGAACCTCTTCAGGGAAGACGAAGTTTTCATGCGGCTGGTCAGCCGGTGCCATCCAGGCACGCAGACCTTCATTCAGAAGAA
>NZ_NQKX01000014.1 GCF_002252635.1 Synechococcus sp. MW101C3
GACAGGTTGAAGAACACCGATCGATCAGCAGCCCCCGCAGATTGCGGGGGCTTTTTTTTGGCAGGAAGCAGGGAGAGGTGGATGGGGTTAGGCGCAGCTCTGCGGGGTGGGTGTGGGTGTGGGCAAACAGGGTGCGTGTGATGAAGAACGGCTTAGGGCCAGGGGTGGTGGCTGCCGCCTGTGAGCACACGGCGCACGCATGAAGGCATCGGCTCAGACTGGCGGGAAGCGCATGAACAGCCTTCCGTGCAGATCCCGGGCAAGAACGTTCTAAAGAAGGCGGAGCTTTCGCTGCCGCAGGCAGAGGCCTACCAGAGCAACAACGCCAGAGAGCAAGACAAACAGAGAGAGGAAAGCCGATTCATTGGCAGCGGCATGCTGGAAGCTTGAAAACGCTAGATAGACACATGCCACAGCGAAAAGAAGCGGACACAAGGGGAAGAGTGGCGTCTGGAAAGTGTTCACGCTTGGCGCACCGGAGCGGCGGCGCAGGATGATCAGGGACAGTGCAATCAGGGTGAGAAAAGCCCAGAAGAGGGGTGCGGTGTATTCCACGATCGCCGTGAAGCCATCGGGTTGAACGGCGGCGATCGCAATCAACGCGCTGCTGAAAAGACTCTGAACCAGAAAACTCCGGGTGGGGGTGCTTCGTACCCTCTGCCATCCGCCGAGGAAGCCAAGGGCCTGCCAGTCTTGGCCAAGGGCATGGTTGGCCCGGGCACCCATCACCATCGTTGCGTTGATGCTGGTGAGGGCGGCCGCCCCGATCAGCAGGATCACAGCCAGCTCTGCCCAGCGGCCAAGGGACTGGCCCAGAACATCCACGGCGGCAGCAGAGCTTTGGGCAAGCCCGGAGATCCCCAGCGCGGAAAGCAACGACAGGTTGAACACCAGATAGATCGCGGTGATCAACACCAGGCTCAGCACCAGCACGTTCGTGACCGCGCGAGGCCCACCTCTCACCTCTGAAGAGATGGTGGCGGCCTCATTCCAACCACCGAAGGTGAGCAGCACGAACACCAGGGCTGTGCCCAGGCTGGCCGGACGGGGACTGCTCTGAAAGGCCTCGGTGGAGATAGACGCGAGGTGACCATTGCTGGCAAAACCGGCAATGCTGATGATCAGCAAACCAACCAGGATCACCAGCACCAGTGGTTTCTGGATGCCGGTGGCCACGCGCAGCCCCAGCAGATTCAATGCCGTGAGCACGAGTACGACAACCAGCGCCCCCATCCCTTCAGATCGGAGGCCCAGGGGCAGCAGACGGCTGATGGCGTCGCTGAACACAAAAGCAAGCAGAGCAATCGAGCCAGGATTGATCACCGTGGCCTTGGTCCAGGCATACAGGAACGACAACCTGCGGCCATAAGCCAGGGTGAGGAAGTGATACTCACCGCCGATGTGGGGGTAAGCGGAACTGAGTTCGGCATAACAAAGGGCGCCGGTGAAGCTCACCACAGCCCCCACAACCCAGGCAGTGATCAACCAGCCGGGATCCTGGGTGAACTGCGCCACCAGGCTGGGGGTCTTGAAGATCCCGGCTCCGATCACCAGGCCAACGATCAGGCAAACAGCTTCCCATTGGTGGACCACCCGGGCTGGATTGGTCTGGGCTGATGAGGAGGACGTCATGGACTCTGCCTGCGCGCACAATTGGCTCATGGCCGACTCCGCAGCCCTTGGCTGATTCGGCCACCTGACAGCTGCACGTCCACCCCCTGATCGCTCAGGGTTCCGGCAAGGATTCCAGCCCGGACCGTTCCCTTGAACGTGCCGCGGGGTTGGTCACCATTGGCTGATCTGGTGCCGTAGGTGAAGCTGATCGCTTCGCCCCGCATCCGTCCGGAGAGAATGCTGAGGCTCTCGACATTGAGCAGCAGGCGGCCGCCCAGCATCTGGAAGGACTGCTGGATGTCAAGCTCCGCTGCCGGCTTCGCACCCTGAGCGCCCAGCTGCCAACGGCCCTGCACCGAGGCCGGAACCACCCAGAAATAGCCTCTGCCCCCTTCCAGCTCAATGGTGGCATCAGCCGGCCAGGTGCCCATATCGAAGGAATTGGATACAACGCGGGTGCCCGGACGCATCGCCAGGATGGTGGGCTTCAGCTTCACGTTGAGTTGTGGCAAGAGGTAAAGCGTGAGCACCGTGGCTTCGCTGAAATCCTCTTTGAAGATGTCTCCCCTGATGAACGTCACCTTGTCGTTCACTGCGGCCCGAGCGGCATGACGTTTGGCAAGCGCAACCAGATCTGGGTTGTACTCAATGCCAACCGCTTTAATGCCGTAGCGCTGAGCCGCGCCGATTACAATCTTGCCGTCGCCTGAGCCAAGGTCGTAAAGAATGTCACCGTCCTGGATGTTCGCGATGTCCAACATGGCCTGCATCAGGGCATCCGGCGTTGGCACCCAGATCACGTCCTTCCCTTCCTGACCCACGCTTGGCTGGTACAGCACATCGCCTGGCGTGGCTTGGGAGCCATCGGCCCATGCAGCGACCGGTGGCAGCAGCCAGACCAACAACACTGAGGCGACCAAGGCCAGGCCATTGATCCTCACCATCGAACGGCTTGTTCTTCGAGCCGACCTGAATAGCTCGACTGGATGACCGCCGCAGTGGGACAAAGGGGGCATCACCTCAATGGATCATCTCGCCACCATCTTGGTGGCCTTCTCTTCAGGGTTGATGTGTTGCACAGCACTCGAGATGTCCATTTTGATCCAACGGAGAATCCACTCTCTTGCGTGCAATAGCGGAGTGGAATGCCCAAGAATGGACCGAAAGCTTCCCCTTTCGCCTGCGACCTTCTCCATCCAAATGACGGAGCATTCACGGCCTTGGCGCTGAGAACAATGACCCTTCACCGATCTTGAGTGCATGCAGGTTGAAGGGCATCGATCCAACCGCCAGCGGCCCCGCAGGCCGCGGGAACGGTGTGGCGCAGACCTCATGCGCGGGCCATCGGGGCGGGGATGAGAAGCGAGGGGAGCAGCACCACGCAAGCGACGCCGGCCTGAGACAGCAGAGAGGTGATAGCTGAGTCGCAGCAGCTCGAATCAGTAGGCTCCAGCCAGTGCAATGGCGCCATGGGCAGCAGCTTCGGCCAGCTCTTTCGTATCAGCACCTTCGGCGAATCGCACGGCGGCGGCGTGGGGGTGATCGTGGATGGCTGCCCGCCGCGGCTGCCGCTGGATCTGGCAGCGATTCAGGCCGAGCTAGACCGGCGCAGGCCTGGGCAGAGCCGCATCACCACCCCCCGCAAGGAAGCCGATCAGGTGGAGGTGCTCAGCGGGCTGCTCGATGGGGTCACCCTCGGCACCCCGATCGCCATGGTGGTGCGCAATCAGGACCAGCGTCCCGGCGACTACAAGGACATGGAGGTGGCCTTTCGCCCCTCCCACGCTGATGCCACATACCAGGCCAAGTACGGGATCCAGGCCCGCAGCGGCGGTGGCCGCGCCTCGGCGCGGGAAACGATCGGCCGGGTGGCCGCCGGTGCGATCGCCAAGCAGTTGCTGGCCCGCGCCCACGGCACCGAGGTGATGGCCTGGGTGCGGCGCATCCACACGATCGAGGCGCAGATCGATCCAGCGCTGGTCACCCTGGCGGCTGTGGAGGCCAACATCGTGCGCTGCCCCGACCCTGAAACGGCGGAGCGAATGATCGAACGGATCGAGACGATCGGCCGCGAGGGCGATTCCTGCGGTGGGGTGATCGAGTGCGTGGTGCGGCGGCCGCCGCCAGGGCTGGGCATGCCGGTGTTCGACAAGCTGGAGGCGGATCTGGCCAAGGCGGTGATGTCACTGCCAGCCACCAAGGGCTTTGAGATCGGCTCCGGCTTCGCCGGAACCCTGCTGCGAGGCAGTGAGCACAACGATGCCTTCCTGCCCACCGCGGATGGCAGCCTGCACACCGCCACCAACAATTCCGGTGGCATCCAGGGCGGCATCAGCAACGGCGAGGAGATCTGCCTGCGGGTGGGCTTCAAGCCCACCGCCACGATCCGCAAGGCCCAGCAGACGGTCACGCTGGCCGGGGAGGCCATCACGCTCGAAGCCAAAGGACGCCACGATCCCTGCGTCCTGCCGCGCGCGGTGCCGATGGTGGAAGCAATGGTGGCCCTGGTGCTGGCCGATCACCTGCTGCGTCAACAGGGGCAATGCAGTCTCTGGTGATCACGCTGATGCCGGGGCGGGCGGCAGGAGGGCGGCCGCCCGCTGGGAAGCAGGCAGGCTCCCGCAGCTCGTGGTGGGCACAGCTTTCCGCTGAGGCTGCCACGCACACAAGGTTGGCTCAGGCCTGAGAGAAGGGCAGCCATGTCCCGGTGTTTGCAGGACTGTCCGGATCATCTGCGTTCTTGGCTGAGGCGGCTGCTGAAGCCAGCTTGTGGGCCTGCAGCACCAGCGCCAGCTGAGGGTCCAGGGCAGCCTCGGGGCCGGCAGTGAAGAGGGCGGAGCCCAGGGTGACCGCCTGCACCCCTGCCGCCAACCAGACGGGCACATCGGCGGGGCGCAGACCGCCGGCGGCGATGCAGAAGGGCAGCGGCGCCAGGGGACCGGCCAGCAGGCGCCAGTAGCCCGGGCCGAGCGCCGCCGCCGGAAACAACTTGACCAGGCCGCAGCCCAGGCGCCGGGCAAGGTTCACCTCCGTGGGGGACATCACCCCTGGCACGAGCAGCAGATCGAGCCGTGCCGCCTCGGCCAGCAGCTCGGGGCACAGCAGCGGCGACATCGCATAGGACAGACCGGCCGCACGCACATCGGCGAGGGCAGCGGCCGTGGTGATCGATGCTGCTCCCAATAACAGGCCGGGAAACTGGCCTTGCAATGCCTGGCACTGCTCCACCCAGCCGGACTGGGGCGACCAGGCCACCTCCACATGCCGTACACCCGCTGAGGCCAGCTGCTCCACTTGCCAGTGGAGTACGGCGGCCTCAGCACAGCGCACCACGGTGAGCAGGGGCTGGTCCCGCAAGGAAGAGATCAGCCCGCCAGGGGCGGGCCCCCAATCCGCAGCCCCAGGCAGGAGCTGCAGGGCACCGGCAGGCTCAGACGTACTCGGCGACCCGCACATCGCTGCGGATCAGCAGCTCCTGCAGCTCCTCGGCATCCACGGTTTCCTTTTCCACCAGGATGTCGGCGAGTTCATCGAGCACCGAACGGTTGTCGGTGAGCACGCCCTTGGCACGGCGGTAGGCCTCTTCCACCAGTTGCCCCACCTCCTCATCGATGGCGGCGGCGGTGTCTTCGGAGAAGTCGCGCTCGGCGGCGATGTCACGGCCGAGGAACATGCCGCCCTGGGAGCGACCGAGGGCCACAGGGCCGAGCCGATCGGACATGCCGAAGCGGGTAACCATCTGGCGGGCGACACGGGCCACCTGCTGGAGGTCGTTGGAGGCACCGGTGGTGACTTCGTCTTCGCCGTAGACGATCTCTTCGGCGACACGGCCACCCAGGGCGACAGCCATCTGGTTCTGCAGATAGGCGCGGGAATAGAGACCCGATTCCATCCGCTCTTCACTGGGGGTGAAGAAGGTGAGGCCGCCGGCCTGGCCACGGGGAATGATGCTGATCTTCTGCACCGGGTCGTAGTCGGGCATCAGGGCGCCCACGAGGGCATGGCCCGCTTCGTGATACGCCACGAGGCGCTTGCGCTTCTCGCTCATCACCCGGTCTTTCTTCTCGGGGCCGGCCATCACGCGCTCGATCGCGTCGTTGACCTCATCCATCGACACTTCGGTGAGCTGACGGCGGGCCGCCAGGATCGCCGCTTCGTTGAGCAGGTTGGCCAGGTCGGCGCCGGTGAAACCGGGGGTGCGGCGGGCGACGCGGTCGAGGTCGACGTCCTTGGCGAGGGTCTTGCCGCGGGCGTGGACGCCGAGGATCTGCAGCCGGCCCGCGTAGTCGGGGCGATCGACCACCACCTGGCGATCGAAGCGACCCGGCCGCATCAGCGCTGAATCGAGCACATCGGGGCGGTTGGTGGCAGCCACTATGATGATGCCGGTGTTGCCCTCGAAGCCGTCCATTTCGGTGAGCAGCTGGTTGAGGGTCTGCTCCCGCTCGTCGTTGCCACCGCCGAGACCGGCGCCGCGCTGGCGGCCCACCGCGTCGATCTCATCGATGAACACGATGCAGGGGGCATTCTTCTTGGCCTGCTCAAACAGGTCGCGCACACGGCTGGCGCCCACGCCCACGAACATCTCCACGAACTCCGAACCGGAGATGGAGAAGAAGGGCACGCCGGCCTCACCGGCCACTGCCTTGGCGAGCAGGGTCTTGCCGGTGCCGGGAGGGCCCACCAGCAGCACGCCTTTGGGGATCTTGGCGCCGACGGCCGTGAAGCGATCGGGGTTCTTGAGGAAGTCGACCACCTCGGTGAGCTCGAGCTTGGCGCCCTCGATGCCGGCCACATCACCGAAGGTGACCTGGGTCTGCGGTTCCATCTGTACCCGGGCCTTGCTCTTACCGAAGCTCATGGCCGGGTTGCCACCGCCGCCCTGGGCGCGACGCAGCAGGAAGAAGAGGCCGCCGAGCAGGAGCAGGGGGAACAGCAGGCTGCCGATCGCCTGTTGCCAGGCCGCCGGTTCGCGGCTGGGCTGCACGGCGATGTCGACGTTGTTGTCGGTCAGCAGCTTCAGGAGGTCCTTGTCAGGGGCGAGGTTGACCACCGCGCGGCCGCCATCGTTTTCGACGATCTGTGCGGTGCCCCGGTCGGGGGAGATGAGCACACGCGACACCTGCTTGCCTTGCACCGCTTCAACGAAATCGCTGTAGCGGAGGGTGCGGGGGGCGTTGGCCGGGTTGGGCCGGTCGAGGAAGGCCGTTCCCACGGCGATCACCACGACGGCAAGGAGCACATAGAGCCCCGCATTGCGCCAGCGCTTTTTCACCCTGTGTGCTCCTGATGAGATGGAAGTAACGGAATGTTAATGGGGCGGCAGGCCGTCAGACGGCGCGCAGTACCTCCACCACGCTACGGAAGGCAAACCATTCCGGGATCTCCTCGCCGCTGCGCAGCATCTGACGGAACTGGGTGCCGCTGAGTTTCTTCACATGCAGCCCGCGGGCCTCGGCGTGCTCGGCGGTCACGTAGCCCTCCTCCTCGGTGTACACGAGGTTGAGCGACGGCACCGTTTCCATGCCCAGCTCGGTGGCCTGGTCGCGGGCGAAATCCTGCGCCTGGTAGGGGCCGTAGAAGTCGTCGCCGGTGAGGGACGATTTGCAGCCGGCCATGTCGCGACCGATGATGAAGTGGCTGCAGCCGTAGTTCTTGCGGATGATCATGTGCTGCAGGGCCTCACGCGGGCCGGCCATGTGCATGGCGTAGGGCAGATAGGCCCAGCGGATGCGGGGGTTGTCCACCTCGGCGGCCAGCCGCTCATACGACTGAAAGCGCACCTCACCGGCGATGTCGTCTTCCTGGGTGGGGCCGCACGTGGGATGCACCAGCACCACGGCATTGGCGCTCACGTTGGCGGCGTGCAAGGCACGGGTGAACAGCTCATAGTGGGCCCGGTGGATCGGGTTTCGGCACTGGAAGGCCACCACGTCTTCGCTGGCGGGCAACTGGCTGCGCACTTCGGCCGGCGTCTGGCAGGGAAAGACCCGGCGGGGCAGCTCCAGGCCCTGCAGCATGCCGCCGAGGTAGAAGCGCCCGCGCTCGCCGCAGATCATGCGCACCGCCGGGTGCTCGATCGAAGTGGTGCCGTAGCAACCGGCCGCCTCACGCACCTTGTCGGGCTCCCAGCGGCTCTCGACCGTGAGCACCGCCAGGTCCTGACCGCGGTAGGTGAGCAGCAGGCGATCGCCCGGGGCGATGGTGTCATCGTCGGTGTCCATCACCACCGGCAGGCCGAACAGCAGGCCCGAGGTGGTGCGGTGCCCGCTCACCACAGCGTGGTAATCCTCTTCGTGCATAAAGCCGCGAAGTGGCGAGAAGCCGCCCACCATCAGCAGTTCCACGTCGCAGGCGTTGCGATCGGAGCACTCCAGCACCCGATCCACACCGGCCTTCACCGCCGCCACCTGCTCGGGCGGCACGCGCAGATCAACGAGCGTGCCGCCGTGGGGCGCGATCCCATGAACCATGGGTTGGCCGTCAGCGGAAGTGGTTGAGGTCACGGGCAGCGACATCAGGGAATGGAGAGATTCTTTCAGAGCACCCTTGCCTGGGTGGTGAACAGGGGAGCCCGGCCCGATGGGCTCAGCGGTGGGGCGCCCGGAACGCCCGCGCCGATGGGAAGGGACGAAAAAGCCCTTCCGGAGCTGTCTCCGGAAGGGCTTGGCGAAATGCGGAAAGCCCGGGCCTGGCTCAGGCCTCTTCGAGGCGCCCGAACAGCTGGCCGGTGACCTTCACGTCGACAGCCTGCTTGCCGCCCATGTCGGTGTCGGAGGGCTGGATCGCCGTGAACACCCCGGCGAATTCTCCGGTGGCGCTGTCGACCTTGGTGATCGAGAGGCTCATGGAGCCGCGACCATCGATGTACTGCTTGGTGTTCTCCTTGGCCAGGGCTTCGTCGTCACCGGCCGGCACCAGACCCATAGCGCTGCTGTAGCCGGTGGTGAGTCCACGGCCCTTGGGATCCAGGAAGTTGCTGGTGCGGTAGCTGGGGGTGCGGTAGGTGCCTTCGAAATCGGTGCTGGTGCTGATCGCGGCTCCGTTGGAGGTGGCCAGCAGCTCCTTGCTGGAGAAGGTGAAGGGCACTTCCTCACCACCGGGCATCAGCACGGTGATCGGCTGGAAGTCGATGCCGCCGAGCTCCTTGAAGGTGAGGGAGTCACCGGCGACGGTGAGGTCGCCATACACCTGATCCAGGCTGGAGGTGTAGCGGGTGAGGATCTTGCCGGCCACGAACTGGGCTTCCTGCCGCTTGTTGGCGGGTTCACCCTTGACGAACACCTCGCTGGGGTGGAGGCAGATGTCGCGAAGCTGATAGCGGGCGCCGGAATCGAGGGGAATCGTGCCGCGCGCAGAATCGGGAAGGGTGGGGCAGTCGTTGGCCTTGCCGGTGTTGACGATGTCTTCGTAAGTGACGTTGGAGCGATCAACAGCTTTGGCACCGCCGCCGCAGGCGGTGACCATGGTGAGGCAGAGCGCCAGCACGAGTGCGAGCAGGGGTCGGAAACGCATGGGGAGAAGCCGCGCGGGCAGGGTGAAACCTTGTTAAGGCGTGCGTCGCGGCGATCCTACAGAGGAGAAACCCGGGCTCCTGCAGCGCAGTTGCGCCTCTCAACAACATGACTCACAGCAGCCTGGCCGGTGCCGGTGGGGCAGGCTCGGAGGCCGGCGGGAGCAAGGCGCCGAGGGCATCCAGCAGCTGGTGGGCCACGGCCAGTTTTCCCATCGAAGCCAGCGGCCGCTCCTCGGCGCCCGGCCCCAGCAGCCAGCCCTGGTTGGTGGCGGCGGCGAATCCGGCACCGGGCTGATCAATCGGATTGGCGAACAGCAGATCACAGCCCTTGCGCCGGAACTTGGCCCGGGCCTGGGGCAGCACATCGCCGGAATGGGCCGCGAAACCGAGGATCCGCTGGCCGGACCGGCGCTGGCTCACCAGTTGCTGCAGCAGGTCGGGCACCTCCTGCCAGCCCGCCTGCAGGGACAGCGCCAGCTCCTCCTTGCCCAGCTTGGTGGGCAGGGGCGCTGCCCTGCGGTGGTCGGCCACCGCCGCCGCCATGGCGATCGCATCGGCTTCGGGCTGGAGGGCGAGCAGCCGCTGCTGCAGCTCAGCGGCGGTGACCACCGGGTGAAGCTGCAGCCCCTCCAGCCAGGCGGCCTCCACGCTGAGCGGACCATGCACCAGATCCACCTGCGCCCCCCGCAGGCGGGCAGCCTGTGCCAGCAGCACCCCCATCCGCCCCGTGCTGGGGTTGGTGAGGCAGCGGGCCGGATCGAGGAATTCGCGGGTGGGACCGGCGCTCACCAACAGCCGACGGCCGCGCCAGTCACGGCTGGCGCCATGCAGGCGCAGGGATTCGAGCGCCAGTTCCAGCAGGGCCGGTTCGGCCATCCGTCCATCGCCCTGCCGGTCGCAGGCGAGCAACCCGGGCTCAGGGCCCAGCGGCAGCACCCCGGCAAAGCTCTGGAGGTCGTGCCAGTTGCGGCGCACCCCAGGGCTACTCCACATGGCGGTGTTCATGGCGGCGGCGGCGAGCACCGGCGCCTCGGCGGCCAGCAAGGTGCTCGCCAGCAGGGTGTCACCGAGGCCATGCACCCACCGGGCCAGGCTGCTGGCACTCAACGGTGCCACCACCACCAGATCGGCCCATTCGGCCAGTTCGATGTGCAGCGGCCGCGCCGCCTGGTGGCTCCATTGGTCGGCCTCCAGCAGGCAACTGCGGCGGCTGAGGCTGGCCAGCGCCACCGGGCTCACCAGCCGGGTGGCACTGGGGGTGAGCACGCAGCGCGTCTCGGCGCCCCGCTTGGCGAGGGCACTCACCAGGCCCGGCAGCTTGACGGCGGCGATGCTGCCACTGATGCCCACCAGGATCCGGCACCCCGCCAGGGGATCAGGACGACTGTCGCCCTCATTCCTCATCGAACGGTTCCTGATCCACCAGATGGACGTAGGGGCGGGCCAGCTCCGGGCGGTGAATCGCCAGCGCCCGCATCAGGTGCCAGTCCTGCAGGCCAGCGAAGGGGGTGGGGTAATCGTCTTCATCGAGGCGGCGGGCCAGCTCGGCGATCGCGGCTTCATCAAAGGCCTCAAGCCGCTCGGGGGTGATCGCTGGGCCACCGCTTCCCTGCGGCTGGCCGGCGGCCTCGGACGTGGACGGAGCGATGGGGTCGGCCAAGGCAATGGAGACAGATGTCCGGTTTCATTCCATCGCATCAACGGCCTGGCGGCTGCTCGCTGCCTCAACGGCCCTGCCAGCGAACGCCCAGCCGCCCCGGCAGACACCCAGGCGGCAGTGATAGCTTTTCGCCACGGGGAATTAGCTCAGCTGGTAGAGCGCTGCGATCGCACCGCAGAGGTCAGGGGTTCGAGTCCCCTATTCTCCATCGGCTTCTCAGACTTTCAGGCACTCGGTTCAAAGGGGCTCCGCGCCCTGCGGAGATAGGCGTAGACGTAAGACAGCTTTGCTGCAGCAGCCCATCAGCCCTCTCCTCCCGTTCTGCCAGAGCCAGGAAGCCACTGAGGCCGCCATCGATGGGAGCCAGGCCATGCCGGCGAATGCAAAGCGGAGAGCCGGCACCCCAAAGCGATGAGGTGATGAGCTGTTGGTGACCGGACGGTTCGTTTCATTGGCTCTGTGAGCTGGCGGTGGGACAAGCCGGTCCGCAGCGCCCGAAGAAGGCCCGCCTGGCTGACGGGAGCGAATCGACCAACGGGAGCGGATCAGCCAAGAGCGGAAAGGCTGGGCACGGAAAGGCTGCGCGCGGAAAGGCCGAGATGGGATCAGGCGCTGGCTTCTGCCTGAGCGACCGACGCTCTAGAAGTCGGCGTAGATCTTCTGAAAGGCAGCGAAGGTTTCCTGGTTGTTCATTCCAGCCACGGCGACCACGATCGTGCCGATCTTGCTGCTGCAAGAGACATTCAGGGTCATCGGCAAGTCTGCGTGAGCGGCGTAGAAATCGGATTTGTCTACCACTTCATGCTCGGATGTAAACCCATGCTTGTTGGCGAGCATGGTGGCCCGTTGAACACAGCCTTCAACTGACTTGACGCCCAGGATGGCATCTGCGTACACATAGGGGACTGCCAAAGCCGGAAGTGGAAGGGCAATGGCGGAGGCCGCCAGCATGGCGAAGGGCGCCAGCCGTGCCGGGCATCCAAAGACTGACATTGCGTTCCGTGAACTCTGTACAGCTTACCCGGGTGAAAAAGATGCAACAAAGAATGACAACAATCCAACGCATTGAGCAGCGACCCATGCGCATGGAGCACAAACCATGCGCATGGAGCAGCGCGAACCATGCCGTGAATCAGCCGCGAACCATCTGCAGACATCACACCATCAGAGTGGTCGGGCCCATGGATTCACAGATTCATCCAACAGGCGAAGAATCCACGGCAGGCGGCCACCTGCACTCTTCCACCGTCTCCACCGGTGGAGGGCGGCTCACGGACTGAGCAACTCCTGCACTGAAGAAGAGATCTCGCTCCTCAGGGATGTTCAGCGCGGGGCGCCAAGCACCGGCCAGAGATCATCCTCTGCTTCTCACGAGCGGGAGCCGTTCAAGTCTCACGTTCGGGAAGCCTTCAGGTCTCACGTGGGAAAACCCTTCAAGTCTCACGCACGCGAGGAGCTCAGCTCTCGCGGGGGAAAGCTCTTCAACTCTCTCAAGGGCAGCGCTTCAACTCTCGTGTGCTGGAGCCGTTGAACTGGTGCTGGCATCGAGCAAGCCGGCGAGGGCGGCCTGATAGCTGTCACGGTCAGCGGGGTCG
The DNA here is from genome assembly GCF_002252635.1 of Synechococcus sp. MW101C3. Taxonomy (NCBI): domain Bacteria; kingdom Bacillati; phylum Cyanobacteriota; class Cyanophyceae; order Synechococcales; family Synechococcaceae; genus Synechococcus; species Synechococcus sp. MW101C3. The sequence continues at coordinate 12,386 of NZ_NQKX01000014.1, forward strand.
CCCACAAGCGTGATGGCACCGCTGTCGGGCCACCAGTTGAGGCGGAGGTTGGTCTGCTTTTCGTCGAAGACGAACATCTCGTACGCCCCCTTGTGCTCCCAGTGACCGGGATGGTCGAGGCTGGTGACGATGGACTTGAGCTCGTCGAGGCTTCCGTGAAACTGCACGCAGGGGGCATCCGATCCGCCCACTCTTGCAAAACGGCTGTCTCCGGCCTGTTGCCTATGCGACCTGACGCCAGGCCTCCCCTGCCGATGCGATGGGCCGCAAGGCCTCCCCGCAGGCCTCCCCACATCCTCCAACGACTGACCTGAACCATGGACTGGACCAGCGACGCCGAGCAGAAACTGAAGGAAGTGCCCTTCTTCGTGCGCCCCGCCGTGCGGCGACGGATCGAAGCGCTGGCGCAGGAGGCGCAGCTCAGCACGATCGATCTCACCTTCTACGACGAGGCACGAGCCCGCTTCGCGCGCCGCTGAGCACGCCGGTTTCCGTGCCACCGACGGTGCGGCAGGCACGGCTGGGGGTCCTGCTCCGGCTCAACCCTTGCCTGGCCAGCGGGTCAGGGGGGGGTCGATAGGGTAAAAGGGAGCTCAGCATCCTGCCTCCCGCCTCCATGTCGCAGTCAAAGCGAGAACAGGTCGTCAGCCATCTCCGCTACATCCGTCAGGAATTGCGCGAAATGCACCAGGGCGTCATGGAAGACGGCCTGCTGCCCGAGGCCGGCGAGGTGCGCGGCGTGATGGCGCAGATGGAAGCACTGCTCGAACTGCTCGAGGGCAAGGGCGCCCGCAAGAACAAGGACGGCGACGGCTGAGGCCGGCGGTCCCTTGACAGCACCGGCCGAGGGTGCATCTTGCCGGGACGCGAATCCATCGGTTGTCTGGGGCCGTTCCCATCCCCCTGGCCCGGGCCCTGCCCGGGCCTTTTTATTTCAATCCCCTATGGATGGCGTTTGGGGGTACCCCCCACACCAGAAATGGTGTAAAAAGTGTTCGGCAGTTGTCCGGGCCAGGTGATGGGGATCGCCAGCCGTTGCTCCTGCCACCCTCTTCCGTGACCCGCCTGCAGCAGACCAGGCTTCATCGCCAGATCGGTCTGGCCGGTAAACGGCTGCAAGGTTGGGCCCACAATCCCTGGCGCCGGCTGTCTCTGCAGGTGATCACGCTGCTGGGCGGCTTCTTCATGGGGGGATCGGTGGGCATGCTCATCGGCGCCCTCTCCTATCTGGACCCGGTCGCCGCCCTGGCCAGCGTGGCGCTGATCGAGCTGTCGGTGCGCACCCGCCGCGCCCTGCTGCAGCAGAGCGGCGACCGCCTCACCCTGCAGCTGATCGATGCCGCCCGTACCGGCTTCCTCTACGGGCTGTTGCTGGACGGTTTCAAGCTGCTGTGAACGGGTCGGGTTCAGCGGCAGCCAGCAGGTATAACAGCGCCATGCGGATCGGAATGCCGTTGCGCACCTGCTCTTCCACCAAGCAGCGGCTGGGATCATCCAGCAGCGCACCGCTCAGCTCCACGCCACGGTTCACCGGCCCCGGGTGCAGCACCGGCACCAGCTTGCCGCACAGCTCGAGCCGCCGGTGGCTGACGCCGTAGTGGCGGTGGTAGGTGTCCAGACTGGTGAGCAGGTGCTGGTGCATGCGCTCCTGCTGCAGGCGCAGGGTCATCACCGCATCGGCGCCCGGCAGGGCCTCCTCCAGCTGACGCACAATGCGGATCGAGCCGCGCCGCTCCACCGGATCGTGCGCCTGGCCCGGCGGCGGTGCCTGCACGAAGGCCGCGAAGCCATCGGGCAGCAGCGTGGCAGGACCGCAGAGCACCACATCAGCGCCGCAGGCGGTGAGCGCCCACAGGTTGGAGCGGGCCACGCGGGAATGGAGCACATCCCCCACGATCACGATGCGCTTGCCGGCCAGGGCAGCGGGCGTGGGCGCCGTCGGCTCGAACCAGCGGGCGAGGGTGAGCAGATCCAGCAGGCCCTGGCTGGGATGGCTGTGCAGACCATCGCCGCCGTTGAGCACCGCCACCCGCTCGCCGCTGCGGTCAAGGGCGCGGGCCATGGCGGCGGGTACAGCGGCGCAGGCATGACGCACCACCAGCACGTCGGCGCCCATGGCCACGTAGGTGCGGGCGGTGTCGAGCAGGCTCTCGCCCTTGCTCAACGAGCTGGAGGCCGGTGAGAAACTCTGCACATCAGCTGACAGCCGCCGGGCAGCCAGCTCGAAGCTGCTGCGGGTGCGGGTGCTGGGCTCGAAGAACAGGCTGGTGACGAGACGGCCCTGCAGGGCCGGCAAACGCCGCGCGCCGCTGGTGGGCAGGGAGCGGAAGCGCTGCGCCAGCTCCAGCACGGTGGCGAAGTCGGCGAGAGAGAAGGCGGAGAGATCCAGCACATGGCGGTGGCTCCAGCGGCTCATGGCAGCCCACCCTGTGTGGCCATCGCGGCGGGGCAGAAGGCCACCGCCGGCCGGGGCGGGCGATCGCCCCGCGCGCGGCGGCTGACGCTGCGACTGGCGCGCAGATACCAGCGCCAGGGCAACTCCTGGGCCTGGGAAATGCCGATGCGGGTGGTGCACACCATCGGGTCGTCGCCCGCCTGCTCACAGCCCTGCCACCAGCGCTGGAGCGCCTCCGGGCGCGGCGCGATCCAGGCCCCCTGCGGCGGTGCCAGCAGCTGGCGGTCGTGGCAGCGGTTCAGGCCGAAACGCCGCGCCAGCAGAGCGGGGCCGGCAGCGATCCGCTCGGCCTCGCCCGGCAGGGCCACGGCCCTGAGCAGGACCCCACTGGCGTAGTCGTCGTGTCCTGTGACCACATTCACGCAGTGATGCAGGCCGTAGGTGAGATACACATACAAGCGGCCCGGCGGGCCGAAGAGGGTGTCGTTGCTGGGGGAACGGCGGCGGTGCCCATGGCAGGCGGGTTCACTCTGGCCATAGGCCTCGGTTTCCACCACCACCCCCCAGACATGGCCGCCACCGGGCAGGGCGCGCACCAGCAGACAGCCCACCAGATCGGGGGCCACCTGCTCGGCCGGACGGGCGAAGGCCTTGAGCGGCAGGCCGGCGCCGGCCGCAGCGGGCAGCCGGTGATCGCTCGCGCACACGGCTGCGCCCGCCGGGTCGCCACCCGCCAGACTGGCGTCGGCGGGGGTGGTCACAGTCCCTGCCATTCGTCTGATCGGCTCCTTCCCTTGTCCAGCGCTCTCTCCAGTTTCAACCTCGGCACCGTGCTGCTGGCCGGCAGCGGGCTGTTCGTCCTGGCCACGCTCTACTTCGGTACCCGCGGTGGCTTCTACGACACCGACGATTACGACGGCAACGGCACTGCCCACTGAAGTGGAGCCAGCGGGCGTTGTGCCTGGGCAAACCCGCCCAGCCGCGTTCAGCCCTGGCTGTGCAGCCGTTCCGATTCCGGGCAGTCGTCGGCGGTTTCCAGATCCTCCGCACTGCCGCTGCGGCTGAACGAGGCCAGCCGGGTGCTCACCGCCCCGATCGATTCCAGCCGCACGCTCTCCTCCCAGCTGTGGCGCTCGTCGTCGTCGGCCATGTCGTAGCGGAGGGTGACCAGATCGCCCACGATCTCCACCACGGTGGCCTGCTCGATCCAGCGCTGCTGATCCCGCAGGAACACCCACACCGGGCGTTTCTCGCTGCAGAACTGATCCAGCTTGCGGTGCAACATCACCCTCCCGGCCAGCGCCGGACGAGGCCGGGTCAGGCCCGGTTGGCTTCGATCCTAGAGATGATGCACGGGACACTTTCATGCGGCGGCCACGCCGCCTTTCGCCGGTGAGCACCACGTCCTCCCCTGCACCGGCCACGGCGGGCAGCCCCGCCGTTCCGGGCCCGGTGGCCAGTCATGAGGCGATCCGGCTGCAGCTGCGCAGCTGGCCGGAGGTGGAGGCCTATCTGGAGCGCTGCAAGGGGGTGATCGTGCCGCTCGGCTCCACCGAACAGCACGGGCCCACCGGCGCCATCGGCACCGACGCCCTCACCGCCGAAGCGGTGGCGCTCGAGGTGGGACGCCGAACCGGCGTGCTGGTGACGCCCGCGCAGGCCTTCGGCATGGCGGAGCACCACCTGGCCTTCCCCGGCACGATCAGCCTCCAACCCGCCACCCTGCTGGCCGTCCTGCATGACGTGGTGCTGTCGCTGGCACGGCATGGCTTCCAGCGCATCTTCGTGATCAATGGGCATGGCGGCAACATCGCCACGGCGCGGGCCGCCTTCGCCCAGGCCTACGGCACCGCCGCCGCCCGCGGGCTGCCCCATGCCACCGAGCTGCGTTGCCGGCTGGCCAACTGGTTCATGGCGGGGCCGGTGATGCGGCAGGCCCGGGAGCTCTATGGCGATCGTGAAGGGCACCACGCCACCCCCAGCGAAATCGCCCTCACCCTGCACCTGGAGCCCAGCCTGATCGCCCTGCAGCGCCCCTTGCCGGAAGCGGCGCCGGCGGGCCCGATCCACGGGCCAGAGGATTTCCGCCGCCGCCACCCCGATGGGCGCATGGGCTCCGATCCCTTCCTGGCCACCGCCGCCCATGGCGCGGCCATCCTCGATCAGGCCGCCAGCGCGCTCACCGCCGATCTCGAAGCCTTCCTCAGCGACGGGGAACCGGCTGACTGAACGGGTGGGCGCAGGCTAGGTTCGGCCTCAGATGTGAGCTCCGGTGCGATGAGCAGGATCGACAGTGACGACGTGCGCAAGGTGGCCAAACTGGCCCGCCTGGAGCTGCCTGAAGAGAAGATCGCCACTTACACCAGCCAGCTGGAGCGCATCCTCGATTACGTCGCCCATCTTGAGCAGGTGGACACCGAGGGCGTGCCAGCCACCACCCGCGCGGTGGAAGTGGTGAACGTTACCCGCGAAGACCGGGTGGATCCCACTGCCGTACGCGAGGAACTGCTGGGGTTGGCGCCGCAGCGCCAGGGCGATTTCTTCCGGGTGCCGAAAATCCTGGCCGATTAGCTTCTTTCGCTCAGCTCACCGTGGAGCGGGGCACAGGGGAAACGGCGGTGCGGTGCAGCAGCGCCAGCACATGACGGCGGGCACGGGGGCTGGGGAAGAGCGCGGCGATCGGGCGCAGGCGACTGCGGCGGCGCTTGTGGCTGCGGATGCCGCAGAAGATGTCGTAGAGGAAATTGATGCCGTCGTGGCGGGTTTCAAACAACCCCAGCCGCTGCGGTGAGCCTTTGGATTCGAGCAGATCCTGGGTGGCGCGGTAGGCGTCCTGATACTCGAACCAGGGAATCGAGGGCCAGAGATGGTGAACAAGGTGATAGTTCTGGCCCATGATCAGCCAGTTCATCACGCGACTGGGATACACCCGGGCGTTCTGCCAGCGGTTGCGCGAAAGGAAGGGGCGGTGAGGCAGATAGTCGAAGAAGAGGCCCAGTGTGACACCCACCATCAGAGCCGAAGCGAACCAGACGTTGAGCACGAACGGCAGGAAGTTGAAGCGGATTGAAGCAGCCACGATCGTGAAGAACAGGGCCCGGGCCAGACCCCACTCGAGCAACTCCCAGCGCCGCCAGAGGCGATGGCGGAAGAAGAACACTTCGTGATAGAAGAAGCGCGGCGCAATCAACCACAGCGGCCCGAACGTGGACACGATGTGGTCGGGGTCGCGCTTGGGATCGTTCACATGGGCGTGATGCTGAAGGTGCACCCGCGTGAACACCGGAAAGCTGAAGCCCAGAAGCAGCGCCGCGCCGTGGCCCATCACCGCATTCCAGAAGCGGTTGGGATGGGCGGCGTTGTGGCAGGCATCGTGGATCACCGTGCCCTCCAGGTGGAGCGCAAGGAAACCGAGCAGCAGCAGCACCGGCAACGACCAGTTGCCCACGAACCAGCCCCAGATGCAGAGCCCGGCCAGGGCGTAGCCCGCCAGAAACAGACCCACCGTGGGATTCCACGGCTCCGGCGGGTCGAGATACATCTTCGGCACCGACTGCCGCACAGGAGCCGTGCTGGCGGAGGCGGCATGCTGTTCAGGCGGGAGGGCCAGAGCTTGTGTCATCCCCTGATCCGACGCCCTACTGGCAATGGTGAGTCCTCACCTTACGGGGAAACCGAAGGAAGGGGCGACTCGCCCCGCGGCAGCACCAGCTCCACCAGCGCACCACCGGCTGGATGGTTGCGAGCCTCCACCCGACCGCCGTGGGTGAGGGCAATCTGCTGCACGATCGCCAGGCCGAGGCCGCTGCCGGAGCGGCGGCTGCGCACCCGGGAGGGATCACCGCGGTAGAAGCGCTCGAACAGATGCTTGAGGTCAGTGTCGCTGAACCCACAGCCGCGATCGCGCACCGTGAGCTCCCACCACTGCCCCGTGCCGCTGATGCCCACGTCGATCGCGGTGCCGTCGGGGGTGTAGCGCAGGGCGTTATCGAGCAGGTTGAGCAGAGCCCGGTGCAAGCGGCTCCCATCCCCCCGCAGCGGCGCGCTTGGGCAGGCCGCCAGATCGAGGCTCACGGCGCGCTGGTCGGCCAGGGGGCGCAGGCTGCTCCAGGCCTCCGCCAGCAGGTCGCGCAGGTCGAGGCAGCGGTAGCGCTCGTCATCGCCGGGGAGGCTGTTCTCCAGCCGCGACAACTCCAGCAGGTCCCCCACCAGCTCCCGCAACCGCTCCAGCTCACGTTGCAGCCGCTCGATCAGCACGACGTTGGAACGGGTGGCCTGGGCGGCCAGGCTGTCGCCCACCAGCAGCAGGGCCGTGAGGGGCGTCTTGAGCTCATGGGCCACATCACTCACCCAGCGGCTCTGTTGATCAAGCTGGGATTCGAGCGAGCGGCGGCTGCTGAGCCACACCGCCATCCAGCCGTCCTCTCCGGGCAGCAGGGTGGCTTCCAGCGGCTCGGCCCCGAGGCTCCACTCCACCCGCTGGGCCCGCTCCAGCCGGCGGGAGCGCTGGACTGCCTCCTCCAGCTCGGGTGAATGAACCAGCTGGCTGAGCTCTTCGCCACGCAACAGCGAATCGGCGGGCAGCTGCAGCAGATACTCAGCCTTGGTGTTGATCGCCTGGATGGTGCTGGCCCGATCGAGGGCCAGCCAACCGTGCGGGGCCGCATTCAGCCAGGCGAGCAGCTGGGAGCGGCTGAGCGGCGGGGCCGCCAGCGCACGGGCCTGGAGCGAACGGCGCCGCCAACTGGCGGCCGCCCGGGCCAGGCCCCAGCCGATCAGCACGCCGAAGGCCAGGGTGAGCAGAGACCTCACGGGAACAGAGCCCTCAACCGAAGCGGTAGCCGAAGCCTCGCACTGTGAGGATGTGTTCGGGAGCGGACGGGTTGGCCTCCAGCTTTTCCCGCAACCAGCGGATGTGCACGTCCACGGTCTTGGTGTCCACCACGTAGTCGGTGCCCCAGACCTCATCAATCAGTTGGTTGCGGTTCCAGACCCGGCCGGGGTTGTGCATGAAGAACTCCAGCAGGCGGTATTCCTTCGGCGAAAGGTTCACATTCACCCCCTCGCGGGTGACACGGAACTCATCGGGATAGAGGGTGAGACCCGCATGGCTGATGGCGGGGCGCACCGGAAAGCGCTCGGACGGGCCCTGGGAGCGGCGTAGCAGGGCGCGGCAGCGGGCCACGAGTTCACGCAGCCCGAACGGCTTGACCAGGTAATCGTCGGCGCCGAGCTCAAGGCCAAGCACCCGATCGGTTTCGGTGTCACGGGCGCTCACCATCAGGATCGGTGTGTGGGCATCGCTGCGGCGCAGATGGCGGCACACATCCAGGCCGCCCACACCAGGCAGCATCAGATCCAGCACCACCAGATCAAAGCCACCGCTCGACGCCTGCTGGCGGGCATCGATCTGGTTGATCGCCTGACGGCCGTTGGAAGCACACACCACATCGAAACCTTCATGGCGGAGCGCCTCTTGAAGGGTGGTCCTGATGCCTTCATCGTCATCGACGATCAGCAGCCGTGGCATGGGGGTTCCGGCCCAGGGGGCATCCTGGGCTGAAGCTAGGCCAGGCTCCTGCCGGCTCATCGGCGCTTGGGCAGATGGCTGATCACCAGATGGCGCTGCCCATCGATCTGCAGCCAGCCCTCTTCACGCAGCACGCCCAGCACGCGGGTGACGGTGACGCGGGTGGTGGAGAGGGCGCTGGCCAGTTCCTGATGGGTGAGCCGCAGGTTCAGCCGCAGGCCGGTGTCGCAGGCCTGGCCATAATCCTGAGCCAGCAATTCCAGGAAGCCGCGCACCCGTTCTTCCACGCGCCGCAGCCCCAGCAGCGACAGCATGGTTTCGGCCTGGCGGTAGCGCGACACCAGGGCCTGCATCATCGCCATAGCGAGATGGGGGGACTGCTCGATCTCAGCGCAGGAGAGGCAGAGCAGATCGGAATCGCAGATCGTGTAGGCGCCATAGGCCTGCACATTGGTGAGCGGCTCGCCGAAGGGTTCGTTGGGGCCGGCCAGGCCGAGCAGCAGTGCATCGCCGTGCATGGTGACGGCCTCAAGTTTCACCATGCCGCGCACCACCAGCCAGATGCTGTTCTTGATCAACGGCACACCGCTTCCGGCGGTGACGTGCAGCAGGTTGCGGTTGCGATAGCTGGTTTCGAGGATGTCTCGAATGGCGCCGCTGCGGCCGGCATCACGGAAAGGTGTCGAAACCATGGCCATCACCCGGGGACACCATTGAGCGTATGGAGGACTACCGACAACGAGGCAAAGGCCGGATAAGCAGTCGGTTAAGCAGCGGCTAAGGCCCCGGGCGGCGAGCAAGGCACAAGGGCTGGGGCGCCCCCAATCGGGTGCAATGTTTCAAAGAGGCTGCGGGTCAAGACAAGTTCAAGACCAAGATCAACGCCCCTCAAAAAGAAAGGGGGGCCGAAGCCCCCCTTGCGTTCAGGAACGACCGAGATAGCCCTTCCGGATGGCGATAACGAGCGCCTGAGGGTCAGGAGCCGATGTTGGCGATGGCCTTGCGGGCGCTGCTGAGGATGGCGCCGCGCAGGGGCACATATCCGAGGTCGTCGGCCTTGCCCTGGGCGGCAGGGCTGAGCAGATGGGTCATGGCCGTGCGGATCGAGCTGGCCTTGGCGCCATTGCCCTTGCGATAGGCAAGCACCCAGGTGAGGGTGGCGATCGGATAGCTCTCAGCGCCCGCCGGGTTGGCATCTTCACCCGCCAGCATGGCGTTCAGTTTGATGTTGTTGAGGGCGGCGGCACCGCTCTTGAGGTTGGGGAGCACGAACTTGCCCGCCTTGTTCTGGACGGCAGCCGCGCGGATCTTGCCCTTCACGAAGGCCTGGTTCAGGTAGCCGATCGAGCCGGGGGTGTTCTGGATGATGCCAGCTACACCTTCGTTGCCCTTGCCGCCCACACCGACGGGCCACTTGACGGCTTTGCCTTCACCCACGCGGCTCTTCCAGGCCGGTGAGAAGGAGGACAGGGAGTTGGTGAACGCGAAGGTGGTGCCGGAGCCGTCGGAGCGGTGAACCACGGAGATCCGGCCGGGCTTGCAACCCAGTTGCTTCCAGTCGTTGATCACGCCCAAGAACACATCAGCGGCCTGCTTCTGGGTGAGCTTGAGGTTGCAACCGGGCTGGTTGAAGGCGATCGCGATCGTGCCGCCCACTGTGGGGAACTGGACCACACCACGGCTCACTTTGGCAGCATCAGCGGCGCTGATCGGCTCGTCGGTGGCACCGAAATCAACAGTGCCAGCGATGAATTGGCGCACACCAGCACCTGAACCAACCGACTGATAATTGATCCTCGGACCGCCGCCAGCTGCCAGATCAGCAAAGGCACGTTGGTAGAATGGTGCTGGGAATGAAGCGCCGGCTCCATTGAGTGCGGTCTGTGCTGTAGCCGCCGCACCAACGCCGAGAACAGCAAGAGAACCAAAAACCAGGGCCTTCTTCGCGAAGGTCATTGGAGCAGCCAGTTGAAAGACTCCTGATAGTTAGCAGCGCCAGATGACCAGGCGTGTAATGGAACGGTTAAGAGCCTGTCAAGATCAGAGATGAATGGAACATTCTCAGCGCGAACGGGCTGTTCATGAACGAAACAACAGATCAAATCGTGTAGAGAGCAACTCCCGCCTGCAGGCCAAGCTGTCTCTGCCGGCCACGCCGGCAGCGCCTGACCGCACCCTCTTCCGGACACACCCCTCCCGTTCATGTCTCAGCTGCAGCAACCCTTCGAGCCCCTGCCGCCGCCGCCAGAGGCCGAGGCACTGATCGAAGTGCCGGTGGCGGAGCTGCAGCCCACCCAGATGTGCATCGGCATGGCGGAGGTGCTGCACCGGCGCGCCGACTTCCGAGGCGAACCCGACAAGCAGCGGCGCAACTACCTGCGGAAGAAGCCGGTGCCGCTGGCGCGCAGCGCCGCTGGCGGCCTCTGGATGGTGGACCGGCACCACCGCCTGCGCGGCCTGCTGGATGTGGACCCCGGGGCCACCGCCTACGGCTACGTGGTGCGTCAGCTCGACCACAGCGACCGGCCCTCAGTGCTGCGGGAGTTGCAGGCGCTGGGCTGGCTGTATCTGTTCGACGGCCGCGGCCAGGGCCCCTTGCCGCCGGAGCGGCTGCCCAGCAGCCTGCTGGACCTGCACGACGACCCTTACCGCAGCCTGGTGTGGAAGCTGAAGCGGGAGGGGGTGATCGAGGCGGCCCCTCTGATTCCCTTCCATGAGTTCCGCTGGGGGGCCTGGCTGCGTAGCCGTTACCTGCCACCGTTCACCTCCCTGCGACTGGAGCCGGCCCTGCCGGCCGCCCGCGCCCTGGCACGCTCCCAGGCCGCCTCGCGGCTGGCGGGCTGGAAAGGCTGAGGGCTGAGAGCTAGTAGCTGATCACGCAGCAGCTGGAGGAACCCGGTGCAGGGGATTCCCAGGCTTGACGGCGTTCTGCAGCCGGTCGCGGTCCGCGAGGGCGGAGTCGTGTGCCCGCTCCCGGAAGGCGGTGGTGACGGTGGTGACGGTCAAGACCAGCACGGCGCTTCCAGCCACGGCCAGGAGCGCCAGCCGTCCTGTGCCGACCACCGCCGGTGTGGCATTGCGAACAGAACCTTGGCGGGTTGGGGGACAGCCGGGTGCGTGCCAGGGGGAAACCCACCCTGGAGGAATCGGCCAGCGCCCATACGGTGAAGGGAATGGCGGTCAGGCATGCAGAGCCACGGGTTCGGCTTCTACGTGGTGGTGTTCTTCGCGGTGATCGTGCTGCGCTACTTCCTCGTGGCCGGAATCTCCCATCTGCTGTTGTACCGATCGGAGCCGACGGGCGCCACGGCGATCATGGCCGCAGCGGCTTCGTCGCAGCCTCCGGCGATCGGCCGCCGCCCCTCGCGCCGCTGGATCGGCCATGACATCCGGCTCTCGATGATGTCGGCGGCGATCTTCGCACTGGCGACCGCCGCGATGATGACGGCCTACAACCATGGCTTCACCCTGCTATACGACGGCACCAGCATGCGTGGCCTGCTCTATGCCGCGTTCAGCTATGGCGCCGTGCTGATCCTGCAGGACGGTTATTTTTTCGCCACCCATCGGTTGTTCCATCACCCTGCCCTGTTCGCGCGCTGGCATCAGGGTCATCACCGATCGCCGTGCCCTACACCCTGGACCTCCTTCGCTTTCGATCCGGCCGAAGCGGCGGTCCAGGCGGTGTTCCTCGTGGCGATCGTGTTCGTGGTGCCCCTCCATGTGGTGACCCTGCTGGCGGTGCTCACCACCATGAGCGTGTGGGCGGTGGTGAACCACCTCGGCCTCGATCACCTGCCCGGTTCATTTCCGCACCACTGGCTGGGACGCTGGGTGATCGGCCCCCAGCATCATTCGCTCCACCACCGCAGGCACAGCGTTCACTTCGGTCTTTATTTCACGTTCTGGGACATCCTCTGCGGCACCCAGGATCCTGTCTATAGCAGGGAACTGAGCCCTCGTCCAGAGCCATCATGCCCAGTGTCGCCAGGGACCAGCTAAGCGAAGACGCTCCATTTTCGGGCTCGGTCATACGATGTTGCCGCTGGATCGCAGCTTGAATTGGCCACCCACTTGCAGAGGCATACCCTTCGATTGCTATGTTGAAGACGTCTTCAGGCGCATCCGAACATGCTCACTGGATCTGATTTGCTGGCCAAAGTCAAGGAGCTTGGCGATGCCTCCAAGTCTGAGCTCGTCCGCAGCTGCGGTTATCTCAGCACCAAGAAGGACGGCACCGAGCGGCTCAACTTCACGGCCTTCTACGAAGCTCTGCTGGAAGCCAAAGGCGTGAGCCTCGGCAATGGCGCGGGCTCACCGGTCAGCAAGGGCGGCCGCAAACTCAGCTTCGTGGCCACCGTGCAAGGCAATGGCAACCTGCTGGTGGGCAAGGCCTACACCGGTCTGCTCGATCTCAAACCCGGCGATGAGTTCGAACTGAAGCTGGGCCGCAAGCAGATCCGCCTCGTGCCGGTCGGCGGCGACGACACCGACGAAGACTGATCGTCGGCCCTGAGCGATCAACCCTGGGCGAAGGGTGTTGCAGCCAGTTGCTGGCGCAGCCGATCAATTGACCGACCGGTCCTATCGTGCTGCGCCACCCAAACGAGCGGGCACAGGATCAACGAGAAGCCCAGGGTGAGCGGGACCAGTCCCAGCGCCCACAGGATGCATCGGTTACCGCAGAGATAGTGCACCCGCTGGTGCTCGTTGATCATTCCGTACCGCCGGGCGGCCATCACGATCGCCTGTTCTTCTTCCGTCAGTCCCATCGCCAAGGGGCTCTTGAAGGCGCAGAACTGTTGTAGAGGCCCAGGGTTGAGGTTCCGTTAAGGCCGCCAAGCCGGAGCACCCGTCAGGGTTTGTGGCACCACAGGCGGTTGTGTCGACCGTCACGGCGATGGACTGGACCGGGAGGTCGCGTGTGCGGCGTCGGCCGTTGTTGTGTTGGCGTGTGTGTGGTGCCCGGTTCCGTGGTGCCGGTCACCGGCAGCGCGCGGGGAAGGGGCCTGGCTGCTCAGGTGTTGTCGGCTCGTTCGATCGGCGCCAGGCTGCGCAAATAGCGCTTGCGCTGCCCTGAAGCCCAGGGCTCGTCGATGCGCGTGGACAGGGCGCCGTCAGGGTCGGCTTCAGGACCGGCCGATTCAGGCCCGGCCAGGGATCGGGGAAGCGACTTGTTCATGACGACACATTAAGGAGGCGGCTGGTAGGCCGTTGGTGCGCGGCACAGCCAAACGCATGTGTCAGCGAATGCCAAGCGATCCGGCGGCTCAACCTACGGGAGGCACGATGGTGAAACCCCCTTGCACCAGCCGGCGCCGAGGCCGAACTCCCCCGACTGATGCTGTTTCACATCCGCCATCGCCTCGATTACAGCTACGACCATCCGGTCTTCCTTGAGCCGATGACGCTGCGGCTGACACCGCGGCAGGACGCGAGCCAACGTCTGCTGCGTCACAGCCTGCGCATCGTGGAGCCCCCCCTGGGCCAGGCGAGCATCGTGGAACCCGACGGCAGTGATGCCGTGGTGCTGTGGTTCGGGGAGAAGCGGCAGTCGCTGGTGATCGAGGTGGAGTCGGTGGTGGAGACCCTGCGCGACAACCCGTTCGCCTGGATCGTCACCGATGCCGGCGCTCAGCACCTGCCGGCGCACTACCAACCGGGGGAAGCCGCCTCGCTAGCCCCCAGCTGCGGCGGAGCCGTGGCGGAGCCGGTGCGCAGCTGGGCGGCCGAGCTGGCCGCCGGTGCCCAGCACCACACGCTCGATTTCCTCACCCAGCTCACCGACACCATCCACCTCACCTTCCATCACGTGGGCCGGCCTGACGGTGAACCGCTGCCCGCCAGCGACTGCCTCACCAGCCGCTGCGGTGCCTGCCGTGACACGGCGATGCTGTTCGTGGAGGCCTGCCGCAGCCAGGGGCTGGCGGCGCGCTTCGTGAGCGGCTACTCGATGCACCACCCCCCGGAGGTGAGCGAGCAGGAGCTGCATGCCTGGGCGGAGGTGTACTTGCCCGGCGGAGGCTGGCGTGCCTATGACCCGAGCCTCGGTCTGGCCGTAGCCGACGGCCATGTGGCGATCGCCGCCGCCCCCGACCACCAGCTGGCCGCACCGGTGTCGGGCACTTACCGCGGCACCGGCATCGGTTCCAACATGGGTTACACCGTGCGGCTGCGGGCGGCGGCAACCGCCGCGGAGCTGAACCTGCCGCCAGCCGATGCCTTCCCTGGTGGCGGCGCTTCGCTTGGCGAGGGGGCCGCGATCCGTTGAGCCTTTCCCCCACCCTGCCCTCCCAGCTGCACCGCCTGGCCGCCTTCACCGACCGCGCCGATGGTGGCAATCCGGCCGGGGTCTGGATGGGCGAGACGTTGCCGCAGGTGGAGGCGATGCAACGTCTCGCCACGGCGGTGGGGTATTCGGAAACCGCGTTCCTCACACCGGACCACGGCGACCAGTGGCAGGTGCGCTACTTCAGCCCGGTGGGCGAGGTGCCCTTCTGCGGCCACGCCACGATCGCGGCCGCCGTGCTGCTGGCGGACACCGGAGCCGGCCGGAGCTTCGTGTTTCAGACCCCGGTGGGGGCGGTGCCGGTGCAGGTGGAGGAGCGGGAGGGCGTGCTGCAGGCGTCGCTCACCTCGGTGGAACCCCGCCAGGCGCCGGCCTCTGAGGCCCTGGTGGCCGGGGCACTCGAGGCCCTGGGCTGGCAGGCGGCGGAGCTCGACCCGGCCCTGCCAGCGGTGAAGGCCTACGCAGGCGCCTGGCACCTGGTGCTGGCCACCGCCACGGCCGAACGGCTGGCTCAGCTCCACTACGCCTTCGAACCCCTCAAAGCGCTGATGCTGCGCGAAGACCTGCTCACCCTGCAGCTGGTGTGGCGCCAGGACCGCCAGCTGTTCCACAGCCGCAACCCCGCTCCGGTGTGCGGGGTAGTGGAGGATCCGGCCACCGGCTCGGCCGCTGCCGCGCTGGGCGGGTACCTGCGCGCCGCCGGCCTGGTCGCCGTGCCCGCCACGCTGCAGATCCGCCAGGGCGAGGCCATGGGCCGGCCCAGCCAGCTGCGGGTGACGGTTCCGCCCACCGGCGGGATCGTGGTGAGCGGCGGCGCGGTGCGCCTGCCTTGAGCGGGCGGGGCCTGGGCGAGGCGCGCGGGCTGCTGCTGGGCCTGGCGCTGGGCTTGGTGATCGCCGGCGGCACCGGCAGCGCAGCAGGCGCTGGTGGTGCTGGGCCCATTGCCCACTGCGAGGCGCTCCGGGCCGCGCTGGAGCAGGTCCTGCGCCAGGCACTGGCGGCGGAAACGGCCTTGCTGTCGCGCACCCGCCGCGAGATCTGCCCCGACCTGGAGGCGCCCGCTGAGGCGCCGGCAGTGGTGCCGCCAGTGGCCGGCACGTCCAAGGCCGCCGGGGCTGGCACAGCCGAGGCCCCGGCGATCGATTTCGGTGCCCTGCGGGCCTGCCGGCAGGAGGCCGAGCGGCAGGTGCAGAGCCGCTGGCCCCTGCTGTATACCGATCAGGCTCGTTTCCGCTACTTCACCCCCGCCGGGGCAGCCCTGGCCCGTGAGGCAGATGCCCTGCGGCAGCGCCGTGCGGCGGCGGGCTGCCTGCTCGGCTCACGCCCAGGCCGCCGGGTCGAGGAAACCGTCCAACGCACAGGCCGCCACCAGCACCTGTTCGTTGCTGGGATCGAGCGGGCCGGCCAGCAGTTCGGCGCTGCCGAGCACGGCACCGGGCGGTAAGGCGCTCTGGTCGGGGTCGTAGGCGGTGGGGTGGGTGACGCTGCTCGAGAAACCGCGAAAAATCAGCAGTTCAAAGGGCTCCCAGGCAGAGGCTTGAGCAGCAGAAGCCTCGTTTTCAGCAGCGGCCTCCAGCGCCAGGGGCAGCTGCCCGCGCAGGCGCAGGACGCGGTCGGGGTGCTCGCGGCTGATCTGCTCAAGGCGCTGCAGCAGTGACGACGGGCCCGGCCCCATCAGAAACCGCCCGCCACCCGGCCGAAGCGGGGCAGCCGCACCAGCAGCCACTGCAGCATCCCCACCGCATAAAAGGCCAGCGCCAGATAGCCGAAGAAGGCCGTGAGCCCTGGGGTGAGCTGCCCGCCGAACACGAAGCCGAACACCCGCACGGCCACGGCGTGCAGCTGCCGGGGCGCCTCCAGCCACACCTGGCACACCGGCCGGTTCACCCCACCCACCAGGCAGGTGAGCGCCGTGACGCTCAGCATCGCTGCCGTAACGCCGTAGACGGTGAGCGCCCAGCGCCAGGCTCGCACGGTGAGCGGCAGGGGCCGCCAGGGGGGCAGGTCGTCGAGTTCCTCGTTGAGATCCACCCAGAACCACACCGCCACCACCACCAGCACCTCGGCCACCAACGCCAGCACGTAACCCAGCGGGCGGGCATCGATCAGCAGCAGCACGGAGATGCCCAGCAAGCTGGCCACCTTCCAGTAAATGGAGAGCAGACGCACCAGAGCGCCTTCCCGCCGCGCGACGGCCCACACCAGCAGTACGAACGGAAGCCCGAGGGCGAACACCACCGCCAGGCGGTAATCCAGCCAGACCAGGGTCCGATAAAGCAGATCTGGCACAGGGGCGGTACGGGAAGCGCCATTATCCGTAGTCGTGCTCCGGCAGTAGGGTCCAGTCCATGGCTGCGCTTTCCCTGCCCTCCTGGCTCAAACGCGGTGAAGCGCCGGCCTCGTGCCAGACGGCCCTGTCCCGTCAGCCGTCCCTGGAAGCCGCTGTCGAGGAAGTGGCGAAGGCCCTCGGCAACCGTGGCGCCAACGATCTGGCCCTGGTGTTCTGCTCCACCAGCTACGCCAGTGACCTGCCACGCCTGCTGCCGCTGCTGCGCAGCCGCCTGAATGCACGCCACTGGATCGGCTGCGCCGGCGGTGGAGTGGTCGGCACCGATGCCAGCGGGCAGGCGCGGGAACTGGAGCAGCAGCCGGCGTTGAGCGTCACCCTGCTGCGGCTGCCGGGGGCCGATCTGCAGCTGTTCGAGCTGGATCCGGCCTCCCTGCCCGATCTCGATGGCGACAACCTCGACTGGATCAACTGGGTGGGCGCCGACCCGGAGCGGGCCCGCTCCATGCTCCTGTTCGTGGATCCCACCTGCCAGAAGATCAACGATCTGATCAGTGGCCTGGATTACGCCTACCCGTCAGCCGCCAAGGTGGGCGGCATCGCCGGCCACCACAGCGCCGAACACGGCTCGCTGCTGTTTGACGGCCGCGTGCTCACCGGCGCGGTGGGCTGTCTGATCGGCGGCGCCTGGAGGCTGGATCCGGTGGTGGCCCAGGGCTGCCGGCCGATCGGGCCGGTGTTCGAGATCGAGCAGGCGGAGCGCAACGTGGTGCTGCAGCTCAGCTCCGGCGCGCAGACCAACAGCCCGGTCAACTGCCTGCAGGGGATCCTGCAGTCGCTCACGCCGGCGGAACGGGAGCAGGTGCGCCATTCGCTGTTCCTGGGCGTGGCGCGCAGCAACTTCAGCCTTCCCGGTGACAGCTGCCAGGCGGAACCCACCGCCTTCCTGGTGCGCAATCTGCTGGGCGTCGACCCGCGCAACGGCGCCGTGGCCGTGGCGGAAAAACTGCGGGTGGGCCAGCAGGTGCAGTTCCAGCTGCGCGATGCGGCCGCCTCGCGCCAGGAACTGCGGCAGTTGCTGCGCCGCCAGGCCCGTACCGACGACGCGCCCCTGGTGGCGCTGCTGTTCGCCTGCCTGGGCCGCGGCGAAGGCCTCTACGGCCAGCCCGATGGCGATGTGAGCGTGTGCCGCGAGCAGTTCCCGCAGGTGCCCATCGCCGGGGCCTTCTGCAACGGCGAGATCGGCCCGGTGGCGGGCACCACCCACCTGCACGGCTACACGGCCAGCTGGGGCTTCCTGGTGCCCAACCACGACGACGACGGCGTGCCCCCCGCGGCGGCCCGCGCCGAGGGCTGAGCCTTGGTGCGTCAGCACGTCAACCCGCTCAGCCGGGTGCACCAGCAGCCGCGGCCGTTGCCGCCGCTGGTGGAGCTGTTCGCCCAGCCCCAGCTGCCGCTCCATCTCGACATCGGCAGCGCCCGAGGCCGCTTCCTGCTGGCGATGGCGCCGCTGCAGCCGGGCACCAACTTTCTTGGGGTGGAGATCCGCCGGGTGCTGGTGGAGGCCGCCGAGCACGACCGCCGCAGCCTGCAGCTCGACAACCTGCGCTTCCTGTTCTGCAACGCCAATGTGAGCCTGCTGGACTGGCTGGCGCAGCTGCCGCCGGGCCGCCTGCAGCGGGTCACGCTGCAATTCCCCGATCCCTGGTTCAAGAAACGGCACCAGAAGCGGCGGGTGCTGCAGCCGGCGCTGGTGGCAGCCCTGGCAACGGCCTTGCCCCCCGGCAGCGAGCTGCTGCTGCAGAGCGATGTGGAGGCGGTGATCGTGCCGATGGTGCAGGTCACCGAGGCGAGCGGGTGCTTCGAGCGGCCTGCCGAAGACCCGCGGCCGTACCGCCCCACGAACCCGCTGCCGGTGGCCACCGAGCGGGAGCAGCACGTGCTGTCACTGGGGCTGCCGGTATACCGGGTGCTGTACCGGCGCAACGGCGCGGCCGCGCCCGGTCCGGGGGGGCTGGAGCAAGCCGCCTGCCGCACCCATAATCCGCCCACGCCCGGCGCCTGAATGTCTTCCACCTCCCCCACCGCCCTGGGCCCCGCCAGCGGCTCCGTTCCCTGGCTGCTGCGCTGGCAGGGCCTGCTGGCGGGCTGGGCAGCCGGACCGCTGGGCCGTCGCCTGCCGCTGCTGGCCGGCCTGGTGCTCTGCGCGCTGATGGCCGGGCTGCCGCTGGTGACCCGCACCGGCCTCAGCCTGCTGATCACGGCGGCGGGGCTGCTGTGGCTGCTGTGGGCGCTGTGCACACCGGCGGGGCGGATCGGGCCGATCAGCGGCTGGCTGCTGGTGATGCTGGGTGTGTCGGTGCTGGCCACGGGCTTTTCGCCGGTGCCTGCAGCGGCGGCCAACGGGCTGATCAAGCTGCTGAGCTATCTCGGGGTGTACGCGCTGATGCGGCAGCTGCTGGCCACGGCGCCGCCCTGGTGGGACCGCATCACGGCCTGCCTGCTGGGCGGCTGCCTGCTGGTGAGCGTGATCGGCATCCGCCAGCTCTACGCCGATTCCTCCGCCCTGGCCCGCTGGTCGGATCCCAATTCGGTGGCGCAGGGAACGGTGCGGATCTACAGCACGCTCGACAACCCCAACCTGCTGGCCGGCTACCTGCTGCCGATCCTGCCGATCGCCGTGGTGGCGCTGCTGCGCTGGCAGCGACTGAGCGCCCGGCTGTTTGCGCTCACCACCGCCGTGCTCGGCAGTGCGGCCCTGGTGCTCACCTACAGCCGCGGTGGCTGGCTGGGCCTGGTGGCCGCCTACGGGGTGCTGGCGGTGCTGCTGCTGCTGCGCTTCACCCGCCACTGGCCGCTGTTCTGGCGGCGCGTGTTTCCACTGCTGCTGATGGTGCTGGCGGGGCTGGTGCTGGCGGTGGCGATCGCCAAGGTGGAGCCGCTGCGGGTGCGGGTGATGAGCCTGGGCGCCGGCCGGGAGGACAGCTCCAACAATTTCCGCATCAACGTGTGGATGGCGGCGATCGAGATGATCAAGGACCGCCCCTGGCTGGGCATCGGGCCGGGAAACAGCGCCTTCAACCTGATCTATCCGCTGTACCAGCAACCCAAATTCAACGCGCTCAGCGCCTACTCAATCCCGCTGGAACTGGCGGTGGAAGGTGGCATCCCCGGCCTGCTGGCCGGGCTGGGACTGCTGGTGGCCAGTGTGCGGCTGGGGCTGACCCAGGTGCGTGCCAACGGCCACCAGGCCCTGCCGGCCCTGGCAGCAGTGGCCGTGATCGCCGGCCTGGCCGTGCAGGGGGTCACCGACACGATTTTCTTCCGGCCGGAGGTGCAGCTCAGCGGTTGGTTCTGCCTGGCCACCCTGTCAACGCTGCCGGCCGCCGCCCGAGCGGATGGCTGAGGGCCGCATGAATGGCGGCGAGCCGACCGCCCTGCTGGCCGGCTTCGATGCCGGCCAGACCCACACCACCTGCCGCCTGGCGGCAGTGGATCCCGACGGCGGCTGGCGGGTGCTGGCGGAGGGCCAGGGGCCGGGGGTGAGCCATCTGGAGGCCCCCGGCGGCGAGGAGCGCTTCGGCGACGCCCTGCGCACCAGCCTGCAGGCGGCCATCAGCGCGGCAGGACTGGCCGGGGCGCCGCTGGCGGGGCCGGTTGCCCCCCGGCTGGCCGCCGCAGGCGTGGGTGCCAGCGGCATCGAGCACGGCAGCGGCGTGCAGCAGCGGGGGCAGGCGCTGGCGGCGGCGGCCCTGCAGCTGCCGACGGGGCGCGTGCTGGTCACCGGCGATGAGCGCACCGCCCTGCGTGGCGCCTTCAGCGCCGACGGCCCCGCCGGCGCCGGCATCGTGGTGATCAGCGGCACCGGCTGCATCGCGCTGGGCCGCGACGGCAGCGGCCGCGAGCACCGCTGCGGCGGCTGGGGCTGGCTGCTCGACCAGGGCGGCTCCGCCTGCGATCTGGGCCGCGACGCGCTGGCGCTGGCGCTGGAGATGGCCGATGGCCGGCGGCCGGACACCGGGCTACGCGCCGCGCTGTGGCAGGCCCTCGCCGAGGGTGAGGAGGTGGTGACGGCCCAGCGGGTGAAGGCGATGGTGGTGGCGCCGGCGTTCGGCGCCGCCGGCTTCGCGCGGCTGGCCCCCTGCGTGGAGGCGCTGGCGACGGCAGGCGATACAGACGCGCTGGCGGTGCTGCAGCGCTCCGCCGACGCCCTCGCCGCGCTGGTGCATGGTGTGGCGGCGGCGCTGGCGCTGGGGCAGCCGCGGGTGTGCGGTCAGGGCGGCGCCCTGCGCCACCTGCCGACCTTCGCCGCGGCCTACCGGCGGGCGCTGGCCACCCAGCTGCCGGGCGCCACGCTGGTGGAGGCCGCCGGCGATGCCTGCGACGGTGCCCTCAGCCTTGCCGCCGATCAGCTGGCTGGTCTCTGATCAAACCCCGTTGAGCTCGGCGGCCGCCAGATCGGCCAGATGCGACGACCAGTGATCAACGGCGGCGGGTTCGGCCGCTTCCACCATCACCCGCAGCAGCGGTTCGGTGCCGCTGGCCCGCACCAGCACCCGGCCTTCGCCGCCCATGGCCGCCTCCGCCTGGGCCACCGCCTCGCGCAGGAGCAGGCTGTCCTGCCAGTGCTGACGCCGCTGGCGGTCGGGCACGATCACGTTCACCAGCACCTGGGGATAGGGCGAGAAGCTGGTGTCCATCCAGTCGGCCAGGGAGCCGGCACCGGCATGGATGCGGGTGGCCACCTGCAAGGCCGTGAGCAGCCCATCGCCGCTCATGCCGTGATGGGCCGAGAGGATGTGGCCCGACTGCTCACCGCCAAGGGCAGCGCCGCTGGCGGCCATGGCGGCATGCACGTGCTGATCGCCCACGGGAGTGCGATCGAGCACACCACCTCGCGCCAGCCAGGCCCGCTCGAAGCCGAGGTTGGACATCACCGTGGCCACCAGGCGGCTGCCGGGCAGCTCACCGGCCGCCAGCAGCTCCCCGCCCCAGAGGTAGAGGATCTGGTCGCCGTCCACCACCCGGCCACGGCCGTCCACGGCCAGCATGCGGTCGGCGTCGCCATCGAACGCGAAGCCCATCGCCGCGCCATGGGCCAGCACCGCCTGCCGCAACGGCTCCAGGTGGGTGCTGCCGCAGCCCACGTTGATGCGGCTGCCGTCGGGGTTGCCATGCAGCACCGTGAGATCGGCGCCGAGGGCGCGGAACACCGCTTCACCGCAGGCAGTGGCCGATCCCCAGCAGAGGTCGAGCACGATCGGGCAGCCATCCAGGCGGCGCCCCGCGACGCTCGCCAGCAGGGTGTCGGTGTAGGCGGCCAGCAGCTCGGGCCGCTGCCGCACGGCGCCGCAGACACCGGAGGAGGCGCTGGCCGTGGCAGTGGCACGGCCGCGCAGGCCGGCTTCGATCACCTCCTGCTGCTGCCGGTCGAGCTTGTCGCCGCTGGGGCCGAACACCTTGATGCCGTTGTCATGGGGCGGGTTGTGGCTGGCCGACACCATCAGCCCGCCGGCGGCACCACACCGGCGGATCGCACCGGGCACGGCGGGGGTGGGGCAGAGCCCGAGATCCCACACCTCCCGACCGGCCGCCGTGAGGCCGGCGGTGAGCGCCGCCACCACCATCGGGCCGCTGCTGCGGGAATCCATGCCGACCAGCACCGCCCCCTCGGGCGGCAGCACCTGGCCGCACCAGTAGCCCACCTGCAGGGCCAGCAGGGGCGTGAGATGGGTGCCGACGCGGCCGCGGATGCCGTCGGTGCCGAACCAGGTGCCACCGGCACTGAGTGGCGGGCCGATGGGCAGGGGGGCCGGCTCCGCCATGAACACGCAATCGCTGGGCGCAGATTAGGAGCAGGCCTCCAGGCGGATGCTCCAGGCGGCGCCAGCTACACGCTGCGACGGGGCCACCACACCCAGCGCACCAGTTCGGCCACGGCCCAGAGCAGCAGAGCGCCCACCACCCAGCCGGGCAACGCCCGCAGCGGCCAGAAGGGGCGGAGGAAGAACACCCCCGCCGCCAGGGCGGTCACGGCCAGGGCGCGGCGGCGCTGGCGGGCACCGGGCAGGGTCGTCAACCAGGGAGGCAGGGAGGGCCGCAGCGCCATGGCGATCGGAGACGTGGTTCCAGAATGCCAAGACTTTGCCGGCGTCAGCGCCACCCCTGCCGCCTGTGCCCAGTCCGCCAACGGCCGCTGCCCCGACGCGCGGCCCACGCACCTTGGCGCTCACCGTGCTGGGGAGCCTGGCCCTGCTGGTGCTGGGCCGCCAGGCGCTGAACGCCCGGCCCCTGCCCACCCCCGACACCGCCACGGCAGCGCTGGAACGCACACGGCAGTGGGACCTGGACCCGGAGCGGCGCCGCGAGGCCAGCCTGCTGCTCACGGCCCGGGCGGCGGCCACGCCGGCCCGGCAGCACCAGCTGCTGCAGGGCCAGGGCTGGGGCCGCGATCCGCTCGCCGCGGTGGCGCTCAAGCTCGATGCACTGGCGGCCGGCAAGCTCGGGCAACCCCTGCTGGCCACGGCCCGCTGGCGCGAGCTGCTGCGCCGCTTCCCGGCCGACCCCGCCAGCGCCGATGCGCTCTATGAGCTGGGCCGCAATGACCCTGCCCTGCGCGCGCAGCTGTGGCGCCGTTTCCCCGCCCACCCCGCCGCGCTCGCCGCCGCCGCC
>NZ_NQKX01000015.1 GCF_002252635.1 Synechococcus sp. MW101C3
CCCCACCAGCAATCCATCCTCCAGCCAACACGCAACCAACAAAAAAGCCACCCTTTCGGGTGGCTTTCAGTGTTTTGCTTCTCTCGATTCATCATCATCAGATGACAAGCTCGATCAAAGCAAAACTTGTTAGGAATGAAAAGTTTTATCCTGGCATTGAGCTATTTTTGCAGGAAGCTACCCTCCAACTATCTTCGCCGCTACTGCGTTTCACAACCGAGTTCGAGATGGATCGGAGTGGGGCCACAGTGCCATGAACACCAGGAAATAGACTTTTCATCCTCAGGTGAACCCTGAGAACTGCATAAGCTAGTCATCCTATCCAAGTTATCTCATTGCTGACAAGCGCAAGCCTGCTGCATTGAGTCATCTCAAGGTGACGTCTGGAAACAATGCATCCCTGGTCTCCTCAGCAAGGAGCCAAGTGTTGGTCAAGCCCTCGGTCTATTAGTACTCCTCCGCTTCACCTGTTACCAAGCTTCCACGTAGAGCCTATCAACGGGTGTTCTTCCCGTGACCTTACTGGCTTAAGCCATGAGAACACTCATCTTGAGGTGGGCTTCCCACTTAGATGCTTTCAGCGGTTATCCTCTCCGCACATGGCTACCCAGCGTTTACCGTTGGCACGATAACTGGTACACCAGAGGTGCGTTCCTCCCGGTCCTCTCGTACTAGGGAGAACTCCTCTCAATGTTCTTACGCATGCACCGGATATGGACCGAACTGTCTCACGACGTTCTGAACCCAGCTCGCGTACCGCTTTAATGGGCGAACAGCCCAACCCTTGGGACCGACTTCAGCCCCAGGTTGCGATGAGCCGACATCGAGGTGCCAAACCTCCCCGTCGATGTGAACTCTTGGGGGAGATCAGCCTGTTATCCCTAGAGTAACTTTTATCCGTTGAGCGACGGCCCTTCCACTCAGAACCGTCGGATCACTAAAGCCGACTTTCGTCCCTGTTCGACTTGTAGGTCTCACAGTCAAGCTTGCTTCTGCTTTTACACTCGTCGGCTGATTTCCAACCAGCCTGAGCAAACCTTTGCGCGCCTCCGTTACCTTTTAGGAGGCGACCGCCCCAGTCAAACTGCCCACCTGATACTGTCCAGCCCCCGGATAACGGGTGGCTGTTAGAACCCTAGCTCTGAAAGAGTGGTATCTCACCGTTGACTCCGCATGACCCGCAAGCCATGCATCAATGTCTCCCACCTATCCTGCGCATTCAGAGCCCGGGCACAATACCAAGCTACAGTAAAGCTTCATAGGGTCTTTCTGTCCGGGTGCACGTAGTCCGCATCTTCACAGACAATTCTATTTCGCCGAGCCTCTCTCCGAGACAGCGCCCAGATCGTTACGCCTTTCGTGCGGGTCGGAACTTACCCGACAAGGAATTTCGCTACCTTAGGACCGTTATAGTTACGGCCGCCGTTCACCGGGGCTTCAGTCGCCAGCTTCGCTTTCGCTGACCAGCTTCCTTAACCTTCCGGCACTGGGCAGGCGTCAGCCCCCATACATCGTCTTGCGACTTAGCGGAGACCTGTGTTTTTGGTAAACAGTCGCCTGGGCCTCTTCACTGCGACCACCTTGCGGTGGCACCCCTTCTCCCGAAGTTACGGGGCCATTTTGCCGAGTTCCTTAGAGAGAGTTACCTCGCGCCCCTCGGTATTCTCTACCACCCCACCTGTGTCGGTTTCGGGTACAGGCCGTCATGCCTTAACGGGTATAGGGCTTTTCTTGGAAGCTTGACATCACCCACTTCGCTGCCGTAGCAGCTCGTACTCACGCCTCAGCTCGGGATGTTTTCACCACCCCTCAACGCCTCGAACGCTTGAACCAGTAACCAACATCTGGCTGGGCTAGCCTTCTCCGTCCCCCTTCCCAAAACATGACAGGTACAGGAATGTTGACCTGTTGTCCATCGACTACGCCTTTCGGCCTCGCCTTAGGTCCTGACTAACCCTCCGCGGACGAGCCTGCCGGAGGAACCCTTAGGGTTTCGGGGCATGGGATTCTCACCCATGTTTTCGCTACTCAAGCCGACATTCTCACTTCCATGCAGTCCACGCCCGCTTACGCTAACGCTTCACCCCACATGGAACGCTCCCCTACCATTTAACAAGTTAAATCCGCAGCTTCGGTACAATGCTTAGCCCCGTTCATTTTCGGCGCAGGATCGCTCGACCAGTGAGCTATTACGCACTCCTTTGAGGATGGCTGCTTCTGGGCAAACCTCCTGGTTGTCTGGGCAATCCCACCTCCTTTATCACTCAGCATTGATTTGGGGACCTTAGCTGGCGGTCTGGGCTGTTTCCCTTTCGACCATGGAGCTTATCCCCCACAGTCTGACTGCCTAGTTTCACACAGGGTATTCAGAGTTCGTCTCGATTTGGTACCGCTCTCGCAGCCCGCACCGAAACGGTGGCTTTACCCCCCTGCTATAGCACTAGACGCTACGCCTCAACGTATTTCGGGGAGAACCAGCTAGCTCCGGGTTCGATTGGCATTTCACCCCTAACCACAGCTCATCCGCTGATTTTTCAACATCAGTCGGTTCGGACCTCCACTTGGTATCACCCAAGCTTCATCCTGGCCATGGTTAGATCACCCGGGTTCGGGTCTATAAACACTGACGATCGCCCTATTCAGACTCGCTTTCGCTATGGCTCCACCATTCCCGGTTTAACCTGCCAGTGCCTATAAGTCGCCGGCTCATTCTTCAACAGGCACGCGGTCACCCGATCAGTCGGGCTCCCACTGCTTGTAAGCTCACGGTTTCATGTTCTATTTCACTCCCCTCCCGGGGTTCTTTTCACCTTTCCCTCGCGGTACTGTTGCGCTATCGGTCACACAGGAGTACTTAGCCTTACGAGGTGGTCCTCGCAGATTCACACGGAATTCCACGTGCTCCGTGCTACTCGGGATACAGCTAGGCCAGTTTCGCTTTCGTGTACGGGGCTTTCACCCTCTATGGCGCGCCATTCAAACGCTTCCACTAACGTCCCTGGTCCACGTTGCTGTCCCACAACCCCGATGGTCGAAACCATCGGTTTAGGCTCTTCCCCGTTCGCTCGCCGCTACTTAGGGAGTCGTTTTTACTTTCCTTTCCTCCAGCTACTAAGATGTTTCAGTTCGCTGGGTTGGCTCGAGCCGCCCTATGTATTCAGGCGGCCGTTCTAGGGGTTGCCCCATTCGGAAATTCCCGGATCAAAGCGTGTTTCCAGCTCCCCGAGACTTATCGCAGGTAACCACGTCCTTCATCGCCTCTGTGTGCCAAGGTATCCACCGTGAGCCCTTTGTAGCTTGACCAATGTATCCCAACATTGCATTGCTGCCTTGAATCGCAGATTCTCTCGGATTCACCTCTTCATCACAAAATAAAGACAATTCTCATTGCCTTTGCCTTTGTCATGAACGGTTTGAATGCCAAAATCAAACCTCTCCCATCTCGGCGATGATTGAGGAACAATGCTGGGTCTCGGCTCTTGCTCAAGAACTTCTCGATTCGCGCTTCAAAAGTTTCTCTCGAAACCCTTCAGCAAAAATCGAGCATCCATGAGATGCTTTCATTTCCAGACTTTAC
This sequence comes from Synechococcus sp. MW101C3, assembly GCF_002252635.1. Classification (NCBI taxonomy): domain Bacteria; kingdom Bacillati; phylum Cyanobacteriota; class Cyanophyceae; order Synechococcales; family Synechococcaceae; genus Synechococcus; species Synechococcus sp. MW101C3. Next base: position 3,578 of record NZ_NQKX01000015.1, read on the forward strand.
TTATGCAGTTGTCAAGGTTCGGCTGAACATCAGAGCATGATTTTTGACTTATTCAGTCTCAAATCATGCTGCTAGAGCTCAGCGTCCTTTCAACTGGATGGCAATTCCATCTCAAATGAAAAGAAGCTGAATTCTTGATCAGCGGACATGTCTCGTCACACCGTGGCATGGCTCGGGTTCCTTCTCCTGCTTTCGCTGTGAAGGGTTTGGTCAGTGGAGGTTAGCGGACTCGAACCGCTGACATCCTGCTTGCAAAGCAGGCGCTCTACCAACTGAGCTAAACCCCCAAACACGAATGGGCCATCCTGGACTTGAACCAGGGACCTCACCCTTATCAGGGGTGCGCTCTAACCACCTGAGCTAATGGCCCAGGAGTTTTACCTTTCCATTAAGCTCCTCCCTTTCGGGATTCACTCGCTGTGGGGTGTGACCTAGACAAAGTTTAGGAACTGAAAAGACGCCTCAGACAAGTCTTCAATCACATCCATCGCTGGATATGATTTCTGCTTTCTGATTTGCCAGCTGAGGTACCGATCGACCTTCGAGATGACAGGATTGTGGCCTAAGACAAAGTTGCTACTTAGATTTTCATCCTCATAGCGCTCAGACATCACAATCAGTTTTGTCTCCCTGTTAGGAGGTGATCCAGCCGCACCTTCCGGTACGGCTACCTTGTTACGACTTCACCCCAGTCATCAGCCCCACCTTCGGCGTCCTCCTCCCTTACGGGTTGGAGTAACGACTTCGGGCATGGCCAACTTCCATGGTGTGACGGGCGGTGTGTACAAGGCCCGGGAACGTATTCACCGCAGTATGCTGACCTGCGATTACTAGCGATTCCTCCTTCACGTAGGCGAGTTGCAGCCTACGATCTGAACTGAGCCACGGTTTATGGGATTTGCTAGCTCTCGCGAGTTTGCTGCCCTTTGTCCGTAGCATTGTAGTACGTGTGTAGCCCAGGATGTAAGGGGCATGATGACTTGACGTCATCCACACCTTCCTCCGGTTTATCACCGGCGGTCTCTCTAGAGTGCCCAACTGAATGCTGGCAACTAAAGACGTGGGTTGCGCTCGTTGCGGGACTTAACCCAACATCTCACGACACGAGCTGACGACAGCCATGCACCACCTGTCACTGCGCTCCCGAAGGCACTCCCAAGTTTCCAAGGGATTCGCAGGATGTCAAACCCTGGTAAGGTTCTTCGCGTTGCATCGAATTAAACCACATACTCCACCGCTTGTGCGGGCCCCCGTCAATTCCTTTGAGTTTCACACTTGCGTGCGTACTCCCCAGGCGGAACACTTAACGCGTTGGCTACGACACCGAGGGGGTCGATTCCCCCGACACCTAGTGTTCATCGTTTACGGCCAGGACTACAGGGGTATCTAATCCCTTTCGCTCCCCTGGCTTTCGTCCATGAGCGTCAGTTATGGCCCAGCAGAGCGCCTTCGCCACTGGTGTTCTTCCCGATATCTACGCATTTCACCGCTACACCGGGAATTCCCTCTGCCCCTACCACACTCTAGCCCAGCAGTTTCCATTGCCTGGATGGAGTTAAGCTCCACTTTTTAACAACAGACTTGCTGGGCCGCCTGCGGACGCTTTACGCCCAATAATTCCGGATAACGCTTGCCACTCCCGTATTACCGCGGCTGCTGGCACGGAATTAGCCGTGGCTTATTCCTCAAGTACCGTCATGTCTTCTTCCTTGAGAAAAGAGGTTTACAGCCCAGAGGCCTTCGTCCCTCACGCGGCGTTGCTCCGTCAGGCTTGCGCCCATTGCGGAAAATTCCCCACTGCTGCCTCCCGTAGGAGTCTGGGCCGTGTCTCAGTCCCAGTGTGGCTGATCATCCTCTCAGACCAGCTACTGATCGAAGCCTTGGTGCGCCATTACCACACCAACTAGCTAATCAGACGCGGGCTCATCCTCAGGCGAAATTCATTTCACCTCTCGGCATATGGGGTATTAGCGGCCGTTTCCGGCCGTTATCCCCCTCCTGAGGGCAGATTCCCACGCGTTACTCACCCGTCCGCCACTAGCCCGAAGGCTCGTTCGACTTGCATGTGTTAAGCACGCCGCCAGCGTTCATCCTGAGCCAGGATCAAACTCTCCGTTGTATTCACTGTTCCTTTAAATCAATTCATCAAAGCCTTTAGCCTTAGCTAAACTCTTAAACTCATCGATCGCAAACAATGCCGTCTACGCCCAAAATCATCAACCTCTTCAAAACCACACTCGCGTATCGCTTCTTCAAAGCTCATGCTTTCAGTCGTGACCTCCTTCCTTGGAAGGGTTCGAGAGCGCATCTACAATCAAGCAATCTTGCTTTCGCCTCATTGCTCAATGTTCAATGACTTTCCAAATCACTCAGATCCGGTCGCTTCCTCGTAAACCGAAACTTGCATCCCTATTCGCATCGTGAGAACGCAAATAGAAACATCTCAGCTCACTCAGTCGCTTGTTTCTTTTTGACGGGACCTCACACCTTTGCTGCACGTTCGTCACTCCCTCCAAAGGCAGCGCTTCCGCGCTCTCCTCCTTCAGTCATGACGCAGCAAAAGCGTCAGTTCCTAAACTTTTTAGTTGTCCAGGTGCGCCTCCCCCTTCTTCAGGGTTCGGCTCTCGCGGCTTCCTCAGCCGCTTTCAAAACTTACAGCATCGTCGGCTCGCGCCTCCTTCTCCGTAAGCCCTGCAGCGCTCGCCTCTCGGCTCCCGCGCAGTCCAAAAAACTAGCACACAAACTCACCCCCCCGCTTCAACCAAGGCCTCCGCCCATGGCGCGAAGCGTGCCAGCTGCTCGCTATTGCTCGCCGCAAGCACGGGAAAGTCTGTGCTCGCAAGGCTTTCGCCCGCTACTAGTGGGGTGGGACTGCGTTGCAGCCACTGC
>NZ_NQKX01000016.1 GCF_002252635.1 Synechococcus sp. MW101C3
CGAAGCCAAACCTTAAGCGCCCCACACATCCCGCAATGTGCTGTTACATTGCGTCAGGCGAAAGGCTCCGGCCTGCGGAGGGGACGTTCCCCCGACGCTTTCGCCTTACTTAACCGACCCCTTCGGGGGCCACACCCAACGCTCTCATGACCACCACTCTTCAGCAGCGCCAAGGCGCGTCTGCATGGAGCCAGTTCTGCGAGTGGGTCACCTCCACCAACAACCGCCTCTATGTGGGCTGGTTCGGTGTGCTGATGATCCCCACCCTGCTGGCCGCCACGATCTGCTTCATCGTGGCCTTCATCGCTGCCCCCCCTGTCGACATCGACGGCATCCGTGAGCCGGTCGCCGGTTCGCTGATGTACGGCAACAACATCATCTCCGGCGCCGTTGTTCCTTCCAGCAACGCCATCGGCCTGCACTTCTACCCCATCTGGGAAGCCGCCAGCCTCGATGAGTGGCTGTACAACGGCGGTCCTTACCAGCTGGTGGTGTTCCACTTCCTGATCGGCATCTTCTGCTACATGGGCCGCGAGTGGGAACTCTCCTACCGCCTCGGCATGCGCCCCTGGATCTGCGTCGCTTACAGCGCTCCTGTGGCCGCTGCTTCCGCCGTGTTCCTGATCTACCCCTTCGGTCAGGGTTCCTTCTCTGACGGCATGCCCCTCGGCATCTCCGGCACCTTCAACTTCATGCTGGTGTTCCAGGCGGAGCACAACATCCTGATGCACCCCTTCCACATGCTGGGTGTGGCTGGTGTGTTCGGCGGCTCCCTGTTCTCGGCCATGCACGGTTCGCTCGTCACCAGCTCGCTGGTGCGTGAGACGACCGAAAGCGAAAGCCAGAACTACGGCTACAAGTTCGGCCAAGAAGAAGAGACCTACAACATCGTGGCTGCTCACGGCTACTTCGGTCGCCTGATCTTCCAGTACGCCTCCTTCAACAACAGCCGCAGCCTGCACTTCTTCCTGGCCGCCTGGCCGGTGGTGGGCATCTGGTTCACCGCCCTGGGCGTGAGCACGATGGCCTTCAACCTGAACGGTTTCAACTTCAACCAGTCGATCCTCGACGGCCAAGGCCGTGTGGTGAACACCTGGGCGGATGTGCTGAACCGTGCAGGCCTGGGCATGGAAGTGATGCACGAGCGCAATGCGCACAACTTCCCACTCGACCTGGCGTCTGCCGAAGTCACCCCTGTGGCCCTGACCGCTCCGGCGATCGGCTGATCCCCTACGTTCCTCAACAGGTTTTCATTGAAGACAGGTTGAAGAACACCGATCGATCAGCAGCCCCCGCAGATTGCGGGGGCTTTTTTTTGGCAGGAAGCAGGGAGAGGTGGATGGGGTTAGGCGCAG
>NZ_NQKX01000017.1 GCF_002252635.1 Synechococcus sp. MW101C3
CATGACGATTGCTGTAGGGCGCGCGCCTTCGGCTCGGGGATGGTTCGACGTCCTCGATGACTGGCTCAAGCGCGACCGCTTCGTGTTTGTCGGCTGGTCCGGTCTGCTGCTGTTCCCCACGGCCTATCTGGCTCTGGGCGGCTGGCTCACCGGCACCACCTTCGTTTCCTCCTGGTACACCCACGGGATTGCCAGCAGCTACCTGGAAGGCTGCAACTTCCTCACCGCCGCCGTCAGCACCCCTGCCGACGCCATGGGCCACAGCCTGCTGTTGCTCTGGGGTCCGGAAGCTCAAGGTGACTTCGTGCGCTGGTGCCAGCTGGGCGGCCTCTGGCCGTTCGTGGCCCTGCACGGTGCCTTCTCCCTGATCGGCTTCATGCTGCGTCAGTTCGAGATTGCCCGTCTGGTGGGCATCCGCCCCTACAACGCGATCGCCTTCTCCGGCCCGATCGCGGTGTTCGTGAGCGTGTTCCTGATGTACCCGCTGGGTCAGAGCAGCTGGTTCTTCGCGCCTTCCTTCGGGGTGGCGGCGATCTTCCGCTTCCTGCTGTTCCTGCAGGGCTTCCACAACTGGACGCTGAACCCGTTCCACATGATGGGCGTGGCCGGCATCCTGGGCGGTGCGCTGCTGTGCGCCATCCACGGCGCCACGGTGGAGAACACCTTGTTCGAGGATTCCGAGCAGGCCAACACCTTCAAGGCGTTCGAGCCCACGCAGGAAGAGGAGACCTACTCGATGGTCACCGCCAACCGCTTCTGGAGCCAGATCTTCGGGATCGCCTTCTCCAACAAGCGCTGGCTGCACTTCTTCATGCTGTTCGTGCCGGTGATGGGTCTGTGGACCAGCAGCATCGGCATCATCGGCCTGGCGCTGAACCTGCGTGCCTACGACTTCGTGAGCCAGGAAATCCGCGCTGCTGAGGATCCTGAATTCGAAACCTTCTACACGAAGAACATTCTTCTGAATGAAGGTCTGCGTGCCTGGATGGCACCGGCTGACCAGCCGCATGAAAACTTCGTCTTCCCTGAAGAGGTTCTGCCCCGTGGTAACGC
>NZ_NQKX01000018.1 GCF_002252635.1 Synechococcus sp. MW101C3
CGGCGACCTGGTGCGCTCGTATCTGCGGGACATCGGCCGCGTGCCGTTGCTGAGCCATGAGCAGGAGATCACGCTGGGCCGCCAGGTGCAGGAGCTGATGCGTCTGGAGGAAACGGAGCTGGAGCTGGAGATGCGCGCCGGCGGGGTGAAACCCACGATGGAGGTGCTGGCGGCGGCGCTGGAGCTGCCGGTGCCGGTGCTGCGCCGCAAGCTGGCGAGCGGGCGGCGGGCGAAGGAGCGGATGGTGGCGGCGAACCTGCGGCTGGTGGTGAGCGTGGCGAAGAAGTACACCAAGCGGAACATGGAGCTGCTGGATCTGATCCAGGAGGGAACGATCGGCCTGGTGCGGGGTGTGGAGAAGTTCGACCCGACGCGGGGCTACAAGTTTTCGACGTATGCGTACTGGTGGATCCGGCAGGGGATCACCCGGGCGATTGCGGAGAAGAGCCGGACGATCCGTCTGCCGATCCACATCACCGAAACGCTGAACAAGCTGAAGAAGGGTCAGCGGGAGCTGAGCCAGGAGCTGGGCCGCACGCCCACGCTGAGTGAGCTGGCAGTGGCGGTGGAGCTGCCGGAGGAGGAGGTGAAGGATCTGCTGTGCCGAGCACGGCAGCCGGTGAGCCTGGAAACGAAGGTGGGCGACGGGGAAGATACGGAGCTGCTGGATCTGCTGCA